>JAGCNN010000078.1 GCA_017645925.1 Bacteroidales bacterium
AAATTCGGCAAACGAAACCAAATCCTTGGCAATCTGAACGCAAAGTTCGCGCGTAGGCGAAAGCACAATCGCCTGTGTGTGCTGCGACTTAGCATCTATCCTTTCGATTATCGGCAGACCAAATGCAGCTGTCTTTCCTGTACCCGTCTGCGCCAAACCGATAATATCCTTTTCGGATGACAGCAACTGCGGAATTACCTTTTCTTGAATAGGTGTTGGTACCTCGAACCCGCGCTTCCTTATAGCGGCCAACAATTTTTCGTTAAGCCCAAAATCTTCAAATGATGACATAAAATTTTATTTGGGCACAAAAATACAACTTTATTTACGATTGACGAGTTACGATTTTAGATTTGGCTGACAAGATGCAAATTGATTGACGAATTGGCTACGCCGAGCTAAAGGTTACGATTTTAGATTGACGATTGGGGAAAAAAGAAGGAAAGGTTAAAAATCAGAAAGTCGGTCTTTATGCCTAGAACATTTAGACCACATTAACGATTTTTTAATTCGTCAATCGTACATCGTACATCGTAAATATTATTTATCTTTGCCGAACTTTAAAAGCAAAACATTAATAAAATTTAAAACACAATTTGAAATGAAAAAGGTTTTAGTAGCAACCGACAAACCGTTTGCAAAAGAAGCAGTTGATGGCATCCAGGCAAAGGCAAAAGCCGCTGGATACGAAGTTATTTTACTCGAAAAGTACGGAACCAAAGACAAACTTTTGGCTGCTGTAGCTGATGTTGACGCAATGATTATCAGAAGTGACGTTGCCGACAAGGAAGTTATCGAAGCTGGCAAGAACCTCAAGATAATCGTAAGAGCTGGTGCAGGTTTCGACAACATCGACCTCAATGCAGCAACAGCTTGCAATGTAGTTGCAATGAACACTCCTGGTCAGAACTCAAACGCAGTTGCTGAACTTGCAATCGGCCTCATGATTATGGCAGCAAGAAACAACTACAACGGAAAGTCGGGTTCGGAAATCCACGGAAAGAAACTCGGAATCTACGGCTACGGAAACGTTGGTCGCCTCCTCGGAAAGTACGCTATGGGATTCGGCATGGAAGTAGTTGCATACGATCCATTCCTCACAAAGGAACAGATTGAATCGACTGGCGCAAAGCAGTGCACCAACCTCGACGACCTGTTTGGCACATGCCACTACATTTCGCTCCACTGCCCGGCTAACGATGAAACAAAGAAGTCAATCAACATGAGCAAAATCGGTAAGATGCCTAAGGGAGCAACCCTCATCAACACCGCCCGCAAGGAAGTCATCAACGAAGACGACCTCAAGAAGGTTCTCGCAGAAAGACCAGACTTCAAGTACATGGCAGACGTTGCTCCAGAATGCGCAGCTGAACTCAAGGAAAACTATGCAGACCGCGTATTCTTCACACCGAAGAAACTTGGTGCTCAGACCGAAGAAGCAAACGTTAACGCAGGTATCGCAGCAATCAACCAGATTGTTGACTACTTCGAGAACGGAAACGAAAGATTCAGACTTAACAAGTAAGAAAATTTCAACGCAAATAAAAAAGCCGCTTTCCAGCGGCTTTTTTATTTTGTTACGCACAGCACAAACTACCGTACCAAATTGATAGTTCCCTGTTCTCTGTGCTGTATTCCATAAACATCTTCAAACTGACAATACCAGTAATATATACCATTTTCCAATACTTTGTCACCCTTTCTCTTGCTACCCATGTCGGTACCATCCCACGCACCTTCCGAGCATGCATCGCAAGACGCAGCAGGGAAATAGTCAGTGGTAGTGAATACCGATTCTCCCCAACGGTCATATATTGTCAAAAGGAAATTGTTCCTTGATATGCCATTTCCACAGATACGGAAACAATCGTTAAGACCATCTCCATTGGGAGTGAAGGAAGTTGGTGCATAAAATGAGAATTGACTGTAAACCGTTATCGTCCTTGTAGTTGTATCTGTACAATAATGTTCGTTTTGTGCTACAAGCATAACTTCATACTCGCCCATTTCAGGATATACATGACGTGGACTTTCGTAGGTTGAACTATCCTGATCACCAAAGAACCAGAAATACCTGTTGGCATCAATTGACCTGTTGTTGAAAAGAACTTCTGCCGAAAGTACAGAAACTGTCTGTACATCAGCATCAAACAATGCCTTTGGAACTGGATATGCGTGAATAATATCGGCGTATGTTTTATCTATCTTGCAGCCAAAATCACTCCAAACCGACATGGTAACATCAAAATCACCAGGATTCCTATAGGTATGAGTTGGAATTTCTGTCTCAGAAAAATCATTGTCGCCAAAATTCCACAAGTACTGGGTTCCATTTATATTCAATGGCGAGAATGTAACTGTCAGAGGCACACATCCTTCTACATTACTTGTTGTAAACAATTCATCAGGGAAGCTATGTACAAATATCTCTATCGAATCTGTTACAGAAGGAGTTCCACACATATCTGTCAACGTAATGTAGAACATTGTGGTAGTGTCGGGAGTTACCGTAAACGGCGATGGAACAACCCTGCCATCCTGCAGTGTCAACGTGTAGGGGCCTCCGTTACCGCCATCCGCTTCAACATATATAAGAGCCTCATCTCCAGGACATATAGTATCGTAGCTTGTTACTACAGATGCAATTCTCAAATCAGGATTAAGCTTTACGGTTACAGGCGACATCTCAATAGAACAACCATGTGAATCGTAAATAGTAAGCCTATATGTAGAGGTTACGGTCGGCGAAACTTCGTAGCGAATACCATTATATGTAGCACTATCTGGACCAGACCACCTGTAGTCGTAATATGGAGTACCGCCAGTTACTTGCGTTGTCAATATAGCCGACTGTCCATTACAGATTGTAACGTTATTCATCGGCAAAGCCATCATTGCTGTAGGTTCAGGAATATTGAATTCCTCAGTGTAACGGCAGCCATAACTATCAAGCACTGTTACTATGTACGACCCTGCCGAAGCCGTGAGAATATCGGTTGTATTTCCATTAGGCCACAAATAAGTGTATGGAGGAGTAGCACCATCAACAAATATCCTTGCCTCACCATCGTTGCCACCATGACACGAAACAGAATCCATCGACCTTGATATTACAAAATCATCAGGCTGAGTTATTACAAATGAACCTACTACCGAGCATCCAATAAGGTCGGCAACTGTTACCGTATAAGCTCCACTACATATACCATCATATATATAGGTATCGGAAGGCCACGAATACTGCAGAGGTGGAAGACCGCCTCTCATAGCAAGTTCGGCACGACCATCGCAATGTCCGTAGCACTTAATCTGACGAAGCATAATGCTGTCTATCACCATCTGAGGACTTACCGTTACCGTCATTGTCTGCATATCGCTGACACAGCCGTGCGAATCGCGTACATATGCTGTATAATGTGTAGTTTCTGTCAACAAAGTAGAAATTTCGGTACCAGCTTCAAATTCACCGTTTCCATTGTTCCAAATGTAATGATAGGGAGACGTTCCACCGAAAGCGTTCACTCGAACAGGCGTTGGCTCTCCTTCGCACACTGCATAATCGGTTGTCATCTGAATCAAAAGCTGCTCTGGCTGCGAAAGGGCAACGTATGCTGTTGTTCCACAATTGTTGTCATCGCTAACCGTGAGATAGTACTCTCCAGCCGAAAGGTTGATTCTGTTTTCTGGACCATCGCCAACATCCGACCACAGATAATGCAAATCACCAGTACCACCACCTGCATATACCGAAATCGAACCATCATGCGATGCATAGCAGGTCAAGTTCTGCGACTCTATTGTCTGAACAACAACTTCTGTAGGTTCGGTAATAACAAACGGAGCCTGCGCAACACAACCATTGGCATCGGTTATAGTCAATGTATAGCTACCAGCACCTACATTCAACAATTCAATTCCAGGTGCTGCCCACGAATAGGTTATAGGCATTGTTCCACCATGATGAGTAACTATTGCCGAACCGCCATTGCTATGATAACACGGATCATTAACAACCGATATCGAATCAATTACAAGTCGTTCCGGATTAAGTATCGAAACCAAAGTATCGTTTGTAACGCAACCATCATTATCTACAGTAAGCGTTACACCATGAGTTCCAGCCTCCTGCCAAGTTAGAATGAATGGTCCCATGCTATTAGGATTGCCTTGCACAAACGCACCACCGAAAGTCCATGTATAATCGGCATTCGAATCCATATTACCGGTGTATGTAACCTCACACTCACCGCCAAAGCAAGGAATTGGAGTATATACAAAACTATTTGTAGGTTGCTGCCTGAAAGTTGTCGTTATCTCAGCAAATCCATTGCAGTCGTCCCTGCCGATGTAATGTTCCGTCCAACGGAACGTATATGTACCCCAGCCATTTACAATTACCTGCGTATTCGGAGCATTAGGATTGGTAAAGGTTACCGAATTGTTCACGTCATCGCCATTGGGATAACCAGAAACAGTCCATTCTCCTGTGTTTCCATTAGGAACATTCTGAGCAGAAAGGTTTGTCCTGTTAGAACATATCAGGTCGGGAATACTTGCAATTGTTGGAGTTGGTTCAATACAGCAAGTCGGATCGGTAAAGTCGCGCACCGTTACATACACCGTGGTATCGTAGGTACAACCGAAGTTATCAGTTGCCGAGAACGTGTATGCCACCTGACCTGGAGTTGTTGGATTTGCTATATTGTTGGCTGAATTGCCATCAGTCTGCACGGCATCGCCACCCCATTGCATCTCGTCACCGTATGTATTCTGGAACGATATAACGTTTGATGTGTCAGGAATAAGACCTTCCGCAAAATGAAGCTCTGTTTGAAATACAGTACCATCGTCAGCGCCAAGATAGTCGATGAATATTACGCACCATTCGCCGTTGATTGGACATCCGACCAAGTTGCTGAAATTGTCAACTGGCTGATAGTTTCCCGAAGGCAAAGGATTGCTATAGTTTGGACAGTTAGCCGACATCAAACCTCTGTTATTGCTCATTGTCCAATAATAGTCGTAACCTACACCAACCCACTGGTCACCATCAAGACATGAGTTTACGCCAACATCATCATAATCGACAGCTTCGCCGAAATAACCACCGCCACATGCCTGATGGAACAATGTTACACGATTGCCGTTAGGGCACTGAATCAATATATCCAAGTCACCCATATACGAGTGTTCCATACGCATACCGATGGATTCTATTTGGTCTGCCGACTGTATTGTCTGGCCTGGTGCAAACTCACTATAGTAGAAGCAGCTAACCTGTTCTTGATCCTCATGCGCATCATCAAAGCAATGCTGCTCATAGTTTACTTCCTGTATAGTCATTTGCCACTCAGGTGGAGGATTCACAACGCCAATCAACTCTACATCTTCGCCCGGACAAACTTCTGAGGTTATCGTTGTTCCTTCAAAAGTCGGCGGCACTGATATATAAACCGTCACGGTATTCGAAACCACCTGACATCTGTTTATATCTGTTGTTGTCAAAGTATAGAAATATGCACCCGGAGCAAGCGGTTCCGTCAATTCATTCAGTCCGAGACCTGCAAAAACCTGCGTTCCGTTGCTATTCAGCGCACTCCACGAAAAATTTGTATTATCAATTGTCTGCTCGTAGCTTTCATTGTTGTGCAAAAATACAACACTTGCCGATACTAAACCGCCCGAACATCCAAGGAAAGCATCTTCAGTCGCATCATACTCTGCATCGGGAGTGATAGTCACTGTATAATCCTGACAAGGGAAACCGCAACGTATGTCAAGTCGAAAACCTGCATATTGTACCGAACCATCACTATGCCACTGAATTGTAACACAGTTACTAGTTGTCTCTATTTCATCCGGTGGTAATGAAGAACCGCCCAACGTTGCCAAAAGAGTTCCACCTGTACCCGAACCGTCATAGATTTTAAGATAGTCGAAACTAACACTTTCGGTTCTGAGTTCCACAACATCAACAACCATATTCGGGACACCGTCACCTCCACAGAATGTTACGGTATAATTCTCACTGGCAGAATAATTGCCTTCTGGTCCGCCTGAATCATAAAGCGTTGCATTACAAGTGGTTATAGGTGCAGTAATCTGGTCTATTGTGTACACCTGCGAATAACCTGCCAAACCTAACAGCAGGAATATTAACGTTATATATATTATCTTGCTATTCATGGCCCATAAATCTATTATAGTTTTCAACTAATTTGCGACTCGAATATATGTTTACAATATATCCGGTATCACCAATTCTATACACATTTGTCCTATCGGGAAGAATCTCAAAGTCGTATGCCATAATGTTGAATGTTGCCTCATCGTATGCGACTTCTTCTTCGGCGGCAAGCTTAGTATCCTTGTCAAAAAACTTCAACGGCGGAAATTTTTGAGCAACTTCCATACTTGCCTTTTTCACCACATATCCATTATTAGCAAACCAGTTCCAATATACTATTTCCTGCGGCAACAGGTTTACCATATTGTTTATGTCGTCGGCCTGAAACTTTGAATAAAGTTTGTTGTCTGGCACGACACTGCCTTGCTGCTGGGCATAAACACCTGCAAAAGCGAAGGTCATAATTAGAACTATCAATATCCGTTTCATCTCTTTGAAAATTTTAAATTCAATTGTAAAACGCATAAAATGTCAAACGGTTGCCTCTAAGTGAAAAATTTTTTTTCACAAAAACATAATACACTATTTTACAACCTGCAAAGATATGAAAAAAGTTTTTGTAACAAAAAAAAAGGGGCTGAAAATTCAGCCCCATGCATAAAATAAATTTCAAAACCTAATAACCCATGTCCTGACGAGCAGAATAATTGATTTTCAAGGCACTTGCCTTTCTCAATTCCTGCTTAATGTCGGTGATGATACCCATCTTAGTATCCCTATGCACTTTCAGAGAAGTTGTCATAAAAGGAACTTCGGCCTCATCTCTCTCTGCACGTTCTGCAAGAATATATTCGTAAATGTCAGACAATTCGGCGAACGAGGAGTTCAACTGAATCTTAGGTTCGGTACCGTAGGTCTTCTGGTATTGCTGCAACGGTTTTCCAACATATATGTAGCTTACCAGCGACTTCTTTTCGAGTTTCTTGATTTCTGTTGCAGTCGGCAGGTCAGAACCCTTGAGTTCAATCAAAAGTTCCACCTCACGCATAGTCGTAGAAACCATGAAGAAGAAAAGAATCATGAACACGATATCGGGCAAAGATGCTGTTGATATTGCACCGAGGGTTTTCTTTTTCTTTTTTCCCATTACTGCCATACTACTTTCCTCCATAATTTTTAGGTTCCGCCTCTGAGATTCGCTGAGGATAAATCTTCCTTATGGCTTCCTGCTGTTCATCATTAAGCTCATCGTATGGCTTGTTGAAGTACTTGCGGGACGCTTCATTTCTTATCTCATTGTAAGCGGCAACCAGTTCGTTCTGCACTTCGATATACCTACCGTAGGTTGTTCCACGGTCGTTCTTCAACGAAATGATACCCTTGGATGTCTTGACTGGAGTCTTTATTCCGTC
The DNA here is from genome assembly GCA_017645925.1 of Bacteroidales bacterium. Taxonomy (GTDB): domain Bacteria; phylum Bacteroidota; class Bacteroidia; order Bacteroidales; family ML635J-15; genus Bact-19. The sequence continues at coordinate 7,540 of JAGCNN010000078.1, forward strand.
AACTACAATTTCCTCCATTTCAGGAAGAGTTGGGTCGTCTGCCCTATCGCAGTTGATGAACTTCTTTGCATCTTCACGCAACTTGTCCAAGTCCATCCATTTATTGTTTACAGATATATTACCCCTTGAATTTACAAGTACAAGGTAGATATTGCGCTTGTTGACCTCTACATCGGTCTTCTGATCCTTATTCTCCGGAATTGGAGGCAACTGGCGCTGGATACCTGTATCGACATCCATGGTCGTTGTAACAAGGAAGAATATGAGGAGCAGGAAAGCAATATCCGCCATAGAACTTGCGTTAATTTCCGGGGTTGCTCTTTTTGCCATAATATTAACCTTTTAAAAATTAACAATTATTTCCATAATCTGGAGATTGCTCCATAAACAAGTGCCAAAATAGCTGCTGCACCAGCGATGTAGGTCATCCACAAGCCAGCTTCAGCCAACTTGATGTCGCTGTAGGCTTCACCCGGTGTATAACCAGCCTTCTGAATACCAATAGTATGAGGTGCAATACCATCAGCCAATGCCCATGCAACTACAACAACCACAACAATGGCAACGATTGCTATAGCCGGCTTTATCAATGTCTTAGGTGAAGCAAAACCATCAACGATAACACCGCCAATCTCAAAGATTACAAACATTGCAGCACACAATAATGCCAATATTTCGCAGGCGTACATTATAAAGCCGCCCCAATTGGATGCCGCAGCGTCAACACCTGCAATCTTGTCGGCACCGGTTGCTCCGTCAAGAGCATCCATAGCAGCCTGCATTTCAGGTGCTTCGCTAGGCATTAAGAAGAACAGCACTGATATAAGGGCTGCCGCTCCCAATATAACCCAACCTAATATTTTAATTACTTTCTCTAACATCTCTGTAACTTTTTAATTGACAAACAATTACTTATTTGATTTTTTGTTGTAGTCAACGAGGATGTCAACAAGTGATATTGAAGCATCTTCCATAGTGTTGACCAAGGTATCAATCTTACCTAAAATATAGTTGTAGAATACCTGAAGAATCATAGCACCAATCAAACCGCCTACGGTTGTGATAAGAGCGACCTTGATACCACCAGCAACAACTGCAGGGTTAATATCACCAGCTGCTTCAATAGCATCGAATGCGCCAATCATACCGATAACCGTTCCCATGAATCCCAACATAGGAAGAAGTGCGATGAACAACGAAATCCAAGTCAAGCCCTTTTCCATCTGTCCCATCTGAACGGAACCGTATGAAACAACTGACTTTTCAACCATTTCGATACCTTCTGAGTATCTTGAAAGTCCCTGATAGAAGATACTTGCTACAGGTCCGCGAGTGTTGCGGCATACATCCATTGCAGCTTCTACACCACCTTCATTCAGTGCGTTTTCTATTTTATTCAACAATTTCTTGGTATTTACAGTAGCAAGGTTCAAGTAAATAATTCTTTCGAATGCAATTGCCAAACCAAGAATCAAAGCAACAAGCAAGAAGCCCATAAAGATAGGACCACCTTCAATAATCTTTATCTTCAACTGCTGGTGGAAAGGCTTTTCTTCGGTTGCAGCTGGAACTGTTTCGTCCGCAGCAACTGGTTCATCCTGTGCAACAACTTCTGTCTGTGCTGGTTCAGCCTGTTCTTCTGTTTTTTCGTCTTGTGCAAATGTAGCAGTTGCAAAAGTCAGCAAACCTGCCAATGTAAGTAACGAGATTAACTTTTTCATGACTAAATTCTGTTTTTAATTAATTCTAATTCTTTTTGTTATACTTATTTTATTTATTCAAAATTTAAAATTCAACCATTTTCAAACCCAATCTGGCGGAGAGAGTGGGATTCGAACCCACGATACGGCTTCACGCCGCATACACACTTTCCAGGCGTGCGCCTTCGACCGCTCGGCCATCTCTCCAGTGCACCCAAAAAGGACTTGCAAAGTAATAAATTATTTAAGTGAAATAAAAATTTTTAACGACTTTTTTTTGTCAAAAAACGAAAAAACACACTCATAATAAATGGAAAATTGCAGCAACCACTTGACTTACAAAAGAATGTTATCGCAACAAACCAAAAAGTTTTTTTGCATTCATTGTGGTTATTTCGCAAATTTCGGAACAATCTCGAGCAAGTACAAGCGATAGTTTTTCGGCAACACTTGTCAAAAATGACGATTCGTTTCGCTTTCCGCGATGCGGAACAGGCGCCAAATACGGAGAATCGGTTTCAAGAAGCACCGCCGACAACGGAATCCGCGAAACAACATCGGGCAAAAGCGACTTCTTGTATGTTAGCACTCCTCCTACACCTATATAAAAACCCATGTCAACTACTCGCTTCGCAGCTTCATAATCTTCCGAAAAACAATGAAAAACACCTGTCAGCCCGTTCCTATCACCCGCCGACATCACATCCATTATCTGCGAAAAAGCATTGCGGCAATGTATTATTACAGGAAATCCCTTTTCTTGCGCGTATGACAACTGGAAATCAAGCACATACTTCTGTTCGTCCTGATATGTGTCGTCCCAGTACAAGTCCATGCCAATCTCCCCTATTGCCACCACATTAGGCAACATAGCAAAAGTAGCATCCGAATATATATATTCAAGCTCTGCCTTATAGCCAGCGCCAACCGATGTAGGATGCAAGCCGTTGGCAACACTGAAATACTCGGCATCCGACTTTGCAAGAGAAGAAAGCCGTTCTATCGACGATGAGTCAATATTAGGCAACACAATATGTTCAACACCCGCTGCTTTTGCACGGCTGATGGTCTCATCACGGTCAAGGTCAAATTCCTCGGCATATATGTGCGAATGGGTATCTATCAACATAAGGCTTAGCGCTTTAATGAAAATATTTTTCCGGGAAGGGAAACTATTGCTCCTTTCATTTCGAGCTGCAACAATATAAGGCTCAGCTCATTGGGTGTCATTTCCGATTGACGGCGCAGGTTGTCAATATCAAGGAACTCGTATTTTTCCAACACATCTGCCACCTTTTTTTCATCCGGTGTAAGGTCGAACTTGAATTCAAGCACAGGCATCTTAGGCTCTTTACGCGAAGTCCAGTTCATTATGTACTCAAAGTCGTCAAACGATTCGCACAAGTTAGCCCTGTTGGTCTTTATCAACTTGTTGCACCCACGACTATAGGTCGAAGTAACATTTCCCGGAAGCGCAAACACATCCTTGTTGTAGTTGTTTGCTATGTTTGCCGTAATTATAGAACCACCCTTTTCTCCAGACTCGACAACCAGAAGCGCATCACAAAGTCCAGCCACAATCCTGTTTCGCTTCACAAAGTTTGCAGGGTCAATCTTAGCACCATGAGGAAAATCGGAAATCAAAGCGCCAGCATCGGCGACTATCCTGTCGGCCACCTTCTTGTGCTGCGAAGGATATATTGTTTCGAGGCTATGACCAAGCACCGCCCAAGTTTTCAAGTTGTTGTCGAGAGCAGCCTTGTGGGCAGCCACATCTATTCCGTATGCCAATCCACTCACAACCACCGCATCGGGATACCTAGCAGCAAGTTCCGACACAAAGGAATTGCAAAATTCAACACCATACTTTGTAGCATTGCGAGTACCAACAATGCTTACAATATGCTTGGCTGCAAAATCGGGCATACCTTTATAATATAATATAGCAGGCGAATCGGCACATTCGCGCAGACGCTCCGGATAAGCATCATCCGAAAATGTTACAAAACCGACTTCGTTTGCATAAATGTACTTCAATTCCTCCTCGGCAGCAGCCAAAGCGGAATCAAAACTACCATAAAGACGCGAAGCCACAACCTCGCCAATGCCCTGCACCGATTTCAAATCCTTGAACGAGGAAGCGAAAAGGTCTTTGGCAGAACCGAAAAAAGAAAGCAGTTTTTTTGCATTTATGTCGCCTATCCCGTGAACGAAGGTAAGAGCGACATCATAAAGTCTATCGTCATCAACCATAGCTACCTCTTAATGGAATCAAGGTCATCCATCATGCCAGTAAGTTCGTCTTGCGACAAAATGGAAACGCTCACAGGCTTAAACTTTGCGACACCGTTTGGAGTTCGGACATATATAACAATCATTTTCCTCATTCCAAGAATCGACTTTTGCAGTTCCACGTTTACCAAGTCCTTTTTAGGTATTTCCAACTTGAAATTGCCAGCCGAAAGCATTCCCAACGAGGTGTACTTCAATATTATCTTGAACCCATCGGAATTATAATTGATGTAATTGAATTTCTTAATAAATAGGAATGCCTCGAAAAATACAAACAAAGCTATGCAAACGTATTCGAGAATATGACTTGGCACCCACGAATAAATCAAATCGAGGACAACCAAAGCCACCAACACCAGCACCACAAACATAGAGCCAAGCTTTATACGAGCAGAAATCTCCTTGGTATCAACAATCATATCTCTTATTTTTTGGAGGGCAAAGATAATGTTATTTTTATAAACAGCCACACCAGACGGGAATAAAAAAGTTGCATAAAATAAAAAAATGGAAAAAAAATTTTGTTAATAAAAATATTTGTGTTTACTTTGCCGTCTGTATCATTAAAAGGTCTAATTAGAAATATATTAGTATGAACGCAAAGAAGTCATTGAGTTTAGCAATCGCCGCTATTATGGTGATTCTTCCAATAGTGTTTTCAAGCTGCGGAGTTGGTGATGGAGACCCATTCCTTTCATTCAGAAGCAGAAAGCAAAGAGTATGTGGTACTTGGACTGTTACAAATTTTCAGTCCGAAGTTATTCGTAAGGTTAATAATATCAACACAAAAACCGTTACAACTGTAGATGGTGACTCTTGGAAACAAGTAATTACAATTGTTGGAACCGACAGCACTAGAACTCTTATAGGAAAAATTACAAAGGAACCTAATCAAGCAGAAGGTTCGTATTTCTTCACATTCGACAAAAATGGAAAAGCATTAATGACCTATAAGTACGAATACGATGAAGATTTATCAGGCGAAGATGATGATGTAAGCACAGTTCGTCAAACTAAGGTTACAGAAGAAATGACCGGTACCTGGAATTTCCTTGGAGGCATTGACGAATACAAAGATAAGGAAAGACTTGCATTCGTAATCGAAGACAAGAAAACAACTACCTACGAATACGAACTTATTACCAGTGATGATGACGAAGGCGGTGTAAGTCTTCCTAGATTGATTGGAACCAATGTTGTAAACGACAGATATGCAAATGGTGAAATGTGCACCGTATATGCTATCATTGAATTGAGAAACAAAGAAATAAAACTTCACCAAAATATTAATACTTTCTATCTAAGAAACGACAATGGAACTGGTGAATCATATCAAGACAACGGTTACGAAGAATTAATATTGAAACCAAGACAATAAATGTTGTTCAACTATAAGAAAGGCTCGGATTTCCGAGCCTTTTTTTATGCAATCACTTCAACAATTCAGCAAGACTGCTCCGATAATCGTATTTCCATACGGATTCATAAGATATGCTTGAAAAATCCACTTGCGACAATTCTTCTTGTGAATAAAACGAGAAGCCAAACTTCTCATGAAATCTTGACGCAAGATATTCCTGTTCTGGTTGTCGAGGTGTAGGCACAAGCACAGCCCTTCGCCCAAGAGCAGCAAGGTCGCACAAGGTACTGTAGCCACTTCGGCAGAAAATCCGCCTTGCCGAAACAATGAGAGACGCTATCCTAGCATCCGAGGGAGCATTCTCGTAAGTAATGTTAGCAGAATGTTCAAGTTCGGCACCATCAGCCACACCCCTTACTATATGCAAGTGCACTTCGGGCATTGAAGAATACTTTTCAATGAAGATATTTTCAAGCATGGTGCGCTGCGGCTCAATGCCAGACAAAAGCAACATGTCAAAGTCAGCATCAGTTTTTTCAACCATAGTACCATAAAACCGCGAAAGCGGGCCCAAATGCCTTAGCTCAATTTGCGAATCGGACAACTTGCCCGACAAGGACAACTCTCCAGCAGCATCAGGCACAAAGCAATACCTATATTTATTTATATAGCGCAAATGCAAACGCTTCATCATCCTTGCCGAAAAACGATTCAAGAACCCCGTGTCAAAATTGAGCTGATGTGTCATATAAAAAGAAGGCACGCGACTTGAGTACACACCTAACCTATTGTCGGAAAAAACATAATCAATCGACTTTTCAGCGACCAACCTTTCCAACGCACAATGTTCCCTGCGGATATTACGTGCAAAACGAAACATTGAGAGCATAAACGGCAGCGAAACCATTCCTCGCCGCCCATAGTTCATTCTGGCAGATGGCAATTCTACCGAATCAAGATTAGGGAAACGCTGCTGCAAATAGGCAAGCGAACCGCCACTGCCGCCAATTATCACTTCAAAACCTTGTTCTACAAGAAATTGCACGAGAGGCACACAACGCGATGCGTGTCCAAGCCCCCAATCTAGAGGAGCAACAAGTATCTTTGCACCTGCTTTCAACTTATGGAGTTACAAGTACTTGAAAACCTAAATTACGGATACCATCCCCTATCCTTTCGAGTTCATCGGGAGCAACCTTCTGCAAACCTGAAAGCGGGGTTTCACGCGCTATAGAATACACCATGACCATTGACGGGTTAAGCCGTTTTAGTGTATTGTAGTACAAATCAAGGGATTCTTCTGTTGTGTTATCAAAGAAGGTTCCATTTATATTGCCACGCATAAACATGGTCTGGATAATAGGTCTGGCAAAATTGCGAGATATATCATCTACTATCGAAGCGATAGAAAGACTTGATACAGGCTGGTTTATCAGTTCAAAGTCGGACTGAATGAAAGTATCAACCTTAAGAATAGGCTCGTCAATTATCTTTAGCGCAGCCACAACCTTATCGTTTTTCAGGTTCGAGGCATTTGTCAGAACCGAAATCTTCACATTGGGCATGTATTTGTCGCGCAGGCGGACAGTTTCAACAACAATTTCTGGGAAATCCGGATTGATAGTAGGTTCGCCATTTCCAGCAAAAGTTATGACATCAAGCGGCTGGGTATTTTCGGAGAAATACTTTTCCATTGCAGGAACGACGTCTCCAAGTCGTGGAAGTTCAATCTTTACGCCCTTGCTGTTCCAGCCGCATTCGCAATACACGCAGTTGAAAGTGCAAAACTTTGCATTTGTCGGCAGCAAGTTAACACCCAACGAATTTCCTAATCTTCTGGACTTTACCGGTCCAAAAATGATATTGTCGAAAAGAAAAGTTGCCATAGTGAAGTAATTATTTATTGCAAAGATAAGTACAATTTTTTAGATGCGACAAGGATATTACATAAAACAAAAAATCCCGCTGTTGCGGGATTTTGTCGGTCCGAAGGGGATCGAACCCTTGACACCCTGATTAAGAGTCAGGTGCTCTACCAACTGAGCTACGGACCGCTTAGCTGATTTTGCGAGTGCAAAGGTAATGCTTTATTACAAACCCACAAAACTTTTTTTGATTATTTTTCACAAACAAGATAACACACTATAAAACAAGGTATTACAAGAACAACCAAATTATTACACTGCTGAAAAATATGTTCCACAATCAAAAAAAACAACAACTCGCAAAAGCATAAAGCTTAATTTTATATTTTTCCTAACAAATTCATATTGCATGTTGGCAAGAGAAAACCGATATTTGCACCGCAATTTATAGGCATGAAGACGTTGCGGAAAATATTATGCGCATTGTTTATGACTTTGTTCATAGGAATGTTCCTTAGCAACACGCTGTTCTCTCACAGTCACGTTGTTAGAGGCATAATAGTCGCACATTCGCACCCTTACAATCCTTTCTCGCCCGAAAAGCATCATCATAGCGACGATGAACTAAACCTCATAGCTTTTCTGGCAAATTGCCCAGTAATTGGAAATGAAACTCAAGATTTTTCGCGCGTATTTCTTGCACCAACTGGATTTGTACAAAATGAATACACCGCATGCAATGTGCAAAGCGAAAAGGTCAGTTTTTCCCGTCCTCGCGACCCTCCTATCGGCATTACTATTTTCTAACAAGTGGTAATCAATGCTTTACAGAGCAAAGCGATAGGTATTTTTTTATAAAAGCACAAAATGAAAAAATATATTCTGTTAGCGTTAATGCTAACTATAGGTGTATGCCTCATGGCACAGACCGACAAAAAGACCGATGCAAACATTTTCGGTCATGTAGTTGACAAAAAGACAGGTGAACACCTGCCATACATAAACATAATGGTAAAAGGTACATCAATAGGCACTGCTACCGATGCTACCGGACACTTTCACCTCAACAACCTTCCAACAGGCAAGCTGACGATTATAGCACAAAGCATCGGCTATATGTCGCAGGAAAAGATTGTTGATGTGGAAAAAGGCAAAATGATTGAGCTGAACTTTGAAATAGAGGAAGATGCCATAATGCTCAACGATGTTGTGGTTTCGGCAAACAAAAACCAGACAAACAGAATGGAAGCGCCTGTGGTTGTAGGCGTCATATCACCAAAAACCTTTGAGAACACCAACTCGGTATGCCTTGCCGAAGGACTTAACTTCCAGCCAGGACTAAGGTTGGAAACCAACTGCCAGAACTGTGGATTCCAGCAAGTACGAATAAATGGTCTTGAAGGTTCATACTCTCAGATACTTATTGACGGGAGAGCAGTCAGCAGCGCATTGTCGCAGGTATATGGACTTGAGCAACTGCCTGTAAACATGATTGAGAAAGTTGAAGTAATACGAGGAGGAGGCTCGGCAATATTCGGCTCGAATGCTGTTGCTGGAACAATAAACATTCTTACACGCGAACCGCAGTTCAACAGCCTCTCGCTGGGCAACACGACCACACTCATAGGAATGAAAAAAGCCGACGTAAACACCACTCTCAATGCATCGGTGGTTTCAAACGACAACAAGGCAGGCATAACAATATTCGCAGCAGCACGACAACGTACACCTTTCGATTACGATGGAGACGGATTTACCGAAATTGGCAAGATTAACTCCAAGAATGTCGGATTCCGCGGCTACTTGAAAACAGGGAACTACACAAAACTTACGGTTGAATACCACACACTTGACGAATTTCGTCGCGGTGGAAACAAGCTGTCGCTACCAGCACACGAAGCCGACATTACCGAACAGACCGACCATAATATACACTGCGCAGGAGCAAAATATGACATCTTCTCAAAAAACAGCAAGCACTGGTTTCAAATATACTCGTCGCTACAGAACATAAAACGCAAAAGCTACTATGGTTCGGGACAAGACCCCAATGCCTACGGAAACACCAAGGATTTTGCTTCGGTAAGCGGATTCCAATACGTTTTCTACATGGACAGGTTCCTGTTTATGCCGGCAACGTTGACCACTGGAATAGAATACAACTACAACTCGCTTTATGACGAATCGCTTGGATACAACAGAATTATAGAGCAGAAAATTAGCATCTACAGCGCATTCATACAGAACGAATGGAAGAAAGAAAAACTGTCGTTCCTAATTGGCGGAAGAATTGACAAGCACAACATGATAAAGAACCCGATAATAAGTCCGCGCTGCAACATAAGGTATTCACCGCTAAAATGGATGTCAATGCGAGCCGGCTATGCAATGGGCTTCCGCGCTCCGCAGGCATTCAACGAAGACCTGCACATTGCAGCCGTTGGAGGCGAAGTTTCTCTCATAAGCATTGATCCAGAACTAAAACCAGAAAAATCACACTCGGCAAATGCTTCCATAGATTTTAATACACAATGGTCAAAGTCGGCAATAGATTTCCTTGTCGAAGGGTTCTACACAGTGCTGAACGATGTTTTCATACTTGAAGAAAATGGTCATGATGCAGATGGCAACCTGCTGTTAACCAGAACAAACGGAAGCGGGGCAGTTGTCGCAGGAGCAAACTTCGAGCTGAAGTACATACCTACAAAAAAGGTTGAAATACAGGCAGGATTCACCTATCAGCAAAGCCGCTACAAGCAACCCGAACAATGGAGCGAAACCGTTGACGCACAAAGGCGCATGTTCCGCACACCCGACATCTACGGCTTCCTGACCACATACTACAGTCCGTTGAAGAGCTTCGACATTGCACTTTCGGGAACATACACAGGCCGAATGCTAATACAACACTTTGCCGGATACATCAGCGAAGATGCCGAAACCATCAGCAAGCCATTCTTCGACATGAACCTAAAATTATCGTACACATTCAAGATAATGGACGAGGTGAACCTTGAGGCAAGCCTCGGCATGAAAAACATATTCAACAGCTACCAGAACGATTTCGACCAAGGAGAACTCCGCGATGCAGGCTACATATACGGACCAAGTCTGCCACGAAGCATATATTTTGGATTGAAGATTTCGTTGTAAAAGACTGATACAAAAAACAATTATCCCCCGAAATTACCACGAGGGATAACTGCCAATTCATTTTTTTCATATAGATATGTTGCTCTATTTTTGGCGCAGCCTAAGCCGGTTACAAAACCGATTTATGCCAAAACAAATATATGTGTTCTGCCCCACTCTGATTACCAAATAGATAATCGCCAAACTTACGGATACTATTTTCTTGACATAGATAGTAATATTGTAGTTTTGCCCAATTGTCATCGGGATTGTTATGGATATGGCACAAATACGTGTATGCAATCAAACGCCTGTAGTAATTGAACCTACTGTTCGGGACATAGCAGAATGTTGATGGACAGCTATAGTTATAGCAGTAAAACACCCTATAAGCCCGCCATAGCAGAGGAAGCATAGGCGAATATTTTCCCGACTCGAAAAAAGACTCCACATCATCCAAAATATTGTCGCAGATTTCGTGTCCCCAAATACCTAACATAGTAAATGCACACGCCAGTTTTGCATCATAGTCCGTGGTATTTTTATATGTTTCCCTTAGCTTTAGCATGTCTTCTTCCGTCGGATTGGCAGAATCAACCAAATACGTTTCGTAAACATCTGGGAAATCGGCTGGCAGATATGCATTTGGAGAAAGATGCGCCAATACTGTATCATACTCATCTTCCGTAATAAAATCAGGATACCACCATCCAACTTTCTCTACAATATCGGAAACAATAAGCCGTTCATCAACACTATCTACAGAACCGAGTGTACCTGCAAGAAAAGAATCAATGTGAGCATCACAAATCTCATTTAACCTACGGCGTACCATAGTATCATAAACTATTGGACACTCCACAATTGTATTCCTGCCAGTCAACGAATCAACGAATGAAATAGTCAGTTTGTCAGGACATTTAATCTTGTGCCATTCATCAAGAAGATAATCTTCAGCCGTGTCTTCCTGATAACGGATATAAGTCTCATGATCAATATACATAGCTTCCATGAGTTCGCAGAAATTGTAAAAATCTGCCATAGCAAGAGCCAATGAATCATTCTCTAACTGTTGTGGCACCAACAAGGAAATTCGCTTGCTTGAATTAAAAACAAATGAGCCAACTTCCTGCTCCAAAAGGCTGTCATCCTCAACAACCATCATGCTATCGGCAAGCATCGCACAAAAATATTCATCCTTATAACATTCTGGCACCTTATCACCCCTGCTGCAACCCTCAAACATCATAGCAAAAGACATTGCCATGCCAACGATTAAAACTTGTAAAAATCTACTTTCCATATCTTATTATTTTATTGGTTATCCACATATTTCACATACTTTTTACTTAGTTTGCCATGCAAATATACAGTGACTTTTTCGCTTGCCAAAGTTTTTTGACCGCCGTTGTATGAAAGCATTAGTTCGCTGTATGAAATTAAAGAACAACGATGAAATGGAAAATGAAGAGAACGCATAAACTGATGTTTGCACACGAAGCCACGAGCAATGATTAGTTCAGAAAAGTGCAACTTGCCACCCATCTACCTATCCGGATTTTCACCCCAAAAACAGATTTCACACACAAAATTTCGCCACACTATACGATTTTTCGCCACAAGAAACACCACTTTGTCAAAAAAAAGCACAGCGTATCACATAAAAAATCAAGCATTTAAACTCTTGCATAGTTTTGTAGCCCGAAAAAACACATCAACGACAACGATTATGACAAAAATTAAAAATACAGTCGGTAAACGATGGGCAAAATTTTGCGGATGGCTACTAAGGAAACTTGGATGGAAAAGCATTGGCGGCCCGATGCCAGAAGAAAAAGCCATAGTATTGGGTGTGCCGCATACATCATTCTTCGACTTTCCAATATGCTACTTATTTTATGCACAATTCGGACAAATGGCGCACATCATGGTAAAGAAAGAACTATTTTTCTGGCCGCTAGGACCAATACTCCGCGCCTGCGGTGCTGTACCCGTTGACCGTAGCAATGCAACAGCAACCATAAAAAGTATAATTTCGGCAATTAACGAAAACGACATTTTCCATCTGGCTATTGCCCCCGAAGGCACACGCAAGCCAGTAAAACGTTGGAAGACAGGATATCACCTTATTGCAAGGGAAACTGGAGCAGCAGTATATGTAGGCTACTACAACTGGGGCAAAAAGGAAATCAGTGTAGGGAAAAAATGGGAACTATCAGAAAACCCAACCGATGACATCAGAAAAATTCAAGAATACTATTCAACACTTGACATACAAGGCAAGCATAAAAACAATTACATAACACATTGAACATCATGACAAAGAACATTAAAAATCCATACAAGGTAAGAAACAAGTACCGCGAAATATACTGCACTACGCTCAACAAAACGTTCAACTTTGCCACAACACACTACTGGAAACGCACTATGGCACAATATGTTGACGGAGAACAACAATACACCTACAGCAGTTTTCGCGAAAAATGCAACATGCTCTCGACAAGGCTGTCAAGGTTTGGGATAAGTGCCGGCGACAAAATTGCAATCCTGTCACAGAACATGCCCAACTGGACATTGGCGTTTTTCACAGCCACAGCCTTCGGACGAATAGCAGTGCCGATATTGCCCGACAGTTCGGAAAACGAAGTTACAAACATACTCACACATTCCGAAAGCAAAGTGATTTTCATATCAAAAAGGCTAATGCACAAACTAAGCGACGAATGTAAGGAAAAGCTGACTTTAGTCATTGATATAGAAACACTTGAATTTGTAAAGCATAAACGCGAGGACTTTCAATGCAACGGATGGACAAAAGAGCCTCTCCCCGACGACCTTGCAACAATAATCTACACATCTGGAACAACGGGCAAGGCTAAAGGAGTTATGCTCAGCCATCGCAACCTATGCCACAACCTAGTAGCATCGTACAAGGCACAACCATGCAACAAGAACGACCGGTTTCTGTCAATACTGCCAATGTCGCATGCCTACGAGATGTGCGTATCAAGCTTGTACTCGTTCTATGTAGGCGCCTGCTGCTACTACATACAAAAGCCACCAACTCCCTCCATTCTTATTCCTGCAATGAAAAAGGTAAAGCCTACAATCATGCTAGGTGTGCCACTGATAATTGAGAAAATATACCACAACAGCATTGTCCCGACGATAAACAAAAGTCGCGTACTAAAATGGATGGAAAAGCATACTCCGCGACTGCTGCATAGCCTAATTGGGCACAAACTGATAAAAACTTTCGGTGGTAAACTTAGATTCTTCGGAATTGGCGGCTCTAAATTAGACACAAACGTTGAAGAATTTCTTGCAAAATGCAAATTCCCCTACGCCATTGGATATGGACTTACCGAAACTGCGCCCTTGGTATGCAATGTACTTGTAAACAAAAAGAAACGTGTCGGTTCAATAGGTATTGCAGCCTATAAGGTTGAAATTCGCCTAGACAACCAAGACGCCAAGACGGGAGAAGGCGAAATAGTATGCCGCGGCGACAATGTTATGCTTGGCTACTACAAAGACCCAGAACGCACATTGCAGGTTCTTGACGAGGACGGATGGTTTAGAACCAACGACATTGCCACAGTTGACGATGATGGCTACTACTACATCCGCGGCAGGCTGAACAATACGATTGTTGGTCCATCGGGTGAAAACATATATCCCGAAGAAATAGAGATGGTAATAAACGACATGGAAGGTGTTGACGAATCGCTTGTGATGGAACGGGACGGAGAACTTGTTGCCTTGGTAAAATTTGACGACAATGCACTGGACTGGAATCAAGAATACGAAGACCACTTTTTTGAAAAGGTAGAAAGCATGAAAAAATCGGTGATGGACTTTGTAAACCGTGCAGTCGGCAAGAACTCGAAAATTGGCAAGGTAGAAGCAATGAAAGAACCTTTTGAAAAGACTGCCACGCAAAAGATTCGCAGGTTCAAGTATAAGAAAGATGCTGAGAAAAAAGTCTTGCCAAACAACAAATAAAAAAGGACGAACTTTGGAAGTCCGCCCCTTTATAAATGAGAGTAGAGTATTCTAATAAATTATAGTAACCGAACCACGATATGGTTCTTCATCGTCGAACAGGTCAATTATGAACATATAAGTTCCGGCTGGTACAAAGTGGCCTCTGTAACGACCATCCCATGGTTCATTGTAACCCTTAGAGGTGAACATCAACTGACCCCAACGATTGAATACATAAACCTCGGCAGCCGGGAACATTTCCACGTTATCAATAAGCCATGTATCGTTTACGCCATCCCCATTAGGAGTGAAGACATTTGGAATACGCAAGCAAGGAACGTCCACATCGGTAAGTACGACCTCGGTTTCATCGGACTTACATCCGTTGGCATCGACAACATACAATGTATATTCACCCGACGGCATATTAGGAAGTACTGCAACATCGGACTTGCTTTCGTTCCAGTAATACATATAAGGCTCGACACCACCTACAGCACTCATCTCTATTTGACCTGTACGGCTGTTGCGGCAGAACGGATGTTGTATATCAACATTCATGAGCAGTGCATCGGGCTGATATACCAATACCGATTCAATAGCATCACAACCATTATTGTCGGTTACCCTGACAACATAGTAGCCTGCATTCAAATTATTGAATACGCTGACCATTGACGGACGAATGAGATTATCAATCGAGTAACTGTATGGCTCAACACCACCAGTAGCCTGAACTTCAATCTTACCAGTCTTTTCACCGTTACAATTTATTCCAGTTGCAGTTGCATCAATTGAAATTGCAGCCGGAGCCTCAAGCGTTATGCTCTTCACTGCCGAGCAACCTACTTGGTCGGTAATAGTAAGCGAATATGTACCCATTCCAACATTTGTAAGTTCGCTTTCAGTTGTTGAAGTGTTCCACAGATAAGTGTAAGGAGCAACACCGCCAAAAGCAGTAGCGACAATCTTACCGTCGTGCGAATCGTAGCACAATGGCGACTCGATGTAGGTCTGCAAATTCATTTCTGGAGGTGAAACAAGATTTATTCCTGCCTGACCTGTACAACCCCATGCATCGGTAATAGTTACCATATAAGCACCTTCGAACAAGTTATAGATTTCAGGTGAAGCATTGCCAGTACTCCATGAGTAGTAAGGCTGACCTGCAGCATCGGGACATTGAGCAGCAATAATACCATCGTTGTAACCGTGGCAGCTAATTGGCTGCGATACGGTTATGTTAACCGAAAGCATTCCCTGCATCAATATCTGAGCCTCAGCACTTGCCTGACACATGTTTGCATCAACAACAGTAAGTCCGTATGTACCGACTGCCAGTCCAATGTTATCTGGAGCATCGGCAGCACCATTAGACCAGATGTATGTGTAAGGACGTGTACCACCTACAACAACAGCGCTAATTGAGCCCTCAACGACACCGCACTGGAGGTCGCGAGTTACGAGCGAAGGAGTGATTTCCATAGGCTGCTGAACGTTGCATTGCAATGCTGCCGAACATCCACCTGAATCGTAAACCGTAACAGTGTAGTTTCCTGCAGTGAGGTTAGTTGCTGTTTGCGAAGTCTGACCATCGCTCCAATTGTAGGTGTAACCAGGATTTCCACCAGTTGCCAATACAGTAACAGAAGTTGTTCCACCGTTGCAGTCAATTGTTCCTATCGAAGAGAAATCAACATTGAAAACAGGAGCCTGCCTTATTTGTATTGTCGCCGTATTGGTACAACCGTTTGCAGCAGTTGCTGTAACAGTATATAGATTTTCTGTTACAACTGTATTTGACTGCGTATCAGTTCCATCGCTCCACATATATGATTGACCACCATTTGCTGTGAGCGTAATCGCGGTTGTCAAGCAATTCAATTCAGAAGTTTCTGGAGTAGTCGTTATTGAAACATAAGGCTGAACAATATTCTCGAGTATGCCAATAGATGTCGTTGAAGTACATCCATTTGCACCAGTAGCAGTTAACGTATATTGTCCGTGAGTTGTGAATGTTCTATCATCAGCAACAACATTATCGTTCCAACGGTAGGTTACATCCGGATTACTCATAATTATATGTATGCTCGGATTGTTGCAGTCGATTTCATAGGTTCCTGTTTCGTTTATAACGTCAAATACAGGAGGATTGTAATCGGTTGTAATTTCAAAAGAAGCAGAAGCTGTACATCCGTTAGAACCTGTAGATGTTACTGTATATACACCAGGACCAACAAATGAATTGAGATAATTGCTCGGATTTGAACCGCCCGACCAAGCATATGCGACACCATTGCCACTTGCGGTAACGTCAATATGGTCAGTAGTACAATTTAATTCGTAAGAACCAGTTACACTGCTAACATTCAAGTTTGGAACTGTGTTATCGCTCCGAATGGTTATATCGGCAGAACCTGTACATCCATTAGCCGAAGTAACAGTTACCGTGTATGTACCGGGTGTAGTAACAGTCTGAGAAGCACCTCCACCCCATAATGAATTGCCCCAAGCGAATTGGTACTGAGAGCCATTTTGAGCCTGAGCTATGATGTCAATTGAATGGAGATTGCAGTTTAGAGTTTCTGTTCCAGACATATTATCAATATAGACGATAGGTGCAGAACTATTTTGATCTATGGTTATTGAAGCCTCGCCTTCACAACCATTCTGTGCTTTTACTGTTACAGTATATTGACCAGCTTGGGTTACCGTAATATTTGGACCTACCTGATTATTCGACCATGTATATAAAACACCGTCAGGTGAAGATGCGCCAAGAGTAAGCTGGCTATGCGAACAATCGAGTTCGGAGTTTTCGCTTGTTATTCTTATAGTAGGAGACGGAGTTGTAAAGTCTTCGGTTACAACAACGTATGCTGTATTAGAACAACCATTTGCGCCATAAGCTGTTACTGTATATGTGCCAGCGGCAGTCAAATCAATTTCAGCACCCTCGTATCCACCAGTCCATTGATACAAAACACCAGTTCCTGTTGCAATAGCATGCACAGAAGTTGCATTACAATCTATTTGGTTGAAACCACTTTCGTTTCTTATCGAAACTGTAGGAGGTGTTGTGTTTTCTGTAATTGATAATGATGCGACGGCGGTACATCCATTAGCAGCGGTAGCCGTTACTGTGTAAATACCTGTTGCTTCCACTACGTTTGCAGCCTCGTTAGGATTTCTACCGCCCGACCACGCATAGCTTACAGCATCGCCGATAGCAGTAATTGGCAATTCAAATGTTGTACATGTAAGTACCGTATTTGGAGCATCAATTTCCACATGAGGTCTGCCCATCGTCTCTGATATCGGAATTTGTGCCGTATTTGTACAACCATTGCTAGCAGTTGCTGTAACAACATAAGAACCAATAGTGGTCAGTTCGTTGGTTGCCTGATTGGTGAAGGAACCGCCAGACCAGCTATACGAAACGATATTATCATTACTACCTGCAGGCATTTCAAATACAGCCGTTACTGAGATTACTGAGATATCGCATGTAAGAACATCGGTTCCTGTATTGTTTGTTATTTCAATAAAATCTGGCTGAGTAATATTCTCCTCAATTGTTATCTCGTCAACAGAAGTACAACCATTCGGTGCTGTTGCAGTAACGTAGTACGTTGCCGGAGCTGTGAACGAGTTACCTGTACCAGTCAAGTTTTCACCACCCGACCATACATAGTCGTCAGCATCACTATCATCGATTAGTGTTACCGAAATCGAAGGACCAGCACATGTCAATACGGTAGTATTTGAGTTATTACCAATTTCAACATTAGGCACATTAACATCCTCGGTTATTTCGATTTCGGCAGTTGCGGAACAACCATTTTCACCAGTAGCCGTTACAGAATATGAACCAGGAGCCGTTACATCAAGAGTTCCGTTATCCCACGAAAGTGTAGCACCTTCGGAGGCGGTTGCCTCAAGTGTAATAGGAATATTATTATAAGAATTATAACATGTCAGAACTGTAGTTGCAGGAGGCACTATAGTTACATCTGGTTCATCCCTATTCACCAGAACGGTAGCAGTTGCAACTCTTTGACAGCCATTAGGAGCAGTAGCAGTAACCATATAAGTTCCAGCTTCCCTTATGTCAGTAGGATCAACACCGTCAGCCCATGTAAGTACGTATGACGGATCAGCAGCAGGAGTAAGCTCAACAGATTCAAGCAAACAAGTTAACGTTGCCATACTTGGAACTATTGATACTTCAGACATATCAGAATCCTGATTTATCATAACAGTTTCAGATGCAACACAACCATTAGATGCTGTTCCCACAACTGTATATTCGCGATTACCTTCGGTAACAATCAGTTGAGCGCCTGTAGAATTATTATCATCATTCCAAACATAGCTTGCGGCACCGCTTGCTGTAAGTACAACCTGCGACACAGTACAAGTCAAAGCAGGAGCACTTTGCTCTATAGTAATAGTAGGCAAACTTTCGTCCAATGAAATATGAATCAAATCTGAAGCCTCGCAACCGTTATCAGCAACAGCAGTAACAACATAATCCCCAGAAGCAGGATAATTATCAGGTGTTGCTACATTAGATGGCGACCATGTGAGAGTTCCCTGTCCTGTAGCAGTAAGTGTTATCGACTGCGTTGTACAGTTTAGAGTAATTGTTGACGGTTGGTCGATTAAAACAGTTGGAGTACTTTCGTCTATTGTTATTTCTATGCTAGCCTCCGATTTACAATTGTTGGAAGGATCAGTTGCCGTTACTGTATATATGCGAGGTGCGCTAACTTGATATTCAGCCGGACTTGGACTACTTGAACCCGGAGTCCACTCAAGCATAGCATTATCAGTGGTAGAAGTACCCGTTAAAGTTATTACATTATTTGTACATGTAAGTTCCGTTGAAGGACTTGCTGTAATGGATACGTTAGGATGTTCATCATTGCGAGTAATATTTACCTGAGTTGAAGCTGTACAAGAGTTATCGTCTGTTACAGTTACGGTATAAACACCTTCAGTTGTAAATGTATTCTGAGCACCCTCAACTCCATTAGACCACACATAAGAAGAACCACCCGTTGCCACAACTGTAATCTCAGTAATATCACATGTTATTTCGGTAGAACCGACTTCCGGATTAGGAATATTTGGCTTAGGAATATCGTTAACCATAACAGTAACTTCGTCAGTATAAGTGCTTATAGCATCATCACCGCAAGCTGTTGAAGTAAGTGTTACTCGGTATGTAAACGAGGCTACCAAACCTGGCGTTACCGTGATACGTTCACCGCCTGTTGTCAAAAGTCCGGCATAATCCTCAAGACCTACAGGGTCGGTAGAAACAACAGCCCATTCCAAAGTATATCCAGTTCCTGCATTATGCACATTAGCTATAAGCACATCATCGTCACCGAAACAGATAGATGGTATAGCAACTGCATCAACATCTGGAAGTTCACCAATTTGAATCTCGACCTGAGCAGAAGCAGTACATCCGTTTTCATCGGTAACAGTTACCGAATACGGAGCACTAACAGTCATCGCTGGAGTTGTAAGTTGAGCTGTAGTTGTCGTATTGTCAGACCATGCATACTGGAAAGTTCCAGCACCATTTGACGGGTGAGCAGTAAGAGTTGTGGTTGTTCCAGAACAAATTGAAAGAGCACCAGAAATATCAACAGTAGGACTAGTTGTTGTATTTCCAATTGTAACAGTCTGTTCGGTGTAGCAGATACCGAGTGTAGATTCATTTGTAATTGTTACAGTATAGGAACCTGCCTCAAGACCGCTGAATACGATATCGCTTCCTGTTGTAGTCTGCGATGCCTGACCTGTTACATCAACAGTGTATGTAGAACCTGATAGTCCGCCTGCGAATCCGCTAACAGTAATAGTACCATTGTAAGGTTCTTCGCACTTTGTATTGTTAGCAGGAGTAACATTTGCGGTAGGTGTTGCCGATACGGTAATTGCCTGCTGAACATCAGCCGTACATCCATTGCCATCGGTTACACGCAAGTTATAAACGACATCGGTGCTACCCTGAGTTACAGTCGGGTTAACCGAAATGGAAGATACGGTTACCGAAGTCGGCAAACCGGGCGATACAGTATATGTTGCATCCGAAGAGGTTGTGCAAGTCCAACGATAGCTATTGAAAGTTGCCGGTTGTGAAGTCAATGTTACCGAAGAACCGTTGCATATTTCATCGGCGCTTGCTACAATTGATACATCAGGAGTATCGTAAACATTTATGGAAACATCAAACGCCTTTTCTTCGCATGGATTCCATGTATCGGAAGCTCCAGTTGTGCTTACTGTAATGTTGAAAGTTCCAGCTTCTGTTGGTGTTCCCGACAATGTCAATGTATGAGCTGCATCATCGGTAACAGCCGACACACCTGCTGGCAAGGTACCAGTCTGCGAAACGCCAGTAGCACCGCCTCCGTATGTAAATACGATGGTTGACAAATCGTTTCCAAGGCAGAACGACTGAGAACGGCTTCCGGTAGCCTCAAGTGTCGGGTCAATACCTATAGTTATATTACCCGAAGTAGAAGCTGGCTTACAAGCATCAATAGTACCAGTTGTTGCTATAAAATAGTCGTAGCTACCCGGTTCGGTAGGTGTACCTGCTATTGTAACCGTATGAGCCGTAGTATTTACGTTAGCAGTAAGGCCTGCTGGCATATCCGAAACATTTGCACCAGTAGCACCGCCGCCATAAGTATATACTATAGTAGTGAATGACTGGTTAGGCAAGCAGAGTTCCTGACCATCGGTGCCAGCTGCAGATGTAAGAACAAGAGTTGCATTGGTAGAGATTTCGATAACACCCTGCAAACTCTTATCTGGACATTGAGAAGAAGGATCAGATGTTGTAGTTACCACATAAGTATAAGAACCTTCGCCTGCTGTAGCCATACCTGAAATTGTTACAACATTTCCAACCACATCATAGGTTAATCCATCGGGCAAACCAGTTACGGTAGCACCTGTTGCAGTACCGCCAAATTCGTACTGGATATTATCGTCCCACTCACCATTCTGGCAAAGCACAGCATCAGGCGAATCGGAAAGCAATACTAATGTTGCAGGCTGAGTTATTTCTACAGTTCCTGTCAACGTAACATCACCGCAAGGAGCAACCACATTGGTTGTCGTAACCGTGAATGAACCGGCAGCGGTTGCATTTCCCGATATTGTAAGCGTATGGTTAGTAGTATTGAGTGTAGCTGTAAGTCCGCTTGGCAAGCCAGAAGCCTCTGCTCCACCGGCACCACCGCCGTATGTATATACGAAATTGACTGGAGAACCAACACATACCGTCTGGGTAGCATCACCGCTAGTAAGAGTAAGCGTTGCTGGCTCGGTTACTGTTATTGTACGTGTTACCGGTAAATTTGTACATGGACTTGTTGCACCAGTAGTGGTTATGGTGTAACTGTATGTTCCTGCGTTAGCTGTTGGTGTTCCAGAAATCACAATCTGATGTGCAGTTGCGTCTGTATTGAATACCAATCCAGCAGGAAGACCTGTAACATCGGCACCATTTGCACCACCACCGTATGTAAATATAATGTTGGCACTTGTTTCGCCCTTGCACAAGGTTTCAGTTCCAGAGGTATATTCCAATGTCGGCTGCGGATTTACAGTGATTAACATTGTAGTTATTGTTGCACACTGACCTGCATCTGGAGTAAAGGTATAAGTATTGGTCGAATTTGTTATATTCGGAGACCATCTTCCTGTAATGTTGTTTAACGATGTTGTTGGCAAATCATCAACAGTTGTTCCTTCGCAATAAGGACCTGCCTGGTCAAATACAGGAGTTATATTACCTTCGTTAACAATTATTCGTCCGGTTGCCGTAACTTCTGTGCAGTGGAGCCCCGAAGCACTTACCGTAGTAATTATATAGTTATATGTACCATGAGCATCTGGAGAACCTGAAACTGTAACGGTATTACCAGACACGGTAAGAGTTACACCTGCTGGCAGACCTGTTGCCGTTGCGCTTACTGCAGAACCACCCAAAGTATATTGAATATCTATTATAGGTTGATCCTCGCATACGGTCTGGTTTTCATCACCTGATGTTGCAACATGAGTAATGGTAGGAGCAACAGCTGTATAAGAAAGAGGAATAGTTGTTGAACAACCAAGGTTGTCGGCAAGCAAGATGTTACATGTCTGTTCACCGTTAGATGCTGTCTGCGGAGCCACCGTAAGGTTATTGCCGTTCACACTGGCAATGCTGTTGCAGTCGGTGCTCACAGCATCCAAGTTGACCGTATAGTCCCAGTTGCTAGGCAGGAGGTCTTCCGAAAGTGCAATTTCCCAATCGAATACATACCCGTTGTCCAAGCCCCAACTATCGCAGACCGAAATAGACCATGTTCCGTTAAGCGGACATCCTATAAGGTTGGAGAAACTCTGGAACGGCTGATACATTTGTGTACCATTGTCAACATTTGATGGCAATACATGATATAAATTCTGTGATTCAGCCACACCA
The DNA here is from genome assembly GCA_017645925.1 of Bacteroidales bacterium. Taxonomy (GTDB): domain Bacteria; phylum Bacteroidota; class Bacteroidia; order Bacteroidales; family ML635J-15; genus Bact-19. Next base: position 30,382 of record JAGCNN010000078.1, read on the forward strand.
TTATCATAGGTAGTAGATGGCGTTGCCATATTTGCCACATCATAAACATAGCCTACAGTAGTATATTGCGAACTGCTAGTCCAAGCATAGTCGAATCCAACTCCTGGCAGGTTGTGTTCATCGGAACCATTACATATCTGTGTTGCACTAAGGTTATCAGCTTCATTGACATCATAAAAATCTGGTTCGCCGAACAATATACGTCTATATCTGCCAACATCCTCGTATGAAGAAACTACACCATTTCCACCACAAGAATAAGTGAGGAAATACTGGGCAGCAGCCTGAGATGGGAATGAGTATGCATTGCCTTCTGTTGTATTGTCGCGTGTCAGCCATACTATATAACCTTCATCTCCTTGATATGTATATCCTATTACATAATACGATATATTATCTTGGCTAGGACCAATACCATACACGGTATAATCTCTACCTGAATAATAACGTGACAAGAAATTAGTTATAAAATCCTGTGCATCTGAATTGCTACTAAACGAAGCCAAATAATAAGTATAACCATCGGTGTGTGTATAAGCTTCGTTCTGTTCCTCAAATGCATCATAGAGTCCAAGCATGTGCAGACCCGTGTACCAGTTGGTTGCAGAAGTTCCAACATGCCAACGAGTTGTAGTTACTCTATCAGGCCATACGTAAGTATAAGGATCGATTGCATTGCCATTATAGATACCACTTGAAGGATCGCTGCTGTAGTAGTCGGGAAGGATTATTGCTTCACGGTTATTAGGACATGTAATCTTTATCTGTACATCACCTATGAATGAATGTTCGGTATTAAGCTTAATGTACTTTATTGCATCGGTGTTAGTAACAACAGCACCATCGTCGAAATCATAGAATGTAACATCCGAAGTATAGCACTGTGTTGAGCAATTGGTTCCATCAGGGATGAAAGTTGTTTCGGCGTGACCGAGAGAAGTTTCTATTGCATGAGGTTCCGGAGTAACCTGTATATCGGATCCGTTACCACCGATTGTAATCTCCTGACTGTCGCCAACACAGATATCGCCGAGAGAATAATCGGATACACTTGTATTCAAACCGCCAGAAACACGGATTCTACCGTATGCCACAGTTTGACATTGTCCTTCCGAAACAGTAAGCGAGACGTCGTAACCCTGTTCTGCGTTCGGAATATAAGGAGCAGTCTGCGTATTTACTACATAAGGCTCAAGACCTCCGTGAGGATTGATACTCCATCTCCATGTTGGATTGGTATAGCCAGTCTGCTGTCCGTACATATTTACGCTAGAACCAAGACATACATCGAAATAATATCTATCGCCAATTACTTCTGAATATCCAGTCATAGACACTGTTGCATCAGGACAATCAATTTCGCACATTGGAGCGTCGATATATGTAATCTTTTCACAGTTAGTTGTGGATGATGCAAACGCTGCCATTATAGTATGCTGCTCACCATCACCATGCAGTCCGCTAAGCGAATAAGCTATTGGGCTTACAAACGGAGGCGTGAATACCTGCGATACAGCGCCGTCGGAAATTGTAAGAGTTCCATCTACTGGAGGATCGGTAAAGTTAATAAGACCACTTAGGGAGAATGTCTGGTCGCCAGCACAATCTCCAGCTATTGTTGTTATACTTGTGATATTACAGTCGTTTACAATTGAACAGTCGGAAAGACCAGCACCAGGAGCACCAAGATTAGTCTGGGTAAACGAAATTGTTCCCTCCGACCTACTATAGTTAGCAATCAAGACCATATAAATCTGTCCTCTGCGCGCATTCGGAATCTGCAAATACTCGACATTGGATGTAGAACCGCCAAAATCGACCAAGTTTCCACTAGGAGATGCTAATGCACCAACTACGCATATTGGAGTTTCTGTATCGGATGTAGTTGATACATTATTAGGATTATATGAATTATGCAAATTTGAGTATGAGGAACCCGAAAAATATGTGAAACCATTTGCCCCATTATCATTTAGGTCATTCTGTATGTCACAGGTGTTATTTTCAAATGGCCCCCAGCAACCAAAGTCCACATCACCAGTTGAACTACTATTTGGAGTCAACCTAATTTCCATTTCTATCGCACCGTCTTGCGATATACGCAGATACCACCAAGTAGCATTATGGAAGAAGGTACACATTCCATCAGGGCTGTCGGTAGCATCACTCGTTACATTCATGTCGTAGCCCGGATTTTCGTTTGTAGCACAGAATGCCTGAGCCGTTTCGCACTCGGTACTACCAGTGATGTCGCCATCGCTTGGACAAGTTACCGACAACGTATATCCTGCACTGTTTGAACTTGAATAATTGTCAACTATCAGATAATAAGTTGTTCCTGCTGTTAAGGATATAGTCTGGTTACCAGTTGACCAGCAACTGCCGACCAAGTTGGTGCCAGAAGTTCCACACGACGACATCAGGAAAAAGTCGGGGTCACCAGTTGTTGTACTTGTTATAAATGTATGGCTTCCTGAAATAGTAGGAGTAAATGCATATACACGTTCCTCACCCGGCTCACTATAACCACAACCATTATATGACGACCAGCTACCCGAAGTGCCAAGAGTTCCTGTATATGTCTGACCGCAAGTCATTGTCGTTGCGCTTGCACAAGGACCATTACCAGAAGGACAAGTTACCGAAAGTGTATATCCTGCATTCTCTGATGTACGGTAATTATCAGCAATTATGTAATAGGTTGTTCCTGCTGTCAATGTAACAGTCTGGTTGCCAGTGCTCCAGCATCCACCTACCAAATTGGTGCCCGAAGTGCCGCACGATGACATTAGGAAGAAATCTGGGTCGCCAGTTGTAGTCGTTGCAGAGAAAGTATAACTTCCTGATGATGAAGGGGTAAACGAATAAACGCGTTCCTCGCCCGGTTCAGAATAGCTACAACTTGTGTATGACGACCACTCGCCCGAAGTACCGAGAGTACCCGAATAAGTTGTTCCACAAGTCATTGCTGTGGCACTGCCACATGGACCGGCAGGACAGGTTACACTAATTGTATATCCTGCGGTATTTGAACTTGAATAATTATCAACTATAAGGTAATACGTTGTTCCTGCCGTCAATGTAACGGTTTTGTCTCCAAGCCCCCAACATCCTCCTGTCAAATTGGTACCAGATGTTCCGCACGATGACATAAGGAAGAAATCGGGGTCGCCAGTGGTTTGAGAAGCAGAAAATGTATAACTTCCACTCGATGTCGGAGTAAACGCATATACATGTTCTTCGCCCGGTTCTGAATAAGAACAACTTGAATATGAAGACCACTGTCCCGAAGTGCCGAGTGTTCCCGAATAAGTTGTACCGCAAGTCATTGTCCTGACATTACTGCACGGGTCGTTTTGCGGACAATCTACGGATATGGTATAACTTGCCGTATTGGAACTGCTATAATTATCGACTATAAGATAATAGGTTGTCCCTGCGGTCAATGTAACGGTTTTACTTCCTAAACTCCAGCAACCGCCCGCAAAATTGGTACCCGATGTTCCGCAGGACGACATCAGGAAGAAGTCGGCATCACCGCTATCATTGGTTCCCGTAAAAGTATAACTGCCACTTGATGATGGCGTAAACGAATAAACACGTTCCTCGCCAGGCTCTGAATAACCACAACTTGTATATGAAGTCCATTGTCCAGAAGTGCCAAGAGTACCAGAATAAGTTGAGCCACAATACATTGGTGTTACATTGCTGCATGGGTCACCACTCTGCGAACATGAACCATTGAAAGTAAGGATGATGTTAGTACGATTGGCATCAATAGCACCGGTAACAGAAGTTCCGGGATCAGAAGAATCTGCATGCTTATACCAGTGCTTGCCTGTTGCTGAAGTATAATATACACTCTTAGAGCAACCGCCGGATGTACCACAACCTACGCCCCTAACAGCAATCATCAGCGATTTACTTGCATCGTGACAGAATTGACTAGAAAGTGTATATGTATTCCAGCCTGTAGATGGTGTTGAAAGGGATGAATTTGAATAAACCAAGGTTGCTCCAGAAATATAGCTTGCAAATGTTGTACTAGCACCAAGAGCAAAAGATGTTTCAACATCCTTCATATATATCTGTATCGAAGACGTTCCACTACTTGCCGATGATATATTATAAGCCAATTTCGTTATGTAACCAGCAGTATTAATATCGGCTCTATCATAAATATATACATCGTACTGCCATCCCCAAAAACCTGGCATAGGGTAATAGTTAGTACTTGTTCCTGTACCTATCGTTACATTTGTCTGCGCACTCACATTGGCTGAGCCCAGTACAAGCAACATAAACATCGCGACAAATGCCGTTCGAATTGGCATTACCTTATTCATGAATATATTGTATAATCTTTTCATAGTCGTATGTTTTATTTGTTCTTACCGTTTTCGTTATATTTAGCCGAAGAAACCTGCTCAATATTCTTAGACTTTGAGTTTCCATCAGACGGCTGCTGCATTACCGATTCGGTATTCATTGGAAATGCATGCAAATTGCTTGATTTTTTTTCTAAATTCTTATCTTCCGACACCCTCATTTCTGGTGAAGACGAAACCTTTGCAGGGGCAACATTGCCAGAATGTTTGGTTACCTTGACATTAGAAGGTTGCTTTTCGTAGTCCTGTGGCGATGGCGGAGGGAAATCACCGACATTTGCCTTATACTCGGCAAGCGCATCATTCACCGCATCCACAATCATGTCTGGCTCAACACTCTGCAAAGCCTCATACATAAATGTTTTACCATTCCTATATATCATGGCTCTATTTACATCAGGGTTTTCGAGTACAATCTTGGAAACGAACTCACGCATTTCGGGCGAGTTTGGGAAATCCGCCATTTCAAAATATGTTATGCGCGTACCATTATCGTAAAACTTTGTAGTACCGCTGTCAGTAAGTTTAACCTGAGCAGAAATTGTCGTTGCTACGGACAAAATAATGACCGTATAAAAAATTCCTAATAAATATCTCTTCATACTCTACTTCTTTAATAATCAACAATAAATATACAATCTACTCTATATCTTTATGCAATTCCGAACCATAAAAATATAGTTACAGAATTAAAGACCAAATTTATACAATGATTTTTAAAATGCAAAAAAAATTTTAATTATTTTTTAAGAATTACAAAACTGCCATTTCTATGGGACAATATTTGACATCAAAAAACGCCCCAAAAAACATACAAAAAAATAGCGGCGCAATGCATTGCGCCGCTACAAATTGGTCATTATTATATTCTATTCCACAACAAACCTTTCCACCCGCACCTTGTTGCCAGCGCAATACATTGCGCTGCTACAAATTGGTCATTACTATATTCTATTCCACAACAAACCTTTCCACCCGCACCTTGTTGACTGCGCAATGCATTGCGCCGCTACAAATTGGTCATTATTATATTCTATTCCACAACAAACCTTTCCACAAATACCTTGTCGCCAGAAACGAACCTTGCGAAATAAACGCCAGGCTTTAGGTCGTGGTAGAACTCCATCGTCATGCCTTCGTCAACATATATGTCGCGGACATCAACTATTGCACCAGCAGCATCAACAAGCTGATAAACGACTTCGCCACTTATTCCTGCAAAGTCAACAGAGAATCGACCGTCGTTTGGATTCGGATAGAGCGATGCTGCAACTGCAACCTCATCGCCAACCGAAACCGCAATATGCCTGAATGTAACATGGAATGTATGGTTTGCATCAACATCAACAAATTCGTATGTATTTCCATCGGTAACAACGTATTCGCCATCAACGAAAACACTGTCAAGTTCGTAGCCGATATACGGGTTAAATGTAAACACCTGAGTTGTACCCGGTGCTACCTCTACCTCGCCCAACGGTGAAAGTTCGCCGTGAGGTCCAGCCGTTGCCGTAATGTAATATACCAACGGACGGAACGAAACATAGATGTAATGATTTTCGGTTACATTCTCGAAGCGATAAATATTGCTTTCGGGCGAGAATCCCTGTCCATCGACAACCACCCTGTCAAGCATATAGCCATCGTTAGGAACGAAAGTGAACTCAATGTCATCTCCATTGAGGACATACTGCGTTCCGTTAGGACTTATCGCGCCGTTTGCACCAGAAACAGCCGTTATAGTCCACATCGGCAACAAGTCGAAGTTAACTGTTACAACATGGTCGGAAAGGACATTCTGCAGGGTGTATGTATTTCCAGAGAACTCAACGCTTTCACCATCGACAAGCACTTCGGAAACAATATAACCCACATTCGGAGCGAAAGTAAATGTTATGTCGGAACCTTCATCAACTTCCTGTTCGCCAGACGGACTTATGATGCCATGTTCACCAGCAATTGCTGTTACCGTATGCTTGTATGCCTCGAAGGACGCCGAAATAGTATGGTCGGCAACAACATTCTCGAACTGATACGATTCGACAACGTCCACAGCTTCGCCATCAACAAGCAGCGATGAAATGTAGTAGTGCTCATCGGGCGTAATCTGGAATGTCTGGTTTTCGCCCTCAACCACGCGAACCCTACCGCTAGGCGATATGCTTCCATGTTCGCCAGCCGTAGCTGTTATTTCATGCCTTATTATATTCATAGGTGTAAATATCGCAACCACCGCATGGTCGGCAGTTATGCTGTCGAAAGTATAAGCATTGCCTTCAACTTCATGCGAAATATTGTCAACCAAGAAATTAAGCAATTCGTATTCTGCATCGGGTTCAAACTCGAAAGTAAGGTTGTCGCCATGATTTACAGTTATCGAACCGCTTGGCGTAATAGTTCCGCCTTGTGCGTAAGCCACTATGGTATATGTATTTATGGCAAACTCTGCATGTATTGAATGTTCTGCGGTTACATTTACAAAAGTATATTCACCTTCAGCAACTGCCGACGGAACAACCTCGTCGTCAACAGTTACCGATTCGATATGATAACCGGCATCTGCAACAATGTAGAATGTCTGGTCGGCACCGTTTGCCACCGAAACATCGCCATTAGGAGTTATTGTACCATGTTCACCGAATGAAACTGCAATCGAGTAATATACATTTTCGACAAACGAAACACGCACCGTATGGTCATCGGTAATATTCTCAAAAGTATAATTGTTGCCACCAGCAACTAGCTCCTCCATAGCATCAGAGCCATCAACCAAGAACTCATGTATTATGTAGCCCTCCTCAGGAATTACCGAAATTGTGAGGTTTTCACCTTCTTCTAAAACGACATCGCCATTAGGAGTTACAATGCCATTTTCACCAGCATCTACATGAATTGTATGGTAAATTATCCTGTCGAATGTTGCGTGAATTGTATGCGATGCATCAACATTTTCGAAAGTGTAAATGTAGCTACCCTGCTCAAGCTGTTCGGCAATACCATCCACAATCACGTCGCCCGGACGATAACCCTCATCGGGAATTATAACAAACGATACCGTATCGCCACGGTCGGCAGCCGTAACACCTTCGGTAACAATACGACCACCTTCGCCAGCCGATGCTGTGAAAGTGTAGCGTTCGGTAAATGTTGCTACCAGCGTATGCTCTGCATTCACATCAGCAAGAGTGTAGATTCCGTCAACGACTTCGTCAGAAACATCTTCACCATCAAGCGTCAATGAGAGCAAATCGTTGTATTCATCGGGCATGATGACAAATTCGGCACTTTCGCCAGGAGCTACCTCTACCCTACCATCAGGTGAAATAGAACCATTTCCAACCGACGAAACATCTATCACATAGTCGGAAACAAAAACTCGGAAATCATCGATATACAAGCGATACATATTGGGAGCAGACTGACATACAATTGCAATTTCTACAAGCTGTCCAGCAAATTCGGAAAGGTCAACTGGTCCGTAGGTCTGGTATGTTTCGTTTGTTACAGTCAGCGAATCCAATCTAACAAGGCCATTATTTGCAGTTCCAACATACACCGAGAAGGTTTCCGGATAAGAGAAATTGCCTGCCCTGTACTTGAACTCCATCTTGGCATTCTGAAGAATCTTCAACTCAGGTGAAACAAGATAGTCATCTGCTTGATTTGTGCGTGAGAAGTTGTAAACGGCCTCGCCATTTGCGATAGACCAAGTCCTATTATCATCGTTATAACTATATATTTCCCAGCAATCATCAGCAGAGAAATCCTGCTCGTACGGGAGCGTAAACACACCGCAGGCAGTCTTTTCTGTCCAGCTAGTTGCACCACAATTCGACTGTACATATATATAATAGTAGGTATAAATATCCAAACCTTCTATTACCGACTTATGCGTAGAATCAGGTTCAATAGTGCTATCGAACAAATCTGCTGTTTCTGTATCAGGGTCAATAGGCAGAGAAGAAATCTTCAAGTTGTATGAAGTTTCGTTATGTGCAGGGAATAAATACATTACTGCCGAATCGTTATAGACAAAGAAAAATATGTCATCAGCAGACGGATTCGGACAGTAGTTTTCATCGAGGCCAACATTTACAGTCCAAGTCTTTGTCGTTACACCATCCTCGGCTGTAACTATATATTCGACAGGTTCCGAGAAATTTCTCCTTACGCCCGACTGTACATTGACAGTAGCATTTTCCGAAATTGTGAAGGTCGGAATATAAAACATATAGTTAGATACTTCGGCGACAAATACCGATATGGTAGCATTTTCCGAATCTATAATCGATTCTGAAGTCTGCTCATCAATTTCGAAAGTAAGTATTTCCGCTTCGGTGTTCATTGGTCTCAACAACAAATTGTCTATCGCACATTCGCGATAACCATTCAATACAAAGTCGAAACGAGCCTCTCCTTCATACTCCGGAACTGCTATCTTCATTCTTGCCATTCCGTTGCTTGATGCATTTTGGATTGCAACAACCCTTAAAGTATCAGTTTCACTATTTACAAACATTACATACAGGGAATCGGGACGGCTTATATTTTGAGTTGACTGCAAAACATCAAACTCAAGTGCATAATGTAGTCCAGATTCAAAATTGAATAGCGGAGTCTGCAAACGAGCAACCATCTGCGAAGTGCCGGCTGCCAAATGAGCCTCGCCATTGCTTACCGACCAAACATTTTGTCCGCTGCTTGTTGTCCTCCAACATTCGGGAAGTTCACCATCAGCAACTGCAAAGTCTTGTGTATATGGCAAGTCAACAGCAGGGCAATCGGTTGCAACATTGACAGTCGCATCATACCATTCGCTTTCGATTCCTTCATAGCAAGCACATTGAATTTCGGCAGAAATAGTGTACTCGGTGCTAGCCTGAAGTCCATCAATATGCAAACTCGGCTCGTTAACCGTCGTTTCGACAACTTCACCTCCATTCAATGAATATTTTACGTTCCAAGCGCCTGATATTGCATTAACATCCGACCATGCCAAAACTACGTTGTTTTCGCCAACCGACCTAACTACCATATTATAAGGTGCAATGCAGTCAACAGTCTTTTCGATTGTCAAGTTGTCAACATAAACGCCACCAGCATTGTTTGACTTTCCTACAAGTATCACATAGTTAATACCTGCATCTACCCTTGCATTTAATGTATATCTGTACCATCCAGCCGACAATTCGCCATGTACATTTTCGCCATCCGAAATTTGGTAATTCTTCGAAACGAAACCAAGTTTCTGCGGAGTACCGTTTACTATGTCAGGATAAGTATTAACCCAAATTTCAACGCCCTCGTCCATTGCCGGCTCTGATGATGTCGAACGATAAACATCAAGACTGATGTTGTATCCGTTGATGCTTTCAACAAACTTAAGTCCCATAGATGACAAGTTGTGAACCGAGCCTACCTTTGTATCGGCAAGCATCGCCTTAGGCGTTGCATTGTCGCCCAACACCGTTGAAGCACCCATCCATGCGCCATTAACATAGCTTAGACCTGCACCCGAACCGACTGCCGTCCTTTCCTGCGACCAGCATACAGGCGGGAATATTCCAGAATTGAAGTCCTCGGTATATGGGAAGCTCTTGACGATTAAGCAATTGGTTGTAAACGAGTATTCTGCAAAACCTGAATAATCGTTGTCGCAAACAGAACGTATCCTTACATTGTATGTAGTGGAGAATTGCAAACCTGTTATGTTTATAGTATTTTCGTCAACAGTAACAGTAGTATATTCAGTTTCCGCTTCCGTCTTGTATCCGACTTCCCACTGAGTCATATTGAAGCCATTCCACAACAATGTTACTTCGTCATCCGCCAAATTTACTGTTGCAATATCTTCCGGCATCTGGCACGATGCAATTGTAGAAACGGTAAGCAACGACCAATCGCTATTGCCATTTCCACCTTGACAATTTGCACGGACATAAATGTCATAAAGCGTAGATTCTGCAAGTCCTGTAATCGCGTAGTACGGCTCATCAACATTCACTTCAGTGCCTGCGGTATTAACATCAAAGCCCGAAAGTCCATATTTTAATGTCCAGCTATCGCCAACATTGTCGGATGACCAAGCCACGTCAAGTTCGTTTTGCAAACGAGTAGCTTCCATATCGTTTACGGCATAGCAGTGAGATATCGCGTTTATCCGAATTTCGTATGAAATATCCTCGCCATCGCTATCAACGATTACATAATACGAACCGGCACTGCAATCTACGACAAATGACATATTACTATCATTTGTCTTCGAGTCAATCATATATGAATGCATCGTGCCGCAAGAATTCATTACAAAAGCACTGAAATAACCGCCGTTTGACCATAGGCTAATATTAAGCATCTTCCTATTTTCCACGTCAATCCAATATACAGCATCGTTGCCCGAAAGCACAAATGCATTTTCAGGCATATCATTATAATAGGTATTCAGCATACTAAACAAACCTGCTGTTGATGATGAATGGGCGTATGGCAAATCATTTTCAGCATCGACCACATAGGGATTTGTACAATCGGCGCCAAGTGGAGAATCTGCATACGAAATATTAACCGTCCATTCCTTAACTGTACCATCCTCAGCAGTTACAACAAACGCAACCGGCTCAGAGAAATTGTAGGACATTCCGTTTGAATGGTTTATGCTAGCCAAGTATGAAATTTCAATCTCAGGGGTTATTGATTCAACATCAAACATACGGCTAATAGTTGCATCAACAGTTGCATTTCCTGAATTAATGTCAACGCTCAACATACCTTCGAATGCAAACGAAAGTATTTCTGCCTCGGCAATTGCAACATTACGATTTACAATTATTGTCCAATCCTGCGTCATTCCTGACTCGGAAGTTACAGTATATACAAATGGATCGTTAAGGTCGATTGCCGTTCCTATTTCTGGACTTATAGTTGCGTTGTCAGAAATTTGAATGAACGGAGTTACATTATCCAAGTTCCACGAATATGGGACATTGCAAGTAACTGTATGGTTTTCATTATCAATAATGACATTTTCAGCGCCATCAAAGTCAAAAGCCAATATTTCATTTTCATTAGAAAGTATTTCGATGGAAATGTCATCTACTGCTGCTGGAGGATTCGTACCACCAGAGCCATCGTTCTTCCAGAATAATACCAAATAATAGTCTCCAGCTGCAGGCAATAATTGTTTTCCTTCAAAATGTTGCCAAGCATAAACACCAGACAATACTCCACTCAAACCATACCAACCACTTGGTGCATCTGAGGAAGTGCTACCCATACCATTTGCACCAGAAAACATAGGATTTATATTCGTTGGCACTATAAAAGCCATCATGTTATCCCAGCCGCCTTCTCCAAAGCACTTCCAATCGAATGAAAGACCGACTCCCACAACACTATCAGTATGGAATTTGAGATATGCATAAGAATACGAGATACAAGATTGACAATAAGTATTTTCAACTCCACTATTCTGAGAAATATACAAGGATTTTCCACTTGCCGATGTAGCCGTTCCTACATACCAACCATTTGCATCGTTGTGGAAATACCAATTTTCAAGATATTCCGAATTGAAATTCTGAGTATAAGGCAATGTTACATAATCATTATCTGGAGTCTGGAAATCGAACACCACCCATTCGCTAATCTCAGCATCAGAACATACCGAAGATATATATGCGTGGTACGAATGTCCGGGTTCAAGACCAGATTGCACGCATGAAGTAGCGGTTACATTTGTATATGCAGCCGATGCCAGTTCAGCATCAGTCATCTCCACCTGCGATATGTAAACATTAAAATTATTGTATTCATACGGTTGCACCCAGTTTAGCGATACCGATGTTGAAGAAACGCTTGCAGTAACGCCATACGGAGATTCGCAAGGTGGCAATGTTGTAAAACTTGGGCCTGCAACCCATGGGCTGTAGTCGGTTTCGGAACAATACGACCTAATGTATGTATAATAAGTGGTATTTTCAGTAAGTCCAGTTACCATGTATGGGCTAGATGACACGATTGTTGGTGCTTCAGTTGCAGCGGCAAGGTCGCTCGACTCGGAAACAAGCAGCTGCCACTGTGGAATCGAGCCTACTGATGTCCACGAAATTTCAGCAGATGTCTTACCTACATTGTCAACACCTACATTTCCGGAGAACAAGCAGTCGGTTTTATATGTAACACTTATGTTATCTACTGCGGCAGGAGGATCTTGCCTTTCATCAAAGATGTTCATCCAGAAAAATACTAAATAATAATCTTCAGCATTAGCCACATTTATATCACAAACATTTGTCTGCCAATTATAACCAGCACCAGACACATAATATTCTGACAGAGCGTCAGTATTTGTAGCAAGCAACCAACCGTTAGGAACAGAGGTCGAACCACCAATTCCATTGCCATATCCTTCACTCAGATATGGATTCAATGACACAGGAACCAAGAATACCCTTAGACAATCAATATGATCACGTCCAAAACATCTCCAATCGAACTGCACCCTCACTACGCTTGGATGGTCGATATTCAAACGGCAGTATGCATACGAATAGTTGTAACCCCAACTGTAAGCATCCATATACCCGTTGCTATAACCTTCATCATCTGATACGTATAAAGATTTTTCACTATCATGGGCGACAGCTCCTCCCCAGTACCAGCCTACAACGCCGTTGCTAATAGCCCAATTTTCCATTATACCACTCTCAAAATTCTGAGTATAAGGCAGCGGCATAGCCTCCAATTCAGGTGTAGTAAATTGGGAATGCACCCAAGCGCTGTATTCATCATCACCACATTCAGTTGCTGCATATAGGTGGTATGTATGACCTGGAGTCAAATCCGAAAAAGACTTATTTCTTGCATTGCACAACTCATATCCTTCAGACGCAAGTTCTACATCCGTTTTTTCTGTTTCAGAAAATACTATGCGCGTACCAAGCCTATCATATACATTATACCACGACACTTGAGCCGTTGTTGGAGTAACTAATACGCTTATATCGTATGGTGCCTCACATGGCGGATAAGTTGTAAAGCTTACACCCTCGCACCATGCACTCTGTTCCGAGGCCGAGCAATAAGAACGAACAAACACGTTGTATTCGGTATTCATTTCAAGGCCAGTGATTGTTGTATTGGTTGCATCCACAAGCACAGGCTGCTCTGTTGCCGACTCGGGACTATCGGCAGTAGTTACAAGAACCTGCCACTGGGTAGAAACGCCAACCTCATCCCATTCCAAATCAACAGAAGTCTTGCCTAGTCCAGAATATGCCAAATTCATGACGGGCACACAATTCGACACAATTTCAATGCTAATGTTATCGACTGCTGCCGGTGGGTTGTCGCCTCCGCTATAATCGTTTTTCCAGAACAACACAAAGTAATAGTCGCCTGGATTTGTAAGCGTAACAGTCGATACACTTGTTGACCAATATGGATTACCAGATTTATTTCCATTACCGACATCAATCCATGAAGAATATTGTTCATTATAATTAGAGCCCATTCCATTTACTGCACCAGCCGAAAGATTAGGATTTTCAGATACCGGAATCATAAATGCACGAAGCAAATCGTAATTGGTTTCACCATTAGCCAACCAATCAAACGATACACTCACCACTGCAGGCTGATCGAGATGAATACGACAGTAAGCATACGAAAATGACCCTTCCCAATCTCTATAATTATGGGAAACGCCATTATCATCCGATATGTATAGCGATTTTTCACCACCTCTTGCAACCGCTGTTCCCATATACCAACCATTCATATCATTGTTCAGATGCCAGTTTTCGAGAACATCTCCTTCAAAGTTCTGATGGTATGGCAACGACATTGCCTCATCGGTAGTTGTTGTAAACTGATAGTGCACCCAGTCGCTCAAAAAACCCTCACCGCAAACTGTCCTTACATAAAAATGATAAGTACTACCTGCAGCAAGTCCCGTATTTGTGTACACCCTTGAATCAACGGTTTCGTATTCAGAATCTGTAAGTGCATTCAAATCCGAGCTTGACATTTCCGTTTCGGAAAGATATACATGGAAATCTAACATGTTGTATTGCTGTGCCCATGTTAAGGTTGCCGTATTGGGAGTTACAACAGCAGCAACGTTATCGGGCTGCTCACATGGAGGCAAGGTTGTGAAATAATATCCATATACCCAATCACTTTGGTCGGACTGAGAACAATAAGCACGTACATACACATTGTAATCTGTATTCGCTACAAGTCCATTGACAGTTACCATTGTATTGCTTACCAACTCAGGCGTTAAGCTTGTCGAATTCGGATCGTTGGATGTTGTAACCAGAACCTGCCATTGCGAAGCATCTGACTCTACATTTGACCACGACACCACTGCCCAAGTCATACCATAACTATCAACGTTGATATCCTCAACCGGTCGGCATGTTGGATAAGTAGTGAAATATCCACCCCACGCCCAAGCGCTTTGCTCTGATTCCGAACAATATGTTCGCACATATACATAATATTCAGTATTTGGCGTTAGACCGGAAACATTTGCAGTAGTGCTGTTTACAAGCATCGGGGTTTCGGTAGCGTCATTAGCTGATGATGACCGCGAAACCAGCACCTGCCACTGTGAAGCATCTGCGTCAACATTTATCCACGACAGATTTACCCATGTATCATCCCAACTATCAATGTCAACATTCCCGACAGGAACACATGATGGCAAAGTTGTGAACTGAACGCCACTACTCCATTCGCTCTGGTCCGATTCGGAACAATATGTACGCACATATACATAATATTCAGTGTCTGGCGTCAGATTGGAAACACTTGCAGTAGTGCTGTTTACAAGCATCGGAGTTTCGGTAGCTTCTGATACTGAAGCCGACTGCGAAACCAGCACCTGCCACGGAGAAACACTGCCGTTTGCATACCACGAAATTTCAGATGAATACTTGTCGTAATTGTCAACGCTTACATTTGCGACAGGCAAACATGATGACAATATTTCTATGCTTATATTATCCACTGCAGCAGGAGGATTTGAACCACTATAGCTATCATTTTTCCAGAAGAATACAAGATAATAGTTGCCAGTTTCCGTCAATACAACATTCTTAGCACTATGCTGCCAATCTTCATACCCTTGCAAACAGCCATCCGTTTCCGAAATATCAATCCAGCCATTTGGTGTTGGGTTGCTTGACCCTGCCATGTCGTTTGAAGTACCAGCATTAAGATTCGGAGATTTCGATACTGGAATCATAAATGCACGTAGCACATCCCATGAATATTCACCAATATTTTTCCAATCAAAAGAAACATTAACTAGGCATGGATTTCCAACATTCAACATGCAATAAGCATACGAAAACGATGTATTATTAGTACTATATTCATTATTTACTCCATTATTATTTGAAATATACAATGAATATGTGCTTTCGTTTGCCGTAGCAGAGCCAACATACCATCCGTTACTTGCATTATTAAATGTCCAGCCGTTAACGCTTCCGTTCTCAAAATCTTCATAGTAAGGCAAAGTGAAATTCGCCGCACCCGTCGTAAAGTGGACACTAGCCCACGAACCTACCTCGTATTCATTGCATACCGGACGCACATACACATTGTAATATGTTGCAGGCTCCAGTCCACTCACCGAATAACTGCTGCCCGTTACATTTATCAACGAAGCCGACTCCAGCTCGCTAACACTCATTGTGTTAGTTGTTACATACAACTGATACTGCAAGACATCATACGCGTACGACCATGAAATATCAGCAGTACTAACACCTGCATTTACCGCAAGATTGTCAACCGTAGTACATACTTGCTGTGTAACAAATCCTACAGCACTGCTCCATGCACCATAAATCTCCTGTGTACAATAACTGCGTATGAATGCATAATACTGAGTAGCGGGCGAAAGACCAGTTACTGTTTGTGTTGTCGATGTCATTGCGACAGGCGATTCGGTTGCCGTAGCCGGATTAGATGAAGTTGAAACCAATATGTCGTACTTCACGCCATCTCCAGAGGTACGCGTCAACGACACAGATGTTGAACTTTGGACATTAGCAGTTAAAGCAGCTGTCTTGCCGCATGTGGTAACAAAGCTTAGAGCACTGCTCCATTCTCCATGCCTATTTTCAGAACAATAAGCACGTATGTACGCATAATACTGTGTTGCCTGTGTAAGACCAGTTATTGTTTGTGTCGCGGAAGTCATCTCTACTGGAGTTTCGGTTGCCGTTTCTGGATTCGAAGATGTTGAAACCAAAACTTCATACTTTACGCCATTGCCTGATGCACGCGTCAACGACACTGATGTTGAACTTGGAACTGCATTACCCAATGTAGCCGTAGCCGTACAAGGAGCAACTATCTCTATGTCGTCAACAGCAGCGGGAGGATTGGTACCTGCACTGTTATCGTTCTTCCAATAGAATACAAGAATATATTCTCCCGCGGATGGAATATCAACGTTCAATGATGAAGTTCTCCAATCGCTTGCCGAATAAGTCCATAAGAATGGTCCTGTCGCTCTATAACTTTGCGAAGAATCTGCCACATTAATATAACCATCTGGCAATGAATTTGTGTTGCCAGTAATATCATCTGCAGGCGGACAGTCTGTGCCAGATGGCACAAGAGCAGCATACATTGCATCCCAGCAATTAGTTTCACCACGAGCCTTCCACTTAAACGACACCGAATATGTTCCTTCACTGGCCAAATTGATATAACGATAAGCGTACACGTATGACGGAGATGAAGTTGTATAAGCATTTGACGAACCATCGTTTGTTATGTACAACGCCTTTGATGAACTAGCACTAGTTGCAGTACCTATCATCCAATAGTTTGTGTACGTGCCGTTTACAAATATCCAACTGGAATTTTCAGCAGCATTTTCAAAATCGCAGTAATAAGGTGTCACGGCTGGCGCTACAAAAGAATAATACCGACCAGCACCCGGAAATACAGAATATGTAGTACTAGTATATGTAGTGGAATATGATGCGGTATGATCGCTTGGATTTACATACCAGAATTTATTACCATCAACGTTTCCAATACCAATCTGGTAGTTAGACGGTGCATTTGTGTAGTCGCCACTATACACAATCCTAATCTCGTTTGTTCCTTCGTACAACTGGATTTGGAACTTTATATAGTTTGTTCCACTAGTGCTTGAGGTCAAATGTAAAAGGCCTTCTATTACCCTCACATTAATTGCTCCACCTGTATATAAACCTGTTTTCACATATCCTGCAGCACCTGTACTACAATCTTTTCCGACAGCTGCAATAATTGGCGTATTTGATGAATAATTTGACGAATTAAACGGATTTTGATAATGGCTACCGGATATAGCAGTGCCACCCAATCGTATTCGTCCATTTGAATTGGCAGAAAACTGCGTATATTCAACACCATCGTACACAAATGTAAAACCAATATCTGTCACACCAGAAGCCCAATCATCTCCTCCCGATTGAATTATCTCTGTAAATTCCGGAGAAAGAAATGTACCATCATCTCCTGTTGAAAAACGATAAATCTCAAGTCCCTGAGCATGTACATTAGCAACATAAGACAGCAATGCCATTAACACAAAAACTGCAATGCGTATTTTATTTCTCATATAAATAAATTTTATTCGTTTCAAATATTTAAAAATCTCGTGAGGCAAGCAACCTACAAAAAGGAAACAATACCTCTAATAAAAATAAAAACACGCAAACATACAACTTAAAAAACAAAATAGCAAGGGAAAGTTTACAATATTGCAATATGCCCAATAGTGGGATAGCCGACATATCAGGTAGAGTTAAACGATATGAATATACTATCAAACATAAAGGGAAATGAAGATTCGCTTTTTTACCTCCCGCTCAAGCCGCGGAGGCTTTTACTTTTTTATTCGCCCCTACAATTGATTTTCAGCGGTGCTCATGATTGTCTTCGACAATTGTTGGCAAAAAAGTAAACAAAAAACCATGTCCGCTGCGTCTGCTTCGCTAAAAATCAGTTTCACTTCGCTAAAAGTCAGAAACTTGCCGTTTTTTGCGAGTTGCGTTTAAGACGCGAACCCGCAAAACGGCTTCAAACAGACTGACTTTTTACGCTTCGTTCCACTGATTTTCTTAACGCTCACCAGCCAAGGCGGCAATCAAGGTATGCTCACTTCGTTTCGCGAGCTAAAGGTTCGCCGAAGGCGATGAGTAAAAAAACGAAATCCGTCTTCGAGAAAATCCGTTTTTTTGCATTAACAAAATAAATCTCATCCGTTTTTTCCTCTGCCACCAATAGTGCCGTCAATCAAAAACGATATATGTATTGATTGCACAATGCTATAAAAACCACAGCATTGCTCATAATGAACCAACGTAAAAACTACGCAAGACTAAAATACGTTAGCATAGTTTTTCACATCATCGGCTGTAATTTCGTTTCCGCAAAGGATGACAAGCCTTTCAATCACGTTGCGCAGTTCGCGGATGTTGCCGCGCCAATTGATTTTTTTCAGTTCAGACAACGCCTCAGCTGTTATTTTCTTTGCAGGGAAATTCTGTTCTTCGCAGCAGGTACGAATAAAATCGTCAACCAGCAGAGGAATATCGTCTGTCCTTTCGTTTAAAGTTGGCACATGAATAAGAATCACGCTTAGACGATGATACAAGTCCTCACGGAAATTTCCCTTTTCTATTTCCTCGCGCAGATTCTTGTTGGTAGCTGCCACAACACGCACATTTACAGTTACATCCTTGTCGCTTCCAATACGTGTAATCCTGTTTTCCTGCAATGCGCGAAGCACCTTTGCCTGAGCAGCAAGGCTCATGTCGCCAATCTCGTCGAGGAAAAGAGTACCGCCGTCGGCCTGCTCAAACTTGCCAGCCTTGTCCTTTACGGCACCTGTAAACGAACCTTTCACATGACCAAACAATTCACTTTCAATAAGTTCCGAAGGTATTGCTGCGCAATTCACCTCGACAAAAGGAGCTGCCGCACGATTGCTTTTCTCGTGAATCCAATGAGCTACAGCCTCCTTGCCGGTACCATTGCTTCCCGTTATCAGCACACGGGCATCGGTAGGAGCAACACGGTCAATCATTTCCTTTACCTTGAGCATGGCAGGAGTTTCGCCTATCATCTTGTACTTTGAATTAACCTTCTTTTTCAAGGTTTTGGTTTCGGTAACCAAGGTCGAACGGTCGAGTGCATTGCGTAATGTTACAAGTAACCTGTTCAAGTCCAACGGCTTCTGTATATAGTCGAAAGCACCTTTCTTTATTGATTCCACAGCCGTATCTATGTCGCCATGACCGGAAATCATCACAATCGGAAGTTCCGGAAAACTGTCGTGAAGCTTTGCAAGCACTTCCATGCCATCCATCTTAGGCATTTTTATATCACAGAATACCGCATCAAACTTTGTTTCCGAAGCCTTGCGGAAACCTTGTTCGCCATCTTCAGCCACATCAACTTTGTGACCTTCAAGGCTCAATATATCGTTCAATGTGTTGCGGATGCTTCGCTCGTCGTCTATTACAAGAATCTTAGCCATTGTATTTTCATTTTAAATCAAGATGCAAAGATAAGTTTTTTTCCTTTATGCTACATCATTTGTCCGACTGAAGATATTCTCCAACCGACCATGCCGCTGCTCTTGCATCGTTTATTACATCATTTATAGTCATAGGACGTTTGCACGAACCTGCAACAAACAAACCCTTTTCAGAGGTTTCGTTGTCGCAAAGATGCGGAGTTGCAGTCTTTACATAGCCATATTCACCATCAATTCCACATTTCTTGCCAAGGTCACGTGTACCGCACGAAGCCTCCATACCAACCATAAGCACTAGCA
Organism: Bacteroidales bacterium; assembly: GCA_017645925.1. Taxonomy (GTDB): domain Bacteria; phylum Bacteroidota; class Bacteroidia; order Bacteroidales; family ML635J-15; genus Bact-19. The sequence goes on from JAGCNN010000078.1 coordinate 50,629, forward strand.
GGTCGGCAGTCATCTTCATCGGAACGCCAAGCAAAGTATCTTCGGCCTTTATCTGAATCTTGCGGTCGAAAGTCGATGATGCCTCCGAAATTCTTCCTCGCACATAGCGGATGTCGTACTTTTCCTGCGATTCGCGGTAAAGTTCCTCGAAATGCTGTCCCCACATGCGCAAATCCATATAGAAAATGTAGATTTCGGCTTCGGGAAGTATCTTCCGCACTTCAATAGCCTGCTTTACAGCCGTTACACAGCATACCTTGGAGCAATAGCGGTTGCCAGACTTTTCATCTCGTGAACCAACGCACTGCAGGAAAACAACGCGCTTTGGCGATTCGTTTATGGAGTTTACAATCTGGTTGTACTTTATCATCCTTTCCATATCAATGGAAGTAACAACGCCCTTGTATATGCCGTAGCCAAGTTCTTCCTTGCGCGTAGCGTCAAAGGTTTGATAACCAGTAGTAACAAGCACTGCATCAACAAAATAGTTCTTTCCCGACTTGTCTACAATTTTCCATTCAGAATCGTTACGCACAATGTCAACGACCTCGGTGTTGAGCATCAACTTGATATTTTCGTTAATCAGCTTTGAATTAAGGCTATCGGCGATTTCCGATGCACTTGAAAAATCGGGGAAAAGATAAGCCTTGTCAAGTATGTTGGATAGAGCCGTCGCCGACTTTTCAAAAAGCAACACTTCGTTTTCCCTTGCTAGGATTGATGCACTTTCGATACCTGCGGGACCTGCTCCTATAACTGCAATCTTTCTCATATCTAATGTTTTATATTAAACTTTTAAATTCATTGGTTTTTCGGGAGATGGAAGGATTTCTCCATTTGCACCGCGATATTTTTCATTTGGCTTGTACGGAATTCCAATCTTGTCAAGCAGATTTTCCACCTGAACCTGATGCAACTGCATTCCGAGTTTCCACGGGTCGTAGCCAAGCAACATTCCAGCCATTTCCTCGTAAGTGAGAACCGGAATACCATAGCCGTCCTTGTCATAGGTCTTGTTTTCCATCTCGGCGATGGTGTACTGCCATTTGTCCATGAACATCGAACATCCGGGGCAATTCGTTACAATAAAATCAGGCTCGAACGGCTCCATCGACTCAAATTTCTTCTTGGTGTTTGCTACCGAATAGCCACGGTTTTCCTGCAACAAATAATGGCGGAAACCGAATCCGCAGCAATGACGGCGTTCGGGATAATCGACCACTTCCCCGCCCCACGCTTCAATCATACCGGCGAGAACATACGGGAATTCTGCCTTACCGATACCCTTTTCGGGAAAAATCTTGGCATAATGACAGCCTATATGCTCCACAACGCGCAAAGGCTTGCCTGTGAAACGGTTCACAAGCTGGTATTTCATCTTTTCCTTCAGCTCGAAGCGGTATTTATAAATAATATCCGATGGGTGGACAAGGTTTTTGGGCACATCAAACTCGCGTCCAGTAGCTTCCTTCAAGTACTTGCGTGTCTTTTCGAGCATTTCGGGATGTTCCTTCCACATTTCCACCATTTCGGTAAAAATGCCGAACGAAGTCACGCACGAAGGCACATAGTTCTCGTAACCTGCTTCGGTCATCAGCGAGAACAGACGGGCAACAACCGTCATTGTCGTTTCGAGCGGAACAATGTCGGAATGATAGCCTATGCCAGTGCAAGTGTGCTGGTTGGCCTCATCGCGGATATCCTTGCCAAGTTCCTCGCGGAGAATTTTCAGAAAAGCCGTTTCCGAACCAGGGAAAAACGTCTGTCTGATGCAACTGCGCTCGTAGAAGAACTTGTCATCGGCAATTTCCTTCTGGTATTCGTTCCAATATCTTCTATTTTTTGATTCGTCCATATAACTATTCTTTCATCATTTTATTTCAATCATTCTTTTTCAATCATTTTTTTAAGATGTTTGTTTTAGGATGATGGGATTTTGTTTTTTATTCCTTAACAACCTTTCGCTGTTCCAAAATAGAACCCGCATCTGTTCCGAAAATTCTCACGACATAAACACCTGCCGTCAATCCTTCAACATCGCAAACCGCATTCTCTCCGTTTATCTCCTTGCGGTAAACAACCTGTCCCATCACATTTACAATCTCAATTTCGGAAATTGTTTCCGTGGATGTTATGTTGAGAATGTCGCTGGTTGGGTTAGGGAAAATGGTAATTGCGGAATTGTCGGTGTCGGAAATGCCAGACAGAATGTTCAGGTGAAGTGTAACGATTGAATCACAACCGTTTTCTGCCGTGAAATTCTGTACATAGTCGCCTGTTTCGGTGTACTCGGTGCCATTCCAAATGTATGGACTAGTTGCCGATTCAGTGAAACTATAATGCACGGAATTGTTTATTGTCAAATGCAGGGTAACAACAGAATCGCAACCGTTTGAAGCGGTGAAAGTCTTGTCGTATGTACCGCTTTCGGTATAGGTTTCGCCATTCCATTCGTATGAATCGCAAGCGGTGACCTCTACAAATCCAGTCTGCGGATGGTTGATAGTCAGATGCAGGGTAACAACTGAATCACAACCATTAGAAGCGGTGAAAGTCTTGTCGTATGTACCACTTTCGGTATAGGTTTCGCCATTCCATTCGTAGGAATCGCAAGCAGTGACCTCTACAAGTCCAGTCTGCGGATGGTTGATAGTCAGATGCAAAGTAACAACCGAGTCACAACCGTTTGAAGCGGTGAAAGTCTTGTCGTATGTGCCGCTTTCGGTGTATGTTTCGCCATTCCACTCGTAGGAATCGCAAGCAGATGCTTCAACACTTTCTGTCTGCGGATGATTTATTGTGAGATGCAGAGTAACAATCGAATCGCAACCGCTGTCGGATGAAATCGTTTGCTCATAATTTCCAGATTCGGTATATGTTTGATTGTTCCACAAATAACTGCCACAAGCAACTGCGGTAAAATCGCGTGTTGGCGATTCGTTTATTGTCAAATGCAAAGTGACAACTGAATCACAACCATTTGATGCAGTGAAAGTCTTGTCGTATGTACCGCTTTCGGTATAGGTTTCGCCATTCCATTCGTATGAATCGCAAGCGGTGACCTCTACAAGTCCTGTCTGCGGATGGTTGATAGTCAAATGCAAAGTAACAACCGAGTCGCAACCATTAGAAGCGGTGAAAGTCTTGTCGTAAGTGCCGCTTTCGGTATAAGTTTGCCCGTCCCACTCGTAGGAACTGCAAGCAGTGACTTCGATATTTTCTGCCTGCGGATGGTTGATTGTTAAATGCAAGGTCAACACAGAATCGCAACCGTTGGACTGGGGAACAGTTATAGTATAATTGCCCGATTCGGTGTAGGTTGTGCCGTGCCACAGGTACGAACCGCAAGCCGTAGCCGATGTTTCGCCAGTAGGTTGCTGGCAATCCTGAGTGCTGAAATTCCACACTGCCGACCAAACCGAGTTTCCGCTTGCATTGTAGCCCTGAACGCGCCAGTAGTAGGTTGTTCCATACATAAGGTTGCAGGTTGCATTGGTGCCTGCTGTTGTTCCGTTGCGGACTATTGAAGCAAAATCATTGTCGGTAGCCACCTGATAGCGGTAGCCGGTAACATTGTCCAGTTCGTCCCATAACAGTTCCACTCCCGATGGTGCAATTTCGGTGCTGCCGTTTGCAGGACTAACAAGCGTTGGCGCAGTGGTCAATTGATATGCTGTTGTGAAACGCCATACATTTGACCATCCAGAAGTATCTTCTGCATTAACAGCGCAAACTCGCCAGAAATATGTTGTACCAGAAAGCAAAGTGGATATAGTAGAACTTATGTAGGTCGTGTAATTAGTTAGTGAAGATGATACATTCGAATTTTGCAATATTTCTGAATCAAAATTTGCAGTAGTGTCAACTTGAAGAATATATGACGAAGACCCCTCATTATTTGTCCATTGTAGAGTACAATATGCATTGGATTGTCCTATACTATTGTTTTGTGGAGAATAAAGTAAAACATTACTGGCAGTTGAAAATCTTCTTACCGCCGAATAGTTAGATGTATCACTATCATCTCTGTTTGTAGCCCTCACGCGCCAATAATAAGTAGTGCCGTAATTTAAATTGTACAAATATTTCTCGTATGATGTTGTTGCAAATGTTCGATATAACGGGGAAGAAAATGTTGTAGTTGTATCCAAGTCAAATATATAATGTGCAGCATAATTTATTTGTGAGCAAACGAGTTTAGTCCAAACAGCAGAACCATAATTTATTCCGTTTATAGGCGATTCTAAGTCCGGACAGCAAGTTATTGTAAAATATCTCGTTACAGAATACATAGAAGTATCGGATGTATTAGTATTTATTGCTTTTGCACGCCAATAATATGTAGTTCCATAACACAGTTCATTAAAAGAAATCACCCGATAATCCCTGTCTCGCTCTCCACTTTGAAAACAAGGAGAATTAAATGATTCCGTTGTGTCTATTTCTATTAAAAATCTATTTGCATCAGATTGATAGTACCATTCTAATGATGGTAGTATTGTGTTTGAAATATATGCTCCATTTGCAGGTGATGACAATGTTGGAGGATTAACAGCAAATGAATTACTGACAATCAATATCGTTATAAATAAAACAGCAAAGAATCTTTTCATAATCACAAAGTTAATGGCATTTATAATTTATATTTCTACCGCAAAAATACATTTTTTTTTCGATACTACAATGCTACGGAACATTTTAGGATGAAAAATGCATACAAATCCACAACCTATGTAGGGTGATTTGGGTTGGTTCAAGGGGTTCGGATGAGACGCAACATTTTGCGTCTGTACAATTATTTTTCTTATTGTCGGTAAAGAAAAACGCATTACATTTGCGATAAATTCAATTGAAGTTATGAATAACAGCAAAAACAAGGTTACGATTGCGGCAAAGTCAAATGTAGGAAACACCGAGTACCGTTTCAACATCGACTTCTATGTGTTCCAGTACGATGGCGAATATGTGGCTTATTGTCCGTCGCTCGACATTACCGAAACCGGCGAAACTTACAGCCAATGTATATGCAGTTTCTATGAGAAATTCCAGATATATGCCGAATGGTGCATTGAGCACGGTACGCTCCTTGACGACCTGCGGAATCACGGATGGAAAATCCTCAAGACAGAATTAAGGCCTCCGTCATACAAAACGCAGATGGGCAAAGCGGAAATGAAAAGACTGTTCGACAGCAATGTGAACTTCGAACGCATTGTTTCTCCAATGAGAGTTGCGCTGTGAAAAAGTTGTCGAACATATCGTTAAGGGAACTTAGACTAGTATTGACACAGTTGGGGCTGTCGAAGGAACGCACAAAGGGCGGACACGAAATCTGGTCGAAAGAAGGGCTTTGCAGACCTGTAACATTCCAGACACACAAAGACCCCGTTCCCGAACTGGTGATAAAGAACATAATCCGCGATGTGAATATTACTCGCGACCAATTCCTCGAAATACTGGAAGAGATATAGGAGTGGATATGCCTACGGCGTTTGAATGGCTACGCCGTTTCTCGCGTAGCGACTACCATGAGGTTTTAATGACTACGCGGTTTCTGGGGTTATGTGGGCAACCTAAATTCACTTGCCTATATTTCAATCATTCTATTTCAATCATTTCTTTAGGATGATTGTTTTGCAATGATTGAAATTGTCAATTATTCATTACATACATTACAGTTCCAGATTAGCTTCGCTGAGCTGAAGGTACTGAAACAAGTTCAGAATGACACCGTGGGTGTATTGTCCATTGTTCATTGTCCATTATCAATTATGTTTTCTGCTACAATCTCTGCAACATCCTTTACCTGCAATGTAGTAGCATGATTAAACGCCTTCTTGCACATAGGGCAGGCTGTTGCAATGAGGTCAGGATTCTTATCCATAAGACTTTCCACTGCAGCATCGCGAACCTTGGTCTGCTGTTCCATAGTAAGCACTGTGCTTCCAAGATTGAAACCGCAACAGAGGCTCTTTTCCTTTTCGTCCTTTGCCTTCACCAGATTCGAAACCGACTTCAGAACCTCGCGCGGTTCATCGTAGATTCCGCATCCACGACCAAGTTCACACGGGTCGTGATACACAACCTTAAGGTCGTCCTTGCGCAACTTCAGTCGTCCCGACTTTATCAGACCAGCAATGTATTCTGTATGGTGCATAACCTTGATAGGCAGGTTGTATTCCTTGGTAAACGACTGATAGCAAATCGGGCATGAAGTCACAAGCAACTTTGCCTTCGACTTTATAATCATGCTCTGGTTCTTCAATCGCAAGTCCTTGGCCTGCTTCAAGAAACCCTGCTGCAACAGCGGACGGCCACAGCAGATGGTCCTGTTCTTGTCCATATACCAGTAGTTCTGGTCAACAGCCTCGAAAATCTTTATCATCGACTCGGTAATACCGGGTGTCAAGTGCGACATACATCCGCCAAAATACAGCACACGACCTACCGAGTTGAATGCCTGAATATTATCAGCATAGCTATAGTTTCCCGACGCATCAAGAGCGCTTTCCTTTGTTCGCACCTGACGGCGGATTGTCATAAGGTCGAGCCCTA
>JAGCNN010000079.1 GCA_017645925.1 Bacteroidales bacterium
ATCGAGGTTTGCAAAGTAAGCCATGCGTTCTGCCAAGTTGGCTACAACTTCGTCGTTGTTGTCTTCGTTGCGGTCGATTACGGTTACGCAGTTGTCGAACCTGTCGATGTTCTGCTTCGACCACATTCCGAATCCCGACAACGAAGTAGTTATTGTTGGAACGCCGAATGCAATACTTTCAAGTGGAGTGTAGCCCCATGGTTCGTAGTACGAAACAAATGCTGTCAGGTCGATGCCTTGCAAAACATCGTAGTATTTCATGTTGAAAACACCATCGTCGCCATTGAGGTAGGAGGGAACGAACACTACTTTAACCTTGTTTTCTGGACGGTTTGTAAGTCCGAGGCGTTTCAACTGGTTGAGAATTGGGTCGTATTCGGCATCGTGGAGACCATGGGTGAGGTTCTTGTTCTCGATGTTTGCGTTTTCGCCGTTGAGCGCAGCGATGAGGCTCTTTTGTGGACCGTAGTTGTTGCCAGGAACAAGGATGTATGCAAGAATTTCGCGGTTTACATTTGCATTGTGGTTAAGCTTGTCGAGTGCGTCAACGAAAATGTTGTAGCCCTTGTTGGTGTATTCGTAGCGTCCCGAAGTTGCGATAATCAGCGGATCTTCCTTGAATTTGTACGATGTAAGCTTTTCGGCAACATCAATCATCTTCTGGCGAGCCTTGCTGCGAATCTTGGCTGCTTCTTCTGCCTTTGGAATGAAGTCGTCCTCAAATCCGTTTGGTGTTACCACATCGGCAGGTTTGGTGAGCAACTGAGCGCACTCCGACTGGGTAATATCGCTTACGGTAGTGAAGACATCAGCGTTGATTGCGCTTATCTTTTCAAGGCTGTGCTTCGATATTATGTTGAACTGGCGAGCCATATTTTCGCCGTTGTAGTTTGCAAGGTCCTTGTACAGTGGAAGTCCGTTTCCTGCTATCGAACGACCTATTGCTGTTGCATGGGTTGTGAAAGCCGTAGCAATGTGCGGAGCGTTCTTCTTGAGGTAGAGAATACCTGTGCCGGTCATCCACTCGTGGAACTGAGCGAGGATAGCATCGTTTGCCGAGAGGTTGAAGTCGCAGAAACTTTCGATGACCTTGCCAGCGGTGTAGCCAAAAAGTGCCGGTTCGATGTAGTCCCACTGACCCGACAGAGAGTCAAGTTTGTAGTCTTCCCAGAAATCGGCGAAAATCTTGTCCTTTTCGCTGATGAAATCGGTGAAACTGATGAGGATTACCTTTGGGCTTCCACAGATGTTCCAGCGTCCTGTACGTACGCGCAGACCAGTCGATGCTGCGTATTGCTTCCATTCAGCAAATAGAGCTGGCTCCTCGATGAACTCGGAGTTTTCGTTTGTTCCGTATGTGTCGGGGCCGATGAAAATGAGGTCGCCGCAGCGTTCCGACAGTGCCAATGATTTTGTTGAAATTACGGTGTGAATACCACCTACCTTGTTGCAAACTTCCCAACTTACTTCAAAGATGTAGTCAAGATTAAGTGTGTTGTTCATATTATTATTTTAATTTTTGATAAACGATATTTTTTAGGTCAACAAAGATAATGAATTTTTGACGAATACAAACCTTTACTTGTTATTTTTTTGACATTTTTTTTCGCCCTGTTTGACTTGTTGAAAAAATGTTTTCCAAGTGTTGTATGGATATACATTATTGTTGTATCTTTACAATTTGATTGCTTTTGTTTAATTTGTTGAAACTCAAGTGCATTTTTTTGCAAAATATGGAGAACCGCAATGTAACTTGATGTTTTTGTTTCTTGAGTTTGACTGCAGATTAGGCAAAAGAGTTATTAACAAATAGAAGATATTGTATGAAGAGATTGTTTTTATTGTTCATATTCTTGCTGACGGGCGTGGCAATGTTCGCACAGACGATAACACTCAGTTTTACTGGCCGAGGCAAGGGTGGAAATGTTACCGAAGAAATATACCAGAAAATAGATAGCTTGCAGGTGCGCAACATAAATCGCCACTGGGAACAGATGATTTATTACCCCGATACGGTAGTGTTGCTTGAAGCTTTGGCTGTGCCTATGATAAATGTGAAGCAGTCGGGACTTGAACAGAACGTGCCGAATCCGTTCGACTGCGTTACCGAGGCTATACTCAACTTGTCCCAAAGCGAAAACGTTACGATGCAAGTTCTGGATGCAAGCGGCAAGGAATACCTTACGTATAATGAAAAACTGCCTGCCGGCGAACATCTGTTTGAAATAACGCTAGCTATACCGCAAACTTATTTCCTGACGGCAATAACAAGCACAGGCAAATATATGGTAAAGATGGTAAACCTAGGCAGCTGCGGAACAAACAGCATATCGCTTAAGTCAAGTTCCGATGTGGAGGTCAGGTCGAAGTCTCTTATTACAAACGAATTTGAGTTGGGCGACCAGATGGAATACTTTGCCTACACAACTTACAACAATCTGGTTTTCGACGGTTCGTTGCTTCAGGTGCAGAACTGCAGCGAGGACATTACCATCCACTTCAACATCCCCTACTGCACCTACACCATGAATGTTGACTACAAGTACGGCTGCGGTTCATATACATGGATAAACGGGGTAACATACACCGAGACAAACCATAATGCAGCAAGAATGAACCTGTTATCGGCTGGAGGTTGCGACAGCATAGTAGTGCTTGACGTAACCATTGACCATCCATTCCAGACTGAAGAAAACATAACAGCCTGCCAGCCAGTAACATGGAATGGCATAAATTGTACTGTTACTGGAGAATACATCGCCGACCTAATTTCGCAGGGCGGATGCGACAGCACGGTAACATTGAACTTTACACGTGTGAACGATATAAGAAGGATGATAGTTGTGGAGGACTGTGAAAGATATGTATGGCAGCACGAAGACTTTGAGCAGATACTTACCGAAACAGGAGTTTATGAACATACCTTCCGTTCCCAGTACGGCTGCGACAGCATTGTTTCACTTCATTTTACCAAGACCAGCGACTTTATTGTAGAGACATCTATCGCCTGCGACCAATTTACATGGCACGAAAACCAAAGGACTTTCGAATTTGGAACCAACTACAGCCTTACATCGGTACATTTCAACGATACCGTATATTACACTAACAGGTACGGCTGCGACAGCATAAGGGTACTTGACCTTACATTGTTCAAGGTTCGCGAAAACACGATAAACAAAACCATGTGCGGCGAATATATATATCATGACGAAACCTACACCCAAAGCGGTGTTTTCCATCAGACCATACCTAATTTTAATGGCACATGCGACAGCATAGTTACCCTGAACTTGCAAATCATCTCGGCAACCGAATCGGACTACTACCCTGTGGCTTGCGAATCATTTTTCTACAACAACCAGAATTACACGGTATCAGGCAACTACGATGTTATTTTCACAGTTAGACCAGGTTGCGACAGCACAGTGCACATGCATCTTACTGTATCGCACAACACTTATGCCGATTTATACGAAACTGTCTGTGATTCTTACACTTGGTACGGAGAAGAATATACCCAGTCGGGCAACTACGAGCATCGTATATACAACACTCAAGGATGCGACAGCATAATGACCTTGCACCTTACTGTAAATCATTCGGTAACAAATCCTGTAGTTCAGGTTATAAACGAATGCAACATGTACGAGCTTGATGGCGAAAGGATAATGGAAACTGGCGATTACACAAGGACATACAGAACGGTACATGGCTGCGACAGCATTGTCAACTACCATATTAATATATTCACAGACGTAACACACGAGTTTGACCAATTTGCTTGCGAATCGTTTGAATGGAACGGAACAACCTTCGAAGAAAGCGGCGACTATCCAAAGCGCTTGCAAACAGTACACGGCTGCGACAGCTTGGTAACAATGCAACTTACAATCGGACACAATACATATCGCGAAGAAAATGTAACAGCTTGTGATTCCTACACATGGCGTGGCAATGAATATACAGTTTCTGGAATCTACCGTGATACCATCCCCAACATGCAGGGTTGCGACAGCATAATGACTCTTAATCTTGTTGTGAACCATTCTGTAGCAAACGAACAATATATCACCGAATGCAACTTCTACATGCTTGATGGCGAGCGAATAGAAACAACAGGTGATTATATCCGTACCTATACGGCTGCCAATGGCTGCGACAGTGTGGTTACATACCACATTACCATAAATTACGATGTTACACACGAATTTAACATGTATGCCTGCGGCTCTTACACTTGGAATGGGGAAACATATAATCAGGAAAACGACTATGTACAGCATTTCCAGACTGTTGAAGGCTGCGACAGCACAGTTACCATGCATCTTTTCCTCGGCACTCCAAACTACGGAATCACCGATGTACAAGTAGCTTGCGATTCTTATACTTGGGAAGGCGACACTTATACGGTAAGCACAACTGCGACAAAGACACTTCAAAACATATATGGCTGCGACAGTGTGGTTACATTGCAGTTGACAATAAACCCGACCTATAGCATTACAGTTGCACATACCGACTGCGACTCATACGAGTGGGAAGGAACAAACTACACGGAAACAGGCTCCTACACCAAAAACTTGCTTTCAGTATCTAGCTGCGACAGCATTGTAACATTGAATTTGACAATAAACTATAGCGAGGCAACTGAATTCAGTGACACCTCGTGCGGTGTTTACGAATGGGACGGACGTATGTATTCGTCAACAGGAGACCATCAATTTACATATCAGACAAGCACAGGTTGCGACAGCGTGGTTACACTGCACCTAGTTTATCATGAACTTGTAACGGATAGCCGCGATGGAAATACCTATTGCACCATGGAATATGGAGATATGGTATGGACTACTGAAAATATGAGATATTTGCCTCAGGTAAACAACGATAGGAATAATGAAGTCGCAAAATATTATGTGTATGGCTATAAAAATGCCAACCTTAATGCGGCAATGCAAAATGCAAACTATCAGACTTATGGAACATTGTACAACTGGACAGCAGCGCAAAGCGCATGTCCTACAGGATGGCATTTGCCTGATTCAACCGAATGGCGACATTTGATTAACATACTTCAGGAAAATGGCAATGCTGTAGGCTCTCAATTGGCAGGCGAGGCAGACCTATGGAGCGATGGAATCTTGAAATCATCATCGCAGTTTGGCACAAGCGATTTTGATGCTTTGCCCGGTGGATATTTGAACATAACATCAGCTGCACAAAATGCATTGCAGACAACCCATTTCCACGACATGGGTAATGAAGGAAACTGGTGGTCAGCAACCGAAGGTACAAGTACATCTGCATACAGGTATAGAATAAAATATGATTCTGAGGACGTTGATTATACTACGATGGTGCGTCACAGAGGATATTATGTGCGCTGCGTAAAAGATTAACATAGTAACAGCCAGCTTAGAAAAAGAGTGATATTATAGCTGCTAATTTTTTAGCAAAAAAAAGCAAACCTAAGTCACAAAATGTCGTAAGTTTGCTTTTTCTTTGCACCAGAAATAAAATTGACATTGCGCTGTAAAGTGCGTTAATTAAAATAAATTTGCAAACCGAAATTGAAAATTGAAACAAAATGGCTACAAACGTTAACACAAAGGAACTGAAAGAGATACTGGAAATAATGCCAGACAAGCAAAACATTATGCTTGTAGGAAAACATGGTATCGGCAAGTCGGAAATACTTACAGATTTTTTTGAGAAGAAAGGCATGAGGGTAACCGCGCTTTTCCTCGGACAGATGAGCGACCCTGGTGACCTCATCGGACTTCCCCGTTTGGACGAAAAAACAGGCAAGACTATGTTCATGCCCCCCTACTGGTTTCCAACCGATGGCAAACCTGTTGTACTTTTCCTCGACGAACTCAACCGTGCACGTCCCGAAGTGCTACAGACCATAATGGACTTGGCGCTCAACCGCAAACTTGCAGGCAGAAGTCTGCCCGAAGGCAGCAGAATAATCTCGGCTGTAAACGAAGGCGAAGAATACCAGCTTACCGACCTCGACCCTGCTCTGGTTTCGCGTTTCAATATATACAATTTCCGCCCGACAGTCGCCGAGTGGTTGCTCTGGGCTGCAGAACAGAAAGTTGACGAGCGCGTAATAAGCTTCATTCAGGAAAATCCACGCTTCCTTGACACCAGCGACCGCGCCGCCGACGAAACGGGTCTCGACAAGACTCCCGACCGCCGCGCATGGAAAAAGGTATCCGACAGCATCAAAGGTTTTGAAGAACTGAAGCCTGTACATAAAAAAATAATATCGGGAATAGTCGGTGCACAAGCAACTACAGCTTTCATGTCGTCAATTTCACAAAACAGGGTACTTGGAGCAAGGGAAATTCTGATGGACTACGAAAAATACAAGTCCAAAATTTCGAAATACATGCTGCATGAAACAGCCGTTGCAAACGAATCAATATTCCGTTTCCTCGAAACTCAAGACTTTTCGGACGAAGACAAGCCTATAATAGCAAAAAATCTCGCATTGTACGTCAAAGGTTTGCAATCTCCGAAGAAAAAGGAGGAATTTGCTCATTTTGTATCAATATACGAAAAGGGGACCTACACTCAGGCAATAGTTTTCATTCTTACCGAAACGCCGGAACTTTACGCACAGATGACTAACTTCATCAAAAATCTATAGGTATGGACGAGCGTATCCAGAAAATAAGCGAACGCTGGTTTCTCGTAGAGCCTGCATTGTTCTCGATTTACTGCACCCACCAGCTTGCGCCAAATCCGCTGATGGACTGCCCTATCCGTTGCGGTCAGGGCATGGTGGAGTACAACCCGAACATCATGCAAAGTTTCAACGATGCCGAACTCGAAGAAGCACTGCGCTCCGAAATGATACGCCTATTCCTGAAACACCCTTACGAACGTCAGCCCGAAAATTCGCTCCCCGAAGCACTTTCGTTCGGCAGCGACATGGTTATAGGTCAACACTACAGGTTCAAAACCTTAAATTTCATTTCCTCCGACAACTTTCAACTTCCCGCCGGTGAATGTTTTGAATGGTATGTTGATAAGCTCAACGAAATTCTCCGCAACAGTTCGCAGTCGCCCGAAAAAAGCGAAGATGAGAGCGATGACAAGACCGGTAGCGATAATCAAGACGAAAGCGAAGACGAAAACAACGATGGTGGAAACGGCAACAATGATGAAGGAAATGATGGCGAAGGCAATTCCAACAATGGAGAAAATGACAACCCAGATGGTGGCAGTGGTGAAGGTGACCAGAACGGCAAAGGTGCCAATGATGGCGACAAAAAAGGCGGAGCAGGCGACACCAAAGTATCAGCAGATAACAATTCGCAAAACGAATTTGGCAATGGACTTGGCGACAAGAAGAACAAAAACGGCTTAACACAGCAGGACTTGAAATCGGCCCGCGACCATTCGGCACTTTGGGAAGAAGACGAATTGAAACAGCAGGAAATAAATGAAATAATCGCAAGCACAACCAACTGGGGAAGCATCCCTGGCAATATGGTCGAAAAGATAAAGGCATCGCTTATTGTCAAACTCGACTACCGCAAAGTACTGTCAAGTTTCCACACAAGCATTTTGTCAAGCCACAGGCACCTGACGCGTATGCGACCCAACCGTCGCAGCGGATTCGAACAGATGGGAAGCATCTACGAACTGGCATCAAAACTGCTTGTTGCTGTGGATGTTAGCGGTTCGGTAACAAGCAAAACCTTGCAGGCGTTCTACTCGGTTATTGCCCGCTTCTTCAAATACGGCATCGAAACTATCGACACCATCCAATTCGACACTAAACTCAGGGAACTTGAAACTTTCAAGAAAGCATCCAAAGAAATAAAAATCACAGGGCGTGGCGGAACCGATTTCCAACCCATCTTCAACTACATCCGCGAACATCGTCAGTACGACGGACTTATAATCCTCACCGACGGCTACGCCCCTGCCCCAAAAGTTAATTTCCCAATGCGTACAAAAGTGTTGTGGATTTGTCAGGGCGAAGAGGAATACAACAAGCACAAGGATTGGATGAAAAAGACTGGAAAAGTCTGCTGGATAAAGTTTTAGGCGTAAAGGTAGAGCCTGCGACAAGAGTGTGTTTTGTGGTTACAAATTATACCCGATATAGTATAATTATGTTATATTCTTATGATTTTATACCCAATAGGGTGTAATCTAAAATATTTTTACTACTTTTGTACCCGATAAGGTATAATTTATGAAGACAATATTATCATCAACGGTAAAGGAACTGCGCAAAAAGAATAAGCTTACGCAGGAAGACCTTGCAATGAAATCCGGTTTAGGCTTGCGTTTCGTTCGCGACCTGGAACAGGGCAAACCGACATTAAGGCTCGACAAGGTAAATCAGCTATTGGAACTTTTCGGCTACGAGATGCAGCCTGCACGATATAACAATAATGACAAATGAAGCAGGCACGGATATATTTCAAGGACAAGACGGCTGGTATCCTAACCGAAAGCGATTCGGGATATGAGTTCAGGTACTACAAGGAATATCTGGAACAGGAAAATGCCAAGCCGATAAGCAAAACTTTTCCTCTTTCGGGCGAAGTATATCACAGCAACATACTTTTCCCGTTCTTCGACGGACTTATCCCCGAAGGCTGGCTGCTTGATGTCGCCATAAGGAACGCCAACATAAGCATTCTCGACAGGATGTCGTTGCTGCTTGTGTGCTGCAGGGATTGTATAGGCGCTGTTAGTGTGGAACAAATAAATGATGTAGGCGATGAGTAGATGTTTGTATTGCTACGGAGAGCTTCACGATGGCGAAACTGATTTTCATGCATCGTGTTCAAAAAAGATTTTCGGCGAAAAAAGCGTCCCAGCTTTTGAGTACAGCCGTTCCGATATGGATATGCTTGCAAAGCAGATTGTGGCCTCGCAGACAACCATAACTGGAGTACAACCGAAGCTATCGTTGCACCTGCAGAAACACGAAGGCTCGAAGCGACTTACAATTGTAGGAATGCAAGGAAATTTCATTTTCAAGCCTCAGACAGAACTTTACAGAAAACTTCCAGAAATAGAAGACCTTACAATGCATCTTGCCGAAATTGCAAAGATTGATGTCGTACCACACTCGCTTATAAGGCTTGCTGATGGCGAACTCGGGTACATTTCGAGGCGAATAGATAGGACTGATGACAACTCGAAAATTGCAATGGAAGATATGTGCCAGCTTACCAACCGTACTACCGAGCACAAATACCGCAGTTCGTACGAGCAGATAGCAAAGAAAATTGCCGAATACTCGACAACGCCCAAGCTCGACCTTGTCAATTTCTACGACATTGTAATCTTTTCGTGGATAACTGGGAATGCCGATATGCACCTGAAAAACTTTTCGATGTTTTCGCCAGATGACATTGATTTTAGGCTAACACCAGCCTACGACCTTGTCAGCACAGCAATAGTAAATCCATCTGATACGGAAGAACTTGCGCTTACACTTAATGGAAAGAAAAGCAGAATTGAAGTTAAGGATTTCATTGAAGCTGCGGCACGGAGCAATATTTCAGAGAAAATTATCGAGAGTTTGTTCCGCAAATACCTCTCGTTAGCGCGCAAATGGGAAATATTTATCGACAGTTCGTTTATTGATGACAGCCAGAAGGTTGAATACATTAGACTGATAGAAAGCAGGTTGCTGAAAATATCGGATGGGTTGATGTACAAATAATGCCTTTTATACCCGATAAGGTATAATTATGCTATGTTTTTATGATTTTATACCCGATAGGGTGTAGCTATTTTTTTCTAGGGAAGGAATACTTGTTGTCTTTAAATATACTCTTTCTTTTGATTGTAATGGATTCTACTTCAGGTTCCGCGATATAATAATTAGTATGATAATTTTCATGACGTTTATCAGGGAATCTGCCATCATAATAGAAGTATTTTTGAACCTTTTTGTGATTCCATCCGTACCTACCATTTATATTAGATTCAATATCCTTATATTTTATTTGAAACTCAAAATTTTTCAAGCCATTAACAAAAGGAAATTCTAGTTCATCTATTTGTGTTCCCAAAAATATATCCCAATCATTATATTTGTAATAAAACAGCTTTTTATAACATAATTCCGACCGTATATTATTTCTTCTTAGAAAATTTATATATACATTAAAGCCTTCACCGAACTGACTTTCTTTGAATTGTTTATGCTTCAATTTTACATCATTTATATCAATGTGTTCAAGGTCGTAGTAATCGTAATCCCTATCGGCAATTCCTACAACAATGATATTTCGTTTCTTATTCGGAAAGATAAATTTTCTTTTGGCCATTTTTATGTGATTGTCAATTGCAACTTTCAGTTTTTCGTCTATCTCCTTTACTTTAAAGGCATTTACTTTTATAGTGTCATACGCTGTCGCAAAATCATATCTAGCTTCCGATAGCAGGAAATTCAGAGTATATGTTTCGTTAGACTTAATTTCAATCTTTATTTTTTTACTAACTAGGCCTACTTGTGAAGCGTGAACAATATAAACGCCTTCTTGTAATGGTATTTTATATTTTCCGTCGAAATCAGCAAAAACGTCTGTAATAATTTCTCCGTTTTGACTAACTGTAATCTTAGCAAGAGATATTGCATCTTTAGTAAAATTATCAAAAACTGACCCTGTCAAAAGACCAGTTTCTTGCCCCACTACCATACAAGGCTGAAGCATCGCAATTGCAAAAATGAATAATATATTACGTAGCCCCCTCATATCAAAACAATTTTCAATTCTTTCCCAGCAGCACCTTTGCATTCTCCAATGCCTCGGGCGTAAGTTTTTCGCCGCTCATCATCGAGGCAATCTCGGTAATGCGCTCATCGGCAGCGAGTTTCTTGATGCTGGAAATTGTGCGCTGGTCGTCGGTATGCTTGTAAACCTTGAAATGCTCGCTGCCCATAGCTGCAACCTGCGGAAGATGCGTAATGCTCAACACCTGCACATTTTCGGCAATGCGCTGCATAATCTTGCCCATACGGGCTGCAATTTCGCCCGAAACTCCAGTGTCAATCTCATCGAAAAGTATGGTAGGAATGTTCATCGAGTTGGCCATAAGCGACTTCAGTGCAAGCATAAGGCGCGACAACTCACCTCCCGATGCAACCTTCTCGATTGGCTCCACCGCTACCGCCTTGTTGGCACTGAAAAGGAAGGAAATATTGTCGATGCCGTTTGCCGAAACCTCCGTGATTTCGTTGCCAATCTCAAACACTCCGTGCGGCATTCCCAAGTCGTGAAGCATAGAGTTTATGTATTCCTGCGTCTTCTTGAACGAAGCCGAACGTTTCTTGCTCAGATTCTCGGCAGAGGCTTTCACTTCCTTCGCCTTGGCGGAATGTTGCTTCTCAAGGTCGGCAATTTCGACCTCAAGGTTGCCGCTGTTGTCAACATAACCCTTGTATTCCTCGTACTTCTGCTTGAGTTCGGCGATGTCGGAAGCACGGTGCTTTGCCAGAAGCCCCATAAGCAGGTCAATGCGCTCGTTGGTAAGCTGCAGTTGCTGCGGGTTTACTTCCACCTGCGACAACTGTTGAGAAATTGTATCGTTGATGTCCGAAAGTTCTATTATAGAGGATTCTAGACGCTGTTCAAGTTCCTGCGCAGGCTTGAAGTTCTTGCTGATTTTTGCAAGGTTGCTGCGCATCTGCTTCAGCAAAACGGAAGCCGAATATTCGCCACCATCGTATAGGTTGGAAGTTTCGTACAATGCCGATTTTATCTCCTCGGCATTCTCGAGCATCGAGGCACGGGCTTCAAGTTCTTCTAGTTCGTCGTCGGACGAAAGTTTTGCATTTTCAATCTCCAATGCCTGATACCTATAATAATCTAAGTCCTTCTGTGCCTTTGCAAGCGCATCCTTCTTGCTTTTCAGTAGTTGTGCAACAGACTGGTACTCTGCATATTTCTGCTTATATTCCTCGAAAAGAGCCAATGTTCCTGCTGCCGAATCGACAATGCGCAGACGATATGGCAAAGTTGTGAGCGACAGGTTTTCGTGCTGGGAGTGCAAGTCTAGGAAATTGTCGGTAAGTGTCTTTAACACAGCCAATGTCACAGGCATATCGTTTACAAAGGCCCTTGACTTTCCTTCGGGCATAATCTCGCGCCTTACAATGGTCTGGTCGGAATAGTCAACCTCGTTTTCGGCAAACAAGTCCTTCTGCCCGAGGTTTTTAATATCAAAAGTGGCTTCGATTACACATTTCTTGTCCTTAAAGAGAAGCACATCGGTGTCGGCGCGTTTGCCCAGAAGTAGCGAAATAGCACCTATTATCATAGATTTTCCAGAACCGGTCTCGCCAGTAATAACGGAAAAACCCGAATTGAAGTCAATGTCGAGTTTTTCAATTAGAATATAATTTCTGACAGAAAGGTTCCTAATCATTATTCCGAACGGGTTATCTTGTCGTACTTGCTTGAGTTTGCAGCATCTATTTCTTTCATCAGGTTGGCAACGCGCGCCTTCTCGTCGGAGAAGCCGTCCGAGAATATATTTATGATTTCATCACTCTTTACGGTGCTAACAATCGACATCAGGAACGACCCTGGACGGCGGCGGTGCATAGAGCGCAGACTTTCAAGAGCCTCCTCAACGGAGGTGCGGGCATCGCTTGGCTTGTCGGCAAGCCTATCCAAACCTTGACGATGATAGGTGTACATAAAGTCGCGGAAACCAGAATATTGGTCGTTGAGCAGATTTTCGGTAAGCCAGTAGCGGTTCTTTGTACTTTCGTACTGTTTCCAGCCGGGTTCGGGTGCACTCTGTGCGTTCTGCACAATCTTCTCGGCAAGTTGGTAGTATTGCGTTCCTGCCTGTGAACCAAAACTGTCGTAGTCCAATCCGAGCATTATGTAGCAGTAGTAGGCTATCACAGATGACAAGTTGCTTGTAAACACGTTGGGATTGAACTCAATAGGTTCCATTTCAACATACTTGAACTGGAACTTGTCGTCCAAGTAGTTGAAAAGCGGCGACATGTACGAAGTACCATAAACCGGTCGCGACGATGTTACCTGTATCTTGCCGGAATATTCGTCGGAAGCGACTTCCCTTTCAACCGTTATTGAAATGTTGCACTCAATACGCTCATTCTTGGAAAAGACATTGTTAGTCCACTTGGTATTGTTTATGAACTCGTACAAGTCCTTGCGCATGCTCTGAAAAATCTTCTCGTAGTTGGTTCCCTGAAGCTGGCTATGAGAAATCTGAATCTGACATTCAAACTCCTGCGCCATAGCAGACACAACCATGAGCATTACAACGACAATGGAAAGAATCTTTTTCATAATAAAGGTTTTAAAAGTTTTTCTATTTCATCAACTATATCCTTTGCAACCATAACTTTTGGTTTCAGGTCGAAGTTTTTCACTTCCTTGCTACGGTTGATGATTGTAATCTTGTTGGTGTCGTGGTTGAATCCTGCGCCCTTGTCGTTCATAGAATTAAGCACAATGAAATCAAAGTTCTTGCGTTCGAGCTTGCCGATGGCGTTTTCAAGTTCGTTTTCCTTCTCGAGGGCGAAACCGACCAGAACGCGGTCACCTTTTTGCTTTCCAAGAGTTGCAGCAATATCGTCGGTAGGCTTGAGCGTGATTTCAAGGTTGTTGTCCTTGCGCTTGATTTTTGTGTCCGAAACGTTCTGCGGAGTGAAATCTGCCACAGCTGCCGAAAGCACGGCGGCGTTGCATTGCGGGAATTCGCTGTTGCAAGCCTCGTACATTTCGCGTGCTGAGTTAACCCTAACCAACTTTATGTTGCAGTTGTGGACATTCAGCGATGTCGGTCCCGAAACCAGAACAACCTCTGCCCCACGGCTTGCACATTCCTCGGCTATGGCATAACCCATCTTTCCCGACGAATAGTTGCCGATAAAGCGCACAGCATCAATCTTTTCGTAGGTCGGACCTGCCGTTACCATTACCTTCTTTCCCGTCAGTGACATCTGTCCGTTGAAAAAAACATCAAGGTTTTCGACAATTTTTTCAGGTGCAGCCAGACGACCTTTGCCGACAAGCCCACTCGCCAGCTCACCATCCTCGGCATCAATGAAATGCACGCCGTACGACTTTAGAGTCTCGATGTTTTTCTGCACTGCAGGATGGGCAAACATATCCAAGTCCATTGCCGGAGCAACGAAAACCGGACATTTTGCCGAAAGGTAAGATGTGAGCAACAGGTTGTCGGCTATTCCGTTTGCCATCTTTCCGATGGTGTTGGCAGTAGCAGGCGCAATAAGGTAGGCATCTGCCCACATTCCTAGGCTAACATGCGAATTCCACTCGCCGTTTTCGGGATTGAAGAAATCGACGTAGATGGGATTCTTCGCCAACGTTGCAAGTGTAAGCGGGGTAATAAACTGCTTTGCCAACGGAGTCATCACAATCTTGACTTCGGCGCCCTGCGTAACAAGCAGACGGACGATGTTCGCAGCCTTGTATGCCGCGATACTTCCCGTAACACCGAGCAATATGTGTTTTCCGTTGAGCATTCTACACTATTATTCCTTTGTTTCTGGCTGTTCAGCGACAACAGTTGCAACAGGTTCTGCCTCTTCCTCAGCATCCACCTTCTTGACGTTGATTTCCTGATTTGTGTAGTAAACATTGTCTGCCATAAACTCCTCTACAGCAATATTTGTAGGCTTTGGCAACTTTTCATAATATTTCGAAACCTCAATCTGCTCGCGGTTTTCGTGGATTTCCTCAAGATTGTCGTTAAAGGTTGAAAACTCTTCGAGTTTCTTGTAGAGTTCCTTCCTGATGTCGGCATTTACCTGGTCAGCCATCTTTGAGCAGATGACAACAGATTCGTAAACATTTCCCGTCTTGTCGGCCATTTCAACCACATCGCGTGTGATGCAGTTTGTTGGAGCATTAGTCTTTTTGTAATCCATTTTTACTTTCTATATAATTATGTGAGTTTGTAAAATATTTTTCAGCTTCCTTTATTTTTTTTGAATTTGGAAATTTATCCACAAAAGCATAGTATGCCTGCACGGTATTCTTATGCCTTTCAAGCTTTTTACTTTCAACGCTCTTGGTTGCAAGTTCGTACGATGCCTTTAGCATTGTGAACATTATATCTTCACGGTAAGAAGTAGCAGGATAATCATACAGCACATTTTTCAATGCAACTATTGCAGCCTTGTAATCACCAATCTTGTAGAAAAGCATTGCATTGTTGTAGGCTTTTGTTTCGAGCTTTAGATTCAGGTCGGCAATATGTTCGTCAACCTTTTCATTATACTTTGATTCTGGATATTTCTCCTTGAAGGCTTCCAAATCCCTGAGAGCCAATTCTGTATAAGTCTGTTCGAGTGATACGCTCGGAGAAATGGTATAATAGCAAAACGCAGCCATGTATTCGGCTTCCTCTGTGCGCTCGGTGTTGGAATACAGACGTGCATACTCCTTGAAAAGATAAGCAGCAAGCGAATATTCCTTCTGCTTGAAATTGCAGTAAGCATTGTAGAAGCAAAGCATTTCGTACTTGTCGGTACCCTTGTACACAGCCTTTATGTCCTCGATTAAGCCCAAAGCCTTATAGTAGTCCTCGGCTTCGTAATATTCAAAGACCTTGCGGTATTTTAGCTCACTATCGCCACTTTTCATTATCTTGGAATATTCACTACAAGACACTGAAAACAAAGCAATTAAGCCTACTACAAAACAATATGCACCTTTCCAATTAAACATTTTGCAAAGATATACAAATTAGTTATTCAATACATTTATTTTTTTGACAAAAAATATCAATCCGATAACGAAAAATTTGGTGATTTATTGCAATCGGTAAGCAAAAACAAGCAGGCAAAAGCCAGAGCTGGCAACTACTTTATTTTCATATCAATAAGTTTGCAATCGCCCATATAAGCCTTCAACTTGTCGCCAATTTCAAGTTTGCCTACGCCAAGAGGTGTTCCAGTATAAATAAGGTCTCCGATTTTCAATGTCATAAATTTGGACACGTGCTCAATAATGTCATCTATTGAGAAAAGCATATCGGAAGTATTGCCATGCTGCACCTCTGCATCGTTGCGCAAAAGGCGGAAATCAATGCTGTTTCTGTCGGGAATTTCATCCAGCGGCACAAACTCCGAAAGCACAGCCGAACCATCAAACGACTTGCATATTTCCCAAGGCAGACCGCGTTTGCGGCAATCGTTCTGCAAATCCCTAGCTGTAAGGTCAAGTCCAAGAGCCACAGCATCATAGTAACGATATGCAAATTTTTTCTGTATGTGTTTGCCCAGACGGCTAATGCGATACACCACTTCCAGTTCGTATTGCAGGTCGTTGGTCCAGTCGGGTATAAAGAAAACCTTATTGCCCTTCAGCAACGAGGAATCGGGTTTCATAAAGAACACGGGCGCTTCGGGATAAGGAAGATTAAGTTCCGCAATGTGCGCCTTATAGTTCATTCCTATGCAGATAATTTTCATCGTCGGTAAAATTTCGGTGCAAATATCGGATTTTTTTTCTTCCTTTGGCAACGAAATCGCATTTTCAAATGCCTCTATCTAGTACAGACGCAAAATCTTGCGTCTCAAATTAATCCCTCATAAACAATTCATAGCTCTGCAAATCCAATTTCAAAAAGAAGACAACTCGGACAACTTTGGACAACATTGAACATTGTAAAATCCGTAGAGATGTTGCGCGCAACATCTCTACCCAGCAAAAAAATGTTGTCATTTGTTGTCTCTGTTGTCTTGAAAAAAAAAGAAGACAACTCGGACAACTCTGGACAACATTGAAAATTGTTAAATCTGTAGAGATGTTGCGCGCAACATCTCTACACGGCAAAAAAATGTTGTCTTAGTTGTCCTTGTTGTCTTTGAAAAAAAATATTGTAAAGACGCAAAATTTTGCGTCTCTTTCATTATCTTTGTGCTTTCATTTGTAAAAATACAAACATGAGTGATATAGACAACAAGATCATCTTTTCGATGGTCAACGTAAGCAAGAAGATTCCGCCGCAGAGGCAGATTCTGAAGGATATTTATCTGTCGTTTTTCTATGGTGCGAAAATAGGTATAATCGGTCTTAACGGTTCGGGAAAGTCAACGCTGTTGAAGATAATTGCAGGAGTTGATAAGGCTTTCGAGGGCGAAGTGGCATTCTCGCCGGGATATACCGTTGGTTACTTGCCACAGGAACCCGAACTTGACAACAGCAAGACCGTGAAGGAAATAGTTGAGGAAGGCGTACACGAAATAGTTTCCATGCTCAAGGAGTACGAAGAGATAAACGATTTGTTCGGTTTGCCGGAGTACTACGAAGACCCCGACAAGATGGACAAGCTAATGAACCGTCAGGCGGAATTGCAGGACAAGATTGATGCTGCCGATGCGTGGAACATTGATTCAAAGTTGGAGCGCGCCATGGATGCACTGCGTTGTCCCGATGGCGACGAGTCGGTGGCTCACCTTTCGGGAGGCGAACGCCGTCGCGTGGCATTGTGCCGCCTGTTGCTCACCGAACCCGACATTCTGTTGCTTGACGAGCCTACCAACCACTTGGATGCAGAATCAATCCACTGGCTTGAACAGCACTTGCAGCAGTACAAGGGTACTGTAATCTGCGTAACCCACGACCGTTACTTCCTCGACAATGTTGCAGGTTGGATTCTCGAACTCGACCGTGGCGAAGGTATCCCGTGGAAGGGCAACTATTCGTCGTGGCTGGAGCAGAAGACCGCACGAATGGCAATGGAGGAAAAGGTCGCTTCGAAACGTCGCAAGACTTTGGAACGCGAGCTTGAGTGGGTGCGCATGTCGCCCAAGGCACGTGGAACAAAGTCGAAAGCCCGTCTGTCGGCATACGATAGGATGCTCAACGAAGATGTAAAGCAGAAGGAAGAAAAGCTTGAAATATTCATCCCCAACGGTCCACGTTTGGGCGACAAGGTTTTGGTTGCCAACAATATCACAAAGGCATTTGGCGACAAGTTGCTGTTCGAGAACCTCAGTTTCTCGCTTCCGCCTGCAGGTATTGTCGGTATCATTGGTCCCAACGGAGCAGGAAAGACTACGCTTTTCCGCCTGATGATGGGACTTGTGCAGCCCGACAGCGGAAGCTTCGAGATTGGTGATACTGTAAAAATTGGCTATGTTGACCAGGCTCACGAAGCTATTGACCCTGAAAAGACCGTTTTTGAGGTAATTTCGGGTGGAGCAGAATTCGTTCAGTTGGGCGGAAAACTGGTAAATGCCCGTGCATAT
Organism: Bacteroidales bacterium; assembly: GCA_017645925.1. Classification (GTDB taxonomy): domain Bacteria; phylum Bacteroidota; class Bacteroidia; order Bacteroidales; family ML635J-15; genus Bact-19. The sequence goes on from JAGCNN010000079.1 coordinate 18,260, forward strand.
GTAGGTCGTTTCAATTTCAGCGGTGCCGACCAGGAAAAGAAGTGCGGAGTGCTGTCGGGTGGCGAGCGCAACCGCCTGCATCTGGCATTGACATTGAAGTCGGAAGCCAATGTTTTGCTGCTTGATGAGCCTACCAACGATATAGATGTCAACACCTTGCGTGCTTTGGAAGATGGTCTGGAGGATTTTGCAGGCTGTGCAGTTGTTATCACCCACGACCGTTGGTTCCTCGACCGTGTTGCAACTCACATTTTGGCATTTGAGGGCGATTCGCAGGTGGTATTCTTCGAGGGTTCGTATTCGGAATATGAGGAGAACAAGCGCAAACGCTTAGGCGACATCGACCCGCATAGGATTAAGTACAGAAAATTGATGGAATAGGATGAATTTTAGGATTGTTTTGATGGCATTTGCCATCTTAACGACTTTAGTGTCGTGTTCGGATAAAAACCTTAATTTTAATCCGATTGTAAATTTTGAGTCTTCAAACGATACCGTTTCGTTGGATATGGATTTGGAAGACGTTGTGCTTAATGGCATTGTGCTGCCTTCTGTCCGCCAGACATCCGATGATGGTTTCAAGTTTTCGTTTGATGTGCCTTCTATGGGCGGAGAAAAGCTGTTCTATAAGATTTATTACCAGAACGAAACATATAAGTTCCACGAAGGAGATTCATTGTGTGGTGAGAATTTTTACGGAAGCTGGGAAGACGTTTCCGTTGGGTTCAAGGAAATTGCTGATGGCGAGAAGGTTGAAGATTTTTTCCGCATAGTTGGCAATCCGCGTGACGAGAAAGTGTATTATGGAAGCGATATTTCTGAAAATACGGCAAGTTACGAGAAGATTTTGAAGATGACCGAAAGCATAAGACGGCAGCCGGAATGGTATGCTGCGATTGTGGATAAAGCCGAAAAGAATGGCTTCTCGGTTGAAAAACAGTTGTTCCTTGATGCCCAGTGGGTGCTTGCCGACAACCGCCATGCCGATGGCGATGTGAATCATCGCTGGAAACGCAATCCGCGTGTGGGGTGCTACTCGTTTATGCTTGTGGTTTGCAACGAAAAAGGTCTTGCTGAAATTCCTGAATACATAAAAAATATAGGCTTGACGGCAGAAAACGGCAAATTTGCAAATCCGTTTGAGTGGTTTAAGAATCAAAAGTCATCAAACATAATAGTAGAAACAAGCAAAAAGGTACTCAAGACACGGGCTGTCATTACTCCAAAGGACGGAATTTTTGTTGACGAACTAAACATCCGCACACCCGAATACACTATTGATACAAGTTGCCGCGAATGTGGTTCTAATGATTCGTTGTACCAGAAGGCTTTGTTCCAGCAATTCTTCCCTGCTGTGAGCCAGCAATATACTTTGCGCAACATACCCGAAATTTGCGATGTGGTTGGCAATCCCGATTTCACTTTGGAAGAATATTGGAACGGCGACAAGAAATATCCTGCTTCGCAACGGATACAGGACTATCCGCAGATAACCGACCGCCCCTGTTCTACAGTGAAGGTTGACAAAAATGGCGAATACATAACCATTGTAAATCCCGGTTCCGAAGCCAACAACATGAAGAAGGAATCGACAGGCATAAAGACGCGCTTGGGTTTCACCTACGGAAAGTTTAGAGGCAAGATAAAGTTCCCGTCAATGCTAAACGAGAACAATATATGGAACGGTCTTACATACGCATTCTGGATGATTTATCAGGACAACCACCCGTGGAACATTCGTCGCGGATGCTACAACTGCGGTTATATTGACAAGGGCGACGATTCTCAAAATCCTGTGCGCGAAACTTTTAACAAATATTCGGAAATTGATATTGAAATAGTTAAGGCTTCAAGGTATTGGCCGGATTTATACTACAGGGATATGTCGGGACCAAAGGATGATGCCATGCACAACAACGAAATCATGTACTGCTGTACCAACTGGGACTTGGCTTGTCCGCAGCCCAAGAAGTTTTCGGCAGGGATAAACTACATTGACTACGAGGGCGCAACTTACGAGGCTATGCGCTGGTCAGACTTGTATAAGGCATTGACCATCAAGAGTCCGATGTCGAACGATGTGTTCAGCGAGGAATATTATTACTACGAAATAGAATGGCGTCCCACCGAAATTATATGGCGATTGGGAAGTTCGCCCGACAATATGAGGGTGGTTGGATATATGAACGATGAAGTTACATCGATTCCAAACAACCAGATGCTTTGTATTGTAACGCAGGAGTACCATTATTCCGAATGGTGGCCGCCAATAGTGTTCGAGCAGGGGCTTATTCCGTTCAATAAGTCCGACATCGAAGGTCGTGTTTATGAGATTGTAATTGAATAAATTAAGAAATATGGTATTTAGCAGCAACATATTCCTCTTGTATTTTCTGCCGGCGTTTCTAGTGCTGTACTTTGTTACGCCTAACAAATTCCGCAACTACACATTGCTTCTGGCTTCGCTGATATTCTATGCCTACGGAGCACCCGACTTTATAATACAACTTACGGCATCAACAATACTGAATTTCTTCCTTGTAAAATTTATGTGCAAGGCAAAAAAGCAGTCGGTAAGGAAACTTCTCTGCGGTATTTCCATTTTTGTAAGCCTCGGATTGCTTGCATATTACAAGTACGGCAACTTTACGATGGAAAACATCAATGCCATAAGGGGATTGTTTGGCAGCGAACCTGTTGAGTGGATGAAGATTCTGCTTCCGATAGGAATTTCGTTCTTTACTTTCCAGAGCATCACATATACCGTTGACACTTATCGCGGAATAAACCAGCCAATGAGGAAGCTGTCCGACTATATTGTTTACATAATGATGTTTCCGCAGCTTATTGCAGGACCAATCGTCCGCTACAATGAGATAGCCGGACAGATAGAGCATCGCGAACATAAATGGTCGGAATGTCTGCACGGGTTCTACCGCTTTGTAATCGGGTTGAGCAAGAAGATTCTAATTGCCGATGTGCTTGGTCGTTGGGTTGATTTGCAACTCGGCGGCGATATTGCATTGCTCGATACAGGCACTTCGTGGATAGTGATAATGGCCTACACCATGCAGCTGTACTTCGACTTTTCGGGTTATTCCGACATGGCAATAGGGCTTGGCAGGATAATGGGTTTCTCATTTCCCGAAAACTTCGACAATCCGTACAACTCGGCGAGCATAAGCGAGTTTTGGAGACGTTGGCACATAACGCTCGGCTCGTTCATGCGCAACTACCTTTACATTCCGCTTGGCGGAAACCGCTGTTCAAAACCGCGTATGTACTTCAACCTGTGGGTTGTATTCCTGCTGTCGGGACTATGGCACGGCGCAAGCTGGAATTTTGTAATCTGGGGTGCATACCACGGATTTTTCCTTGTGATGGAAAGATTGTTCCTTGGAAAGGTTTACAAGCGTATTGGCAAGTTTCCAAGCGTATTGATTACATTCATACTAGTGATGGTTGGCTGGGCAATATTCAGGATTGAGAATATTGGCGATTGCTGGACATTTATCACGCGCTTGTTCTCCTTCGATTTTGCTGCGGTAAATATTCATGATGCTCAGTTTGTAACAACGCTTGTGGTGGCACTTGCATTTTCGTTTGTGGCGCTGTTCGGTTTCGGCAAAAAGGTGATGAACTTTGTTTATTACACCGAATATTCATCGTGGCAGCACATTGTGGTATGGATAGTTGCAATGTTCCTGCTGCTGTTTAGCATTGCGGCACTCAATGTTTCAAGTTTTAGTCCGTTCATTTATTTCAGGTTCTGATGGAAAAGTGGGTTCATAGGATATTGTGCATACTTACGATGCTGGTCTTCGTCCTGATGTTCGTACAGGAGAAAACTCATTTTGTCAGCATAAAACCACTTGGCGGAGTTGTTGAAGAGATTGCGTGGCCGAATATAACAATGAAGGGATACGCAGACAGGTCGTATCAGACAAATCTTGAAAAATATTCCAAGCAGCAATTCGGATTCAGGGAGTGCTTTATTAGATGCTACAACCAATATTTGTGGGATGTTTATGGCATGTCAAGTGTAGCTGACGTTTCGGTAGGAAAAGATGGCTGGTTGTACGAGCCATGGTTTGTAGATGAATATTACAATGGCTTGATGTACAAAGATACAGATGACCCAGAATTTTACAAAAGCACCCTCAGGCAAGAAGCAGTGCGCCTGTACAAGCTGCAGGAGATGCTGAAGAGTTTGGGCATTACATTGTTTGTAATGATTGAACCCGGCAAGGAAAGAGTGTATCCGGAACATCTTCCCGACAGGCAAAAATATGAGATAGAAGGCGTAAGGCCAGCAGATTATTATCCATATTTGTTTGATAGCTTGGGCATTAACTATGTGAACTTTTCAAAATACTTTGTCGAGCAGAAGGGCAAGGTTGATTATCCCCTGTTTCCGCAAACGGGAACGCATTGGTCGAATATTGCCGCCGCACATGTTGCCGATTCGCTTATAAGGTATATGGAATATATCGGCGATACCAACATAAATAACCTTGAAATAGGTAAACCATATATTGATTCTACCAGAAACCCTGATGATGACCTTGAACAGATGCTTAACCTTATTCGTGAAATTCCTAAGTCGCCTAATATGTATGCAGATATTTCGGTTGTAAATGATACATCGGCATCGAGGCCAAAAATATTAATCAACGGTGATTCGTTCGCATGGAATATTATAAATCAGGTATATATGGATTCAGTATTTTCAAAATGGCAGTATTGGTACTATAACAGTACGATATATAAGAATCCAGATTACAATTCCACTTCGGAAGTTGATTATGCGGCAGAATTATTAGGGACAGATTTTATTGTGCTCTCATATTGTACGGCTATGATTTATGGTTTGGGCTATGGATTTATTCCTAAGGCTCTTGTTCACCTATGTTTCGACGACAATCAAATAGCAGCCGTAAGAGCCAACATAATTGCCACTATGTATGGCAATGAGGAATGGATGGCATATCTCAGGAACAAAGCTAATGCTGAAGGCCGTGAGCTTGAAGATGTCATGTATGATGATGCTATGAATAATCTTTACACCCGCTTGGAAGTCCATTTTCCCGAGTTAAATGGACCAGAGATTCCACATGTAAGAAAGGATATAGGCATAGAACTTATAAAAAGCAATATATATAATTTGCCGGAATGGATTTGCGAGGTAAGGCGTCAGGCTGAAGAGTGGAATGTTCCACTCGACACGGCTGTTACACGCAATGCAATATGGTACTACAATCAACAAAAATCGGAGAAATAGGTTTTGATGGGAAAGTGGATTTATAGGATATTGTGCTTATTGACCTTGCTGGTTTTCGTAGCAATATTTTTGCAGGAGAAGTACCGTCTTGTAGATATCGAAGCATTGTCGGGAGCTGTAGAAAAGACCGAAAAACCAATTTTCTCGTTTGCAAGTTACAGGAGTGGCGAATATCAGGCGGCATTGGAAAAGTTCAGCAAGGAAAATTTCGGCTTCCGCGAAACATTCATACGGTGCTACAACCAGTATTTGTGGAAATTCTACAAGAGTACAAACACACCTGATGTTGTTGCAGGCAAGGACGGTTGGCTGTACGAACCATGTTTTGTGCAGGAATATTACGAAGGGTTGATGTACAAATATACCGACGATGTGAATGTTATTCAGCAAAAGCTGAGGACGGAGGCAAAACGGTTGTATTTCATTCAGGAAATATTGAAGCAATATGGTGTGCAAATGTTCGTAATGATAGAGCCGGGCAAGGAAAGAATTTACCCCGAATATTTGCCTGATAATATATGGTACGAAAGGGAGAAAAAATTTTCGGCAGCAGACTATTATCCTTTGGTGTTCGATACGCTTGGCGTAAACTGCATAAATATGTGTGCATGGTTTGAGTCGCAAAAGGGCAAGGTCGATTATCCCTTGTATCCGCAGACAGCAACGCACTGGTCGAATATTGCGGCTTTGCATGTTACCGACACTCTTATAAGGTACATGGAAAAATTGGGCAACACAAACCTGCACAACCTTAGCATTGGAGAACCATACATTTGTGAGACTTTTGACCCTGACAAAGACCTTGAAAAACTATTGAACTTGCAGTTTTCCATCCTTGACATTCCAAACAAATATGCCGAGTTTTCTATTGACAACGATACAACCGCTTCAAAGCCAAACTTATTGTCAATTGGAGATTCTTACTTCTGGAATATATCCTATCATATCAATCTTGATGATATTTTTTCAAGCCATCATTTCTGGTACTACAACAGCACCGTTTACTACGACGACCGCTACACTTCCACCTCGCAGCTTGATGTCCTGTCGGAACTGCTGAATAACGACTACCTTATGCTTTCGTATTGTACGGCGCAGCTTTACGATATGCCAAATATGTTTTCGGCCAATGCATTGATAAGTTTGTGCTTTGATGACGAGAGAATTGCCGAAAAGATAGAGAGCATAAAGCGAGGAATGAATGCAAGCGAAGAATGGCTGGCAAGTCTTCAGCAGAAAGCGGATGAGCAAGGACGTTCTCTTGATGAGATTATGTACGATGATGCCCGCTACTTGATTTTTATGGATCCGGAACAGTATTTCGATGAACTAAGTGGCGATGCGGTTCCGCAGTGCAGAAACAGCAGAATAGACGAAATACTTAGTCGCAAATAGGCATCTTTTCAATTACAAACAGACCAAAATCAGCAGTAAACTTGTACTGCTGGAATTTTTCCTCGTCAAAGTTGAATATGTAGTTGGTTGATTTCTCGGTTAGATTGAGACCATCTTTAAGCAGCGGAGTGTATGAACGGTGATGGTAGTCGAGCCATTTTTCAGGCAGATTGTTGATGTCGTAGTTTTCCGATGTTGCAGGTGTATATGTAAGATTTTTTGTCATGCAGAAGTTTGACATGCCACATGCCGAACATTCGAAATGCGTTACGATGTCGTTGGTGTACAGGGTAAATTCGCCATTTTTATCGGTGTAGGTGTTTATGCCGATGCCCCAGTCGTCTGTCCAAGCCCTGAATACAGCACCTTCCAAAGGCAAGCTGGTTGCATGGTCATAAACCCAGCCGGTAATCTTTATATTGTAAAGACCAATCATGTTCCTATAGTTAACTGGCGGAGCAACAACCTTATGGGGAATGTAATTTGCAAAATTCTTGATTTCCTTTACAGTAGGCTTCACAGTACCGATAATTGAGTTTCCGTCATCAAGCATTGTTGTACCCTCGTGGTTCATAATTCCCGTGTAACGACCTTCAAATTCGTCATTGGTCGGGTCTTCCTGAAATTCCCAGAAGCCGAATCCCATGCAGCCAAGGTCGCGGGCATACTGGTAAGTTTCCTTGACAAACTGGCGTTGCTCATCATAGCTTATGGAATCGTTGTCGGCAGGAAGCGACGTTTCGCCAATCATCCACGGACGTTTTACATATTTGCTGTACCAGAACATTTCGTTTTTCACACGCAACGGATGGTAGGAGTGCATCTGTATAAAGTCAACATCTATCAGCGATGGATCCCATTCAAACACTTCCAGCGGCTCCGAACAGCCTACCGTAAACAACTGGTTAGGAGCATATTCGTTCATCATTTGTCTCCATCCGCGAGTTATTTTTACAGCTTCGCCCTTGGGTCTGAACTTCTTTTTGTCGGTATATAGCGGCTCGTTCATGAAGTCATAGGCAAAAACGTATGGCTCGTCCGAAAATGCGTTGAGGGTAAGTTTGGTAAAAGCCTCTATGAATTCGTCGCCCATGCAAGGCGCCAGCAGCAACATTACATAAAGGTCGTTTTCCTTTGCAATCGAAACAACATTTTCCAATGAAGCAACAATTTCATCAAGATGCTCGTCCATTGTGAATGCTCGCTTGTTGGTGTTCTGGTACTTGTGTTTTCCTGTATTTTCCTCGACAATCATTCTGTCGAATACAAGCCTTATTGAGTTGAAACCCATGCTGCGGATAAGTTTGAAGTGTTTGGAAAATTGCCTGTACGTTTCTTCTTTTGTCTGACATTCATATTCGTTGGGATTCTCGTAGTAATATGTTGGTGAAATAACTGCTTCATCGTTAATATTGCGCAAATCAACGACATAGTTCAACATAATAGGGAAAAAGTCCTTGCCGTTCTGCTTAAACTTGTAATCCTCAACATATACAAAGTTGTCCTTGTCCGAATGTTCCTGCTTTGGTGGCACATCCCTGTGAAAAACCATTATTGTATCGTTGTCGTTTTCTTGCGAATTTCCATTGCCTCCGCATGAAGCAAATGAAATAATGATGCCGAGAAGTAATATTCCGATAAAAAGTCTTCTATTCATAAGTTATTTATAATCTATTGGTTCGTTATAGTCAACCAGCACGACCTTTACAGATGTGTTTCTGCATAGCTTGCGGGTAATTTCTATGTTTTCTTCGTTAAGTATTGTTGGCGTTTGCCATAGGTGTATGTTTTGTTCCGGGAAATTTACAGTTAACAGTTCGTACATTTCGGCTTCGTTGCTTATGGCATCGGGACGAAGTTCGTTTATTTTCGTCCTTGTATGTTCAATCCATGTTGCTGTGTCGATGTTGTTCCAGACAGGATTGTCTGTCCACAATATTGTTCTTAAGCCCAATTTCTTTATTGTTTTCAGAGCGTCCAAGTCGGTACTTTCTACAAACATATTGTCAATCATGTTGTAGCTGTCCATGATGTCAAGCAGCTTTTCCGATATTTTTTTTGCATTGTGGCGGTCAAGGTTTTTCATGTCTATCCAGAAGCATTTATGCGACGGATTTTCCACATGCTTGAACCATTTTTCAATTTGCAGACCGTTTGCGGTATCCTCCATGTTGTGGCCTACAAATATTTTGTCCTGATAAGCCGAATAAAATACATCAACCTCCAAACCTGCGAATTTCATGCTTTTTTCTCTTGCTGCGGCAGTATCGTTTACCCTGTGCGCCCATATTTTCGACTGTGGATAATTGAAATCTAGCCTGTTGCAGCTTGTAAGCAACGATAATAATATGACCAATATAGCAAGTGTGCGCTTCATTCGTTATGAAATGTTTGCCAAAGGTAACATGTTTAGTTCAAATAACAAAAAAGAACCTCGTTCAAGGTTCTTTTTATTGTGATAAATGTCTGTTTCTAAATGGTATTAACCTTTAAGATTTGCAATCAGATTGTTGATTCGCTTCAAGGTTTCGTCCTTGCCGATGACTTCAATCATGTCGAATACGCTCGGACCTTTGCCTTCGCCAACGACAGCCAGACGGAACGGCGACATCACCTTGCCAAATCCCCACTCGTTGCCTTCAATCCATGCCTTTACAGCACCTTCGGTAGTTTCGGGCTTGAAATCGGGGCATTTGTCCAGAATGTTAACCAATTCCTTGAGAACCTCGGCGGTATCTTCCTTGCACGATTTCTTCTTGAACTTCTCGTCAAACTGTGTTGGTGTCTCAAAGAAGAAGCGGGTTTCGTCCCACATTTCGTGGATGAACGAAATACGTTCCTTCATAAGTTCGCAGATACGTACAACGTCAATCTTTGAATAATCAACTCCGCGAGCATCCAAGTCCTTGCGGAAAAGTTCTGCCACATCCTCTGCCGATTTCTTCAAAATATACTGGTGGTTGAACCACTTTGTCTTGTCGGGGTCAAAACGGCTTCCACTCTTGCCAACGCGCTCTATAGTGAATTCCTTTATAAGTTCGTCCATTGAGAAGATTTCCTGCTCGGTGCCTGGGTTCCAGCCCAAAAGTGCCAGCATATTGATGAATGCCTCGGGGAAATATCCGTCTTCGCGATAGCCCTTGCACATTTCGCCGTTGTTGTTGAACTGCATCGGGAAGACAGGGAAACCGAGCTGGTCGCCGTCGCGCTTGCTGAGCTTGCCCTTTCCGCTAGGCTTTAGAATCAGTGGCAAGTGTGCGAACTTAGGATGTTCCCAGCCGAATGCCTCGTACAAAAGAATGTGCAACGGCAACGATGGCAGCCATTCCTCGCCACGGATTACGTGGGTAATTTCCATCAGGTGGTCGTCAACGATGTTTGCAAGGTGGTAGGTTGGCAGGCCGTCGGTTTTCATCAGCACCTTGTCGTCCATTTCCTTGGTGTTGAATGTGATGTCGCCACGGATTTCGTCGTGGGTTTCGAGCACGCGGTTTTCCGGCACCTTGAAGCGCAAAACATACGGAGTGCCATTTTTCAGCAGTTCGTCAACTTCTTCCTTGCTCAGCGAAAGGCTATTGCGCAGGCTCATACGAGTGGAGAAGTTGTAGATGAAAGTTTTGCCTTCCTTCTCGGCAGCTGCGCGAAGTTCGTTCAGTTCCTCCGGAGTATCAAAAGCCATATAGACGCTACCGTTGTCAATGAGCATCTGTGCGTATTTTGCATAAATGTCCTTGCGGTCGCTCTGGCGGTACGGACCGTATTTTCCGCCTTCGCGAATACCTTCGTCAAACTTGATGCCGCACCATTCGAGCGAATTCATAATGTATTCCTCGGCACCCTCGACGTAGCGGGTCTGGTCGGTGTCTTCGATTCGGAGAATCATCTGTCCGCCGTTGTGACGGGCAAACAAATAGTTGTACAATGCGGTTCTAACTCCGCCAATATGAAGCGGTCCCGTAGGACTAGGTGCAAATCTTACTCTTACCATGATGTTTCAAAATTTAGTGGCGCAAAAATACAATATTATTTACGATTTGGCAAGGCCGAGCTAAAGGTTACGAATTACGATTTTAGATTGAATTTGGGGTGGGATGAATGTTATTGTTAAATTTATCTGATTCCCATTTTGCAACATTATTTTCAATGTATTCGGCAATTTGGTTCATTTCATTTTGGTCATGAATAATGTGGTCATAAAAACGGGGTTGCCATTGGAATTGAATATCGTTTTGACGGGCAAACCGTGTAACGGATTGTTTGAAACCACCTATCGTGGTTGATAATCGTCCCTGATGATTGGCAATTTTTTGCATGGTTTCGTTTTTGTTTTCTGTAGAAACGCGCCATGGCACGTTTCTACAGTCATTACCGGAAATTATCACAATCAAATGAATATGGTCGGGCATAATTACATATTCGGGAATTTGTGCGTAAGGGTTGTGTTCCGAAATTTTTTGTATGCATTCATCCGTATATTTCCCCACCGCCGACATTTGCATTTATCCATCAACGATTTCCCCGAAATAATGTTTCTTATCCTTTGTACATATCGTAATGAAATATTCTCCACCATTATAATCGTGCCATGATGCTCGTTTAGAACCAATACGGTATTTATTTTGAAATTTCTCGGCTGGCATAAATTGACATTAATCAAAATATTTACCATAAAAAAAACAAAAGGTCGCCTTATTCAGTACAACCTTTTGCCATAATACCCTACCTCATTACATTTACTGTGCCTTTACGAGTCTGGCTATTGCCATAATTGTCAACTGTCTTGATTATCCAGTAGTAAACACCTGCCTCCACATCGGGACCAACATTGTTTATCTTGCCGTTCCACTGCACGGATGGTTCGGTTGAGGTAAACACAACATCTCCCTTCGAATTTGTTATGCCAAAACTGAACGTCTTGAAATCCATGTCCTCCCCTATCGGTCCGAATGTCGAATTTACACCATCGGAATCAGGTGTGAAAGCATTTGGCACAAAATAGACATGCGTAATTACCACCTTCACCGACTTGGTTGCTTCCGCCGAACATTCGCCATCGGTCAATGTCAACCGGATTGGATAGTCGCCACTGCGGACAAATTCATGCTCTACCGACTTATCACCAAACGACTTGCCGTCAATTTCCCACTTGTAAACCAAATTATAGGTTCTGCCAGTGTAGAATGTATAGGTGTTGTCGGTTGACCTCCACGAAAAATCAACGGTAGGTGTTTCGCCAATTGTAATTGCATTGAGCATTGTCTTTTTCAACAATTTTCCGCCACGATACAACGATGCCGATGGCGTATAAGTACCCTTCTTGCGGTATTCGCAGGTTGTATTGTTGCCGTTGCCCTGCTTTCCGTTGCCAAAATCCCATACCACTTCGCAGTCGGCTTCAACACCAGCAGCAACAAACTTTGCCGTGGCAGGAGTGCAATGCGAATCACACGATAACGAAAACGACGGTTCCGAAATTGTCTTAGGCGTTTGCTTGGGCTGATTGTCCTGATTGTTGGAAGCAACATCTTGCTTTTCGTTGCTAACCGCTGGCTCAGATTGCTTTGCTTGTTCGGGTTCTACCTTAGATTCTGCAATTTCTGTGTTTTTTGGCTCAGCGACTTCGGTAGCAGTTGCGGTTTGCTGGGTTTCAGAAATTTCTGCACTTGGCATAGAGGTCTGGTCGGAAACAGGAAAAGCATTCTCATCGCCAGCATTTTCTTGCACGGCACTTACAATTTCAGCGTTTGCAATAGGTTCATCTGTCAAAGGTTTTTCGTCATTATTCCACAGCACAGCCACAAGTACGCCGGCAACAACCAATGCACCAGCAGCTCCGCCGACAATAAATTTGCCGAACCTCTGCATAAATGTCGGCTTTGGCAACCGCTTTTCGAGCTGCGCCCAGCCGTTGGGGTTAAATTCACCCTCGTATTCGGATAATATTTTCTTTAAATTACTCATCTTCACCGTATTTATCTATAAACATCTGTTTCAATCTCATTTTTGCCTTTGCGAGGTTCGACTTCGATGTTCCCACCGAAATGCCCAGCCTCTCGGCTATTTCTGGATGCGAAAGTTCTTCAACAACATACATATTGAACACCACTCTATACGCCGGTGTCAAATTTTGCAGAAGTTCCACTATCCGCGCCGCATTCTTCTCATTCTGCGCTATGCGCTCCAAATCATCGTTGCCGGCGTCATCACTGTCAATTTGTATTTCGTCAATGTCGGAAAACTTATATTTCGGAGTCTTACGCATTAAACTAATCATATTATTGACAATAATCTGCTTTACCCACGATACCAAAGAACCTGAAGGCTGATAGCCACCAATCTTGTCGAACACCTTTATATAGCCTTCCTGCACGAAATCCATTGCTTCGTCGTAACTTGACGAGTAGCGAAGGCAGGCACCAATCATTTTTGTAAATGTCTGGTTGTAAAGAATCTGCTGGCATTGCCTGTCGTTCTTTACGCAGCCTTCCACGATTTTCATGGCATCATCGGCATTGTATATGTCCAACTTTTCCTTTTGCATACACCCAATAAACGCAGATTTTTTTAAACGGTTGCCTCCTTGAAGCGAATTTTTTTTGCAAGTTCCAAAAAATAGTCGTTCGACCAGATTCTCAACTCGTTAGGATTTCTAACAAGTCTGGTTACATCTTCAAGCACGGATTTCATATCGGCGGTAGCAAGCCTTTCGTTGAGCAACTGAATAAATTTTTCGCGAGATATTTCTTCCCCACTAAATTCCCTTATTCGCTCCTGCAAATGCTGAAAGTCCAAAGGCACATCATTTCTAACATACCATTCAAAGTCATACCAATCTCTGCCTTTTAGTCTTGTCTTACAGTTTCGGAAAACAAGTGCGTGCATTTTCCCTGCATACAGGTCGGGAAGAGTAAAGCATCTTGTCATAAAAGAATACGGCTTCATTAGCAACTTTTGCTCCGTATCAAACATTAAAGGCGGATTGGTGTCAACCTCAATCTTTATTTTAATGCTTTTTTCTGTCTGAAATGCAACATCGTACAATTGGGTATTATCCTTCAAAAATGCAGACTCAATCCTTCCAAATGTTCTTTTGTCTTTCTTTGTGATAACAACCTTGCGTCCAATGGATTCAAAAACCTTTATTATTGACTCAAAATAATCTTCGATATTGAATTTGTCATCTTTTCTCACCAATGAAAAATCCATATCGTCGGAAAATCTTTGCAGTCCGTGAAAAATTCTAAGGCAAGTTCCCCCATAGAATGCCGCCTTGTCAAAAAATCCACCCTGCTGCAATCCTGCTAGAATAATATGTTGCATCACTTCAAATGTTGCATTACGCTTGTCTGTGTCCGTATTTATTTCATACGACGACAGCATCTGGTTAAAAATATCATCCATTTCTTTCAATTATTTTAATCAAGGTTTCAATCATAGTTCTCTTTGCACCGACTTGTGCGCATTGTTCGAAAACAGACTTGTCCATATTGAAAAACGCATCCATATCAAGACGCAAATCTTCTTCAAGATAAGCCGTAGTTTCCCGCATATAACGCAAATTCAAATGCGAAGTCATACATATCAGGTCGCACAGGGCCTTTTCTGGCGATGCAATAAGAAACGAACAGCCGGCACCGTCCTGTATCTTGATGCCAATATGATAATAATCGCTTGCAAACCTGCGATACTCAAAAGTGCCAAGTTTGTTTACAAAACGCTTCGAAAGTCCTGTTGTCGCAGAGGTTACCGTATATACAAGTTCTGGAATTAATCCATAATAACGAAGTGCGTACAAACCAGTAACATACGATGGCGAATATATGTGATTTGCCACAAGTTCAAGGGAAATAATCTTTCCCGAAACAGATGGCGGCTGTACATATAGGCCTCGTCTAAGACGAATCAACTGTCCATTATGTTCCATCGAACATATTTTGTTCTGAATGAAATTGTAATCGGACAAAACAGATTCAAAAGCGGAAATGCCAATCGGAATATTCCCAAAGTTTCTAATATCTCTAGCAAACAAACTCATGCCGCAAAAATAGTGAAATTATTTGAACTAAATGGAATAATTTTCAATTTTATTTCAAAATTTTTACCATTATATGTAATATCTCGTATAGAAAATAAACAAAAAATTTATCTACTATTCCCCAAATGACACCTCTGCGGTTAATGGCAATTTTTTAACCGCCCATTTTGCGGCTTAATGTCCGCAATTTTCACGAAAAGGAGATTCTTTCTAAAAAACGATTGTGAAACCTTGCCATTGTGCGATTCAACAAGAAACCGCTTTATTCCCTGTCCGGACGCAATTCATTGCGTCTCTACAAATGGCACCACCACAGAAAATTGACAAGATTACGCCAAAATATCTCGGTGTTTTTGGCGCAATCTGCATAAAAGTGTAAGATTGCGCCAAGATTAACACTAAACTAATGATATTGAATAAATTATATCGCATATTTATAAATCCACAAATAAAATCATCCCATCCTTAAATTTTCCACATACGCAAATCATTGCAATCGGCGCAACACATTGCAATCGGCGCAAATCATTGCATTCGGCGCAACGCATTGCGCCGCTACATTGTACAATCTCGCCATGGTGCGATTCAACAAGAAACGGCTTTATCCCATGTACAGGCGCAATTCATTGCGTCTCAGAAACGGGCTTTAGCCCCAGAAACGGCGTAGCCATCAAACATCTATTCAACAATTTCTTTTGCCCATTCGGGTATTTGAGCAATGTATCTTTTAGCAACAATGCCATCTGCATATCTAAGTAGCAATATAGCGTCAGCATTTTCTGCAGAGTTGTCGTAAAGATATGCACGATGGACTTTTCCGATGATATACTTGCTGTTGAGAATTGATTTTTGATAGCGTGAAATAATTTTTGAAATTGGCACATCGTGTCCGCCTTTCATTACTCTGTTAGCGATGCGGGAAGCGTTGATGGCTGGCGATGTGGTACATACGAAGAATAGTCGCACAAAAAAACCTGCTTTTATTGCCCGTTCTATATAATTAATCTTGTCATCGGCAGACAGTACGGTTTCAAAAATCAAGCTTTTCTTTTCAATTAAGCACTTTTCTCTCCATTCTTCACAATATTTTACCGATTTCAGCACCGCTTCTTGTGAATTCCAATTTCCAAAACGCTCCTGCGCGACAATATCAGGGTTAATATATACAGAATCTTCCATCCAGTGATGTTGTAGAATTCTGCTTGTAACAGAAGTCTTTCCAGAACCATTAGGCCCAGCAACAACAATTAGTACAGGCTTTTTTTCAGTTTTCTTTGCTACCATATTTCTTGTCATACATATCTTTTATCTCATCAAAGTATTTCCGAAGGGCGGCTTCGTTGCTTAGTCGTGCTTCTTCGGCTACTTCGTGCATAATATAGGCAAGCATTTCGTCCGATGGTTCGCTTGTGCCTGTTAGCCGATATTTGTTAACTTCTGATTCTGACATATCTGAATGTTTATATTGCAAAACGCAGTCACAAAATTTTCCACAAATATACAACTTTTTCTGAAATGCCCCACTATTAAATCAAATCCTCAAATTTCCCACAGACATTGCTCTCAACGTTTCTTCAATCCCATCAAACCCTCAAACGGCATAACCATCAAACCCAGAAACTTGAAACTTTGAAACGGCGAAGCCATAGAAACCTGAAACGTGAAACCAGAAACGGCGAAGCCATAGAAACCTGAAACGTGAAACCAGAAACGGCGAAGCCATAGAAACCAGAAACGTGAAACCAGAAACGTGAAACTTTGAAACGGCGTCAGCCATTCAAACGGGCGTAGCCCATAGAAACAAAAAAAAATTTCAAAAAATTTTTTTTTCGAGGCAACCATTTCCAATTTCCTGCGTTAATATTATGTCTAATTTTAAATTTTATAGATATGAAGAAGTCATTTCTCGTTGTATCCATGCTGTTTGCGATTTCATTCAGCTTTGCAC
>JAGCNN010000080.1 GCA_017645925.1 Bacteroidales bacterium
ACAGCGTGCTGCTGCAAAGAAGTAGTAGCATTCTTGCAATATTAAAGGATAGGGAATACCCGTTGGGCTTTCCCTTTTCTTGTTTGTATATGCCATTAAATTTTTAAGTATATGAAGAATTGTTTTTATTTGTTAATTTTGTTTGTATTCACTATGGTATCGTGCAATAGCAACAAGACAGAAGCTGTTGAAGAAAACAGCAAGTGCGAACAGCAATGTTCAGAACAGAAAAATCAAGTAGTAGAATGTATAATGAGCCGTCGCAGCATCCGTGCCTACAAGTCCGAGCAGATAAAGGACGAGGAATTGCAGACTATCCTCGAATGCGGTATCAACGCACCGAGCGCACGCAACTCGCAGCCTTGGGAAGTTCGCGTTATCCGCGACAAGGAAGCCATCGACAACCTCAACAAGGAAGTAATTGCCGACATGATTGAGAAGCGTCCCGAAGCTAAGGAACGTTTTGCAGACGAAGATGCAAGCGTTTTCTTCCACGCACCGACCTTGCTCGTTGTTGCCTACGACACAACCCAGTACTGGGGACAGAGCGACTGCGGTATGCTCGTACAGAACATTTTGCTTGCTGCAGAATCGATGAACATTGGTTCGTGTGCTGTTGGCTGCTGCCGCGACTACATCAACTCGCCGAAGGCTGCCGATTTTGTAAACTCGCTCAACCTTCCCGAAAACTACGTGGTTTACCTTACCGTAACCCTCGGCTACAAGGACGAAAATCCCGATGCAAAGCCACGCGACGACAAGAAGGTTGCGTATATGGAATAAAATCCAATAGAAAAGTTTTTTGAATTATCCCCGTTTGCAGTAACGCAAATGGGGATTTTTTTTACTATATTATCGAAAGTTTATCAAAGATTGCCAACAATTGTCCGTAAAGTCGCGAATCTGCTAGAAACTCCTGCTCGGTAAGACTAAAATTCTGTATAATCTGTTCAGCAATGTAGCATACACCAGCTACAATCAAAGCTCCTTTTATTCCACCGAAAGCAAATCCCGCCAGTTTGTTGAGCCACTGCAGACTTATTGCATCAACAAATTTGTCCAGCATTTTCGAGAGCACAATCACCAACAATATCACGCCAAGGAAAACAATCGTAAAGCTGATTATCTCAACGTATTTAGGATCGAACCATCCCCTTTCGAGTATCCAGTTCGACAGCCATCCCGAAAAATTCACGGCCAAGAACAATCCAAGCAACACAGCCACCATTCCTGCGACTTCCTTAATAAGTCCGCATATCAGACCTTTTATTGCAAAAAACAATATTACTATTATGATTATTATGTCTGCGGCACACATATCCGAAATTTTTCGCCAAGATAAACATAAAAAATCCATTAAATCCCGAGAAAGAAGTTTTTTCTTAACAATAGAGATTTGAAAGATTTACAATAAGATGTCATTTGAGATGATTGATACAGCTGCAGAATGCATTGCGTTTTCATTTGGATATGTTTGGGAATGTTTATACACAACAAAATTTTAAATTCACAATCGTATTTCGTAAATTGTAAATATTGATTATCTTTGCCAATCATTTTTTCAAAAATTAAAAGATAATATTATGATAAGAACACGCGAACAGTATTTGGCAGCCCTCAAGGCAATGAGACCAAATATCTACAAGAATGGAGAATTAATCACCGATGTTACAACCCACCCGGCAACCCGCCGTACAGTTGAAAGTCACGCACGCGCATACGATGGTGCAGCTTGCGAAGAAAAGAAGGACATCTTCACAACTGTTTCCGATTTCACTGGAAAACCTATTATGCGTTTCAACAGCATGATGAGAACCCTCGAGGACATCATGAACAACGCACGTATGAAACGTGAAATGTACCGTCAGACTGGTACCTGCTCGGGCGGAACCTGCGTTGGCTGGAATGCACAGAATGTTATGTGGGCTGTTACCCACGACATCGACGCCGAATTTGGCACCAACTATCAGGAAAGACTGAAAGCATGGATACTTTCGGCTCAGGAACGTGGAATCCTCTGCGCAGCAGCTCTTACCGACGCCAAGGGTAACCGTAGCATGAAGCCTCATCAGCAGCCTTGCCTCGACAGCAATGTCCACATCGTTGAAAAGCGTGCCGACGGTATCGTAGTTCGCGGTGCCAAGGTTATGATTTGCGGTGTTGCTGCATCGGATGAAATCTTCATCCTCCCGGGTTCGGGCTACAAGGACACCGATGCCGACTTTGCAGTATCGTTCGTTTGCCCACGCGACATCGAAGGCCTCACAATAGTTGAAACCCGCCGTCCGAGCGACGACCGCGAATACAAGCAGAACTGGGATATTCCAGAAACTGGTATCACTCAGGCTTACTTGCTCTTCGATAATGTTTTCATTCCGAACGAAAGAGTATTCATGGCTGGCGAATTCAAGTATTCGGGCAAGGTTATCGAATACTTCACCGCTAACTACCGCGCTTGCATAGGTGCTTGCGTTGCAGGTCAGGGCGACATCATGATTGGTGCAAGCATGCTTATGGCTCGCGCAAACGGCATCTCATCGAAGAAATTCGACGACAAGCTTGTTGCTATGGCAGCAAACAACGAAACAACTTTCGGTCTTGGCATTGGTGCAATGGCACTCGGCGGACAGAAGAACGGTGTTTGGGTATCGAACTCGAAGATTGCTCACCTCAACAAGATGTATGTTGCTACATTGCCATACGAAACCAAGCGTCTCTGCCAGGAAATCGGCGGCGGTATCGTTGAAACAGGTTGCGCACCTA
>JAGCNN010000081.1 GCA_017645925.1 Bacteroidales bacterium
CATACCATCAATAGCCGACGAAACTATGCCACCTGCATATCCTGCGCCCTCGCCACAAGGATAAAGGTTCTCTACAGAAACGCTTCGCATGGATTCAACATCACGTACAACCTGAACTGGACTGCTAGTGCGCGACTCCACTCCTACCACGACAGCTTCATTGGTCAAAAATCCATGCATTTGCCTATCGAACAAGCGGAAACCTTCGCGCAAACGAGCTGACAGGAATTCTGGCAACCAGAAATGCATTGGACTGCTTACCACTCCCGGCTCGTATGAAACAGAAGGCAAACCTGATGATATTTTTCCCGACACAAAATCGGCAAGCCTCTGTGCAGGAGCAACAACCTCCCCTCCTCCATTCCTGTATGCCATAGCTTCCAACTGCTTTTGGAACTCCAATCCAGAAAATATTTTGTTGTCGGAATACGAAGCATAATCCTCCGGGCGCAACTCAACCACAATGCCTGAATTTGCAAACGGAGAATTCCGCTTAGAATTTGACATTCCGTTCACTACAATGGATTTCGTTTCGGTAATTGCACTTACAATCCTTCCTCCTGGACACATGCAAAACGAATATACACCCCTGCCGTCCACCTGCTTAACAAGCGAATATGAAGCCGCAGGCAAATATTCGCCACGCACCTTACATTTATACTGAATAGAATCAATAAGAACCTGAGGATGCTCAACGCGCACACCCATTGCAAAACCTTTTTCGCGAAGCATAACGCCATTGGAATACAACAAATTATACACATCGCGAGCCGAATGTCCCGTGGCAAGAATCAGATTATCACACTTGCGTTCATCACTTCCGTTGATGACAATACCGACAACCTTGTTGGCAACGACCTTTATACCTGTAAGTTTTGAAGAAAAATGGATTTCACCACCACATTCGACAATTTTAGCGCGGATATTGCGCATTATAGAATGCAACCTATCCGTTCCAATATGCGGATGCGCCTCGACCAAAATATCCTCATCGGCACCAAAATAATGCAAAAGTTGCAAGACTTCGGTAACGTTACCACGCTTTTTGCTTCGAGTGTACAATTTCCCATCAGAATAAGTTCCTGCGCCGCCTTCGCCAAAAGCATAATTTGACTCTGGATTCAGAACATGCAACCTATTAAGCGCAGCTATGTCCAACTTGCGTTCATCAACCGACTTACCGCGTTCAAATACAATTGGTTTCAATCCTGACAAGATGCACTGCAAAGCTGCAAAATAGCCAGCCGGACCAGCTCCAATGATAGTAACAGGAGGCTTGTTTGACACATCGTGAAATTCAAAATTACCACAAAGTTCGGGAAGTGCATCACCTTTCATTGCCACCTGCAAACGGACATTAAACTTGACACCTTTCCTTGCATCAATTGACTTGCGAACAACGCGATAAGCAGAAATGTCCTGCTCGGAAACATGCAATTGCTGAGCAATAACCCTCTGCACATATACTCTGTTGAGAAACTGTTCCGGTGAGAAAATGATATCAACCTCGCGAAGCATTACTTTCTGTGTTTCCTGATAAAATCAAGTTTACCGCCTTCAAAATTGAAGCATATCAGCAACATTCTCGAATTCAACCTCTTAAAATATGAAGAATATTGCGTTCCGTCATACACTATATCATTCAGTATTCCCCACGAAGCCTTGAGTTCTATGCCGAACATAAAGTATTCTAGGAAAAAATCAACTCCTGCACCAATCTCATAATATACATCGAAGCGACGAAGCCTAATTTTAGGATACTCCTCCGGTTTTATCTTCTTCTGAGCCGCCATATCAATACGCGCCGATGCTCCAGCTGTTAAAAATGGACGCCAGTTGCTGATTCGTGCCGCTTTGTACTTAAACTGGATTGGCAAATCTATGAATGTTGACTCAATCATCATTGAATGCCGCCATATATCGCCCTTTTTCAAGCACTTGTAGTGAAGGTTGCGCTGACCGAAGACAAGTCCGGGCAGAAAACGGAAATCAAGGTATTCTGCAACCCTGAAATTTGAAATTATGTTTATGTTAAAACCAACAAGCCGGCCCACTTCTACTCCATAAATCGTATCAAGGGCTTGCGTAAGAAACCTATCTGCCGGACGAATCATAAAGTCCATAGTATTAAGCCCCAACGAATAGCCAAAATGCACGACCTGTGCATCCAATTTAGGCAAGTTCAGCGGTTTTTCCTTCTGTGCATACGATGAAAGGAAAAAAACAAGCGGCAATATGAACAGAAACAGTTTCTTCAAAACAAATTTTTTGCAAATATAACTCTAATGAGTGAAATATATTGCAAACAGAGAAAAATATATTTGCCAATTTAGATATTAGCCGCGGCAACAACAATCACTACACTCTTACAAATCAAATAGTTAGAGACCCTGCCTGCAATGGTCTGGATGGAGAGCAGATGATGAACACTATGCAGAAAAAACATAGCGCAAATCCGCGCTAGCTAGACGCTATCAATTGATTTCCATCTTTATCGTCCTAACTTGCTTATCGTCTTGTGTGATAATGACTTTGGTTATGCCATCGGGTAGAATGTCATCAATTTTTTCCGACCATTCCATAAAGATGTAGGCACCGCTTTCAAGGTACTCCTCAAAGCCCATGTCGTAAACCTCGCGAAGGTCGTCGATGCGGTAGAAGTCGAAATGGAAAATCTGTCCGTATTTCTTTGAGTAGTATTCGTTTACGATAGCGAAGGTGGGGCTGGTTATTTCGTCCTCGACTTCCATTTCGCGGCAAAGTTCCTTCAGAAAGGTGGTTTTGCCTACGCCCATTTCGCCGTAGAATGCAAAAATCTTCGTATCGCCAGCATATTCAAGGAACTTTTTTGCTGCGCTGCGAAGTTCGCTGATGTCGTTTACAATGATTTCACACATATTTTGACTTTATTATGTCCTCACTCTACCTGTCATTCCGTAAGACAAAGCGAACAGGCGCAGGTACGAGCCTTGTGAGCCTGTCTGTACGGAATCTCCTTCTGAAATCGTTTTCATGGGAGATTCCGCACAATTGAACATTACAACGCTCTCCATTCTGTATCGCGTGTATGTTCTAATTTGCGGAATGACGATTGGGTTCATTATTTTTTCAGTTGTTTATAAATGCAAGTGCCTTTGCTGTAATGGTTTCAGCATCAAGACCAAACTTGTGAAGCAGTTCGCTTGGCTTTCCCGATTCTCCGAAGCAGTCGGGCATACCTATTATTTTAATTGGTGTTGGACGATGTTCACCAAGCACCTCGGCAACAGCTCCGCCAAGTCCACCTGTAATCTGATGTTCCTCTATGGTAATGATTCTGCCGGTTTCGTTTGCAATTTCCACAATCGCCTGCTTGTCTATTGGCTTCAATGTGTGAATGTTCATCACAGCGGCAGAAATTCCGTTTGCCTCAAGGCGTTCGGCAGTTTCAAGTGCCGTCCAAACCATAGAACCTGTGGCGATAAGTCCGACATCTTTTCCGTGCCTGAGCCATTGAGCCTTGCCAATTTCAAACTTGTCGTTCTTGTCGGTGAAGTTTGGAACTGCCTCGCGTCCGTAGCGAATGTAACAAGGTGTGTTCAACTGCTTTACGGCTGCAACTGTGGCAAGGTAAGTCTGGTTTTCGTCGCATGGGCTGAGAACTGTCATGTTTGGCATTGCGCGCATTATGGCAAGGTCTTCGAGCGCTTGGTGTGTTGCGCCATCGGGACCGACTGAGATTCCAGCGTGTGCACCACCTATAATTACATGAAGGTTGTTGTAGCAAACAGAAACACGAATCTGGTCGATGCTACGAAGTGCTGAGAATACCGCGTAGGTCGAGAAGGCAGGAATTTTTCCAGAAAGTGCTAGTCCTGCTGCCGTAGCTGCGGCGTTTTGTTCAGCAATGCCCATCGAGAAGAACCTTTCGGGATGGCGTTCCTTGAAAAAGTTCATGCCGACGGAATTGGTAATGTCGAGTCCTAAGCATACGATTCGCTTGTCGGTGTCGGCAAGGTCGGCCAAGGCTTTGCCAAATCCGTTCTTTGCGTGGGTTATCTCAACTTGCTTCATGGCGTTTTAGTTTTCTCGTTCTATGATGTATTCTGTAATTTGTTTTAAATAAGTGCAGTAGTCGCTTTGTGGCAGTGTGCCGATAAGGGCGAAAACTTCTTTCTTTATTTCGGTTATGCGTTTGTGGCTGCCTTCCAGTCCGTCTATTGCGATTACTGCCTTGCGAATCTGCTCAATGTTTTCGGCTGTGCGAGGACTGTTCCAAAGTTGCTGGAAATCTGCTTGTTCGCTTTGCGACATGTTGTTCCACGCGCAGATTAGCGGCATTGTAACCTTGTTTTCCTTGATGTCGTTGCCGCTTTCCTTGCCGGTTTTGCCATTGGCGGAATAGTCGAGCATATCATCTTTTATCTGGAAGATATAGCCGATTTTTTCACCGATTTTGCCGATTGCTGCAATTTGCTGTTCGTTTGCTCCAGCGGTGTATGCACCTATTTTCATGCACGAAGCTATGAGCGAAACTGTTTTCCTGAAAATGATGTCGAAGTAGCGTTTTTCATCGGTGCAGAAGTCGGTGGTGTCGAGTTGTAGGAGTTCTCCCTCGCTCATTGTGCAGACGGTTGGCATTAGCATATCGATGATTGCATGTTCACCATTTTTGGTTGCCATGCCAATTGCCTTTGCCATAAGGTAGTCGCCAGTGAGTACCGCTATCTTGTTGCCTTGAGTTGCATTGAGCGTAGGCATGTTGCGGCGCAGTTCGGCTTCGTCAACAATGTCGTCGTGGATAAGTGTGGCGTTGTGAAGGATTTCAACTATCAGAGCAGCCCTGTCGGTGTGGATATTTGCCTTGCCGAAAATCTTTGCCGACAGATAAACAAGCATTGGACGTATGCGTTTGCCTTTTGCTGCAAATATTTTGTCAATCAGGTATTTGAAGTTGCTGCTGTCTGAACCGATTGTGTCGGCAAGCAGTTTTTCGTAGCTGTCGAGGTCGATTCCGATTCCCCGCGATATTTCCTGAAAACTAGGCAGCATATTCACCTTTTGTCTATTGTTTAACAAAAAAAGCACTGTCCCCAGTGCTTTTGTGATCCAGACAGGATTCGAA
>JAGCNN010000001.1 GCA_017645925.1 Bacteroidales bacterium
ACTTTTATGTAACAGGAATTTGCGATGGAACACCAGAAGAACAGTATGCTAATTTTAATAGGCAGTTGTGCGAATATTCGAAGTCGTATTTCCCTGTTGTTGACAATTGGTTTGATGCCTTTGAGCAACTGAAAAAATATTTGGCAGGACTGAGGAAAAAAAGGATTGTCATTTTTATTGATGAATTGCCGTGGTTTGACACACAGAAGTCGCGATTTACAAAGGCGTTGGAATTGTTCTGGAACAGCAGGGCTTCAGACCGTGACAACATTGTCTTTATTGTCTGTGGTTCGGCAACTACATGGATGGTAAGCAAGCTCATTGGAAGTCGCGGCGGATTGCACAATAGGATTACGCACAAGATAAAATTGCAGCCGTTTACTCTTTCCGAAACCGCTGAGTTTTTGAAAAAGCGCGGCTTTGTATTCAGTAGCTCGCAGATTGCCGAGTGCTATATGGTACTTGGCGGGATACCTTATTATTTAAACCTTTTGCAGAAAAATCTTAGTTTGGCGCAGAATATCGACAATCTGTTTTTTTCAAGCAATGCCGAACTTCGCGATGAATACTCATTTTTGTTCCGTTCTCTGTTTGATGACTCGCAGGCGTATAAGCGCGTTGTGGAGTTGCTGGCTACCAAGCGCAAGGGGATGACGCGTAAGGAGATAAAGGATGCTCTTAAACTTTCGGACGGGGGAAGTCTTACGCGTGTTCTTAACGATTTGTGCAGGTGTGATTTTGTCAGCAAGTATTATTCGTTTGAGAAGAAGGAGAGGGATGCGTTGTATCAGTTGTGCGACATGTATTCTCTTTTCTATTTGCATTTTGTGGCAAATTTTGATGGATTCGATGAAAATTTCTGGAGCAATATGGTTGATAGTTCGGCGCATTATGCGTGGTGCGGATATGCCTTCGAGCAGGTTTGCCTTATGCATGTGCCGCAAATTAAAAACGCACTTGGTATTTCGGGGATACAGACAAATGTATGTTCGTGGGTTTGTCGCGATGAAGGCGAAGGTGCTCAGATAGACCTTGTTATCGACCGCCGTGATGATACGATAAACTTGTGCGAGATTAAATTTTCGTTGTCAAAGTACGAAATAACCTCAGATTATGCCGAATGGCTTGAAGAAAGGCGGGAAATTTTCCGCAAAAAGACACAAACGCGCAAATCTCTGTACTTGACCATGATAACCAACAAGGGCTTGAAGCAAAATGCGTATTCAGGGACGGTTCAGAATGATATTGTTGTGGACGATTTGATAAAGAAATAGGAAAATTACATACTCAAATCATAGATTATTTTGTTTAATCCAAATAATCATTAAGTTTGCACCATAATTTAACAATACTGATTATGAAGAACATATTATTTACAACTCTTGTTTTGCTTTCTTCGTTTTGCTTTGCGCAGACGAAATCTATACTTTTTATAGGTAACAGCTACACATATTATAATGGTGGCGTTGATGTGATGCTTAAGAATATTGCCTTGGCGGAAGGCGACACCTTATATACCGAATCGCTTACTGCAGGTGGTGCAACATTCAGCAGTTTTTGCAACAATTCCGAGACATTCAGTCGTATTAGGTCGCGGGCGTGGGACTATGTTGTGTTGCAGGAGCAGAGCCAGTTACCTGCATTTCCACCATCGCAGGTTGAGACGGAGTGCTATCCGTATGCAAAGCAGCTGTGCGACTCTATACGAGCCAACGATTCGTGTACGCAGATTCTCTTTTTTATGACATGGGGACGCGAAAACGGCGACCAAGATAATTGCGCTAACTATACGCCATTGTGTACATACGACGGTATGCAGCAGCGCCTTCGCGAAAGCTATGTGCAGATGGCTGATGACAACAATGCCATTGCGGTACCAGTTGGTTTGGCATGGAAGTATGTCCGCGATAACTATCCAGAAATCAACCTTTATCAGTCCGATGGAAGCCATCCTTCAGTAGAGGGAACATATTTGGCGGCATTGACTTTTAGAAGTTTCTTATATTATGGTGAGTCATGGTATGATGAATTAAATTATCGTCCAGAAAATATGGATTTGATGACTTCTTATAATATAGAAAGGGCGGCTTCCAATGCGGTGACTAATAATTGGGTGGAGTGTAATATGTCAGAGTCGCTTTTTGTGTATCTGGATCCGAAATTGATGACAAAAACAGTAGAGACAAATGTGGTTGATATTTATTTGACTGCAGATTTCGATTCGTGTGTATTGGATTTTGGAAATGGGATGACTCATACATTTTTCCCAGATGATGATTATATATATTATAATGAGAAATATGGCTTTTTTTATGTCAGTTTTCGTTGGTTTCTTAACAGTAATGCATATAATGGAGACTTAAATGTGTGTGTGACTGTTTATCGTGGAGATTGCAGCGTAACCGATTGTGAAGGATTTATATATCATTATTGGCAAATTAATGGTATTGATGATGCGGAAGCTAATTATTTTGGTTTTGTCAATCCTGTTACCAATGGAAAACTCCAATTTGATTCGGATGTAATTGGTAATTATGAAATCTATTCCATAGAAGGACGTTTGCTTGTCAGCGGTTATGTTTCAGGCTGTGAGATTGATGTTTCGCAGTTGAAAAATGGCGTGTATATGATTAGGATAGGGGAAAAGACGGAAAAATTCGTGGTTGCAAGGTAACAGTCACATTTTCACATAAAACAAAAAAGAACGGACTTGCCGTTCTTTTTTTGTTATCATTGGTAGCATGTTTATTTCTTCAGCAGGTCAACGCTGCGTTCAACGAACTTGCTTAGCGATTCGCCCTTGAGCAGGTTGTTTGCAAGCAATGCGAGGTCGAACAGCTGGCTTACAATCTTCTGACTCTTGCCATATTCCTTGTAGAGGTCTCTGCGCTTGTCGTCGTTCTCGTTAATCTGCTTGCGCAAATCATCAAGGCGATTCTTGTCCTCAACAGGCTTTTCGTCCTCGGTTTTGTACTGCTTCATCTTTTCGTCAAGTGCGTCCTTTTCGGCTTTCAGCTTGTCGGCTTCGGCGTTGATTTCGCTGCGCTTGTCGGCAGTTGCTTTCTCCAAGTCCTTGCTAATGCCTACGATAAGCGGATGGTTGGTGTTGACGATAACCTTGTAGTCATCAGGCATATCGCGGTAGAAATTTGTTCCGCCACTGAAAGCCGACATATCCTTCATACGACGCATGAACTCTTCGCGGACAATCACAACTGGCATATCTTCGGGCGACATGCTGTCGCTTACGACGTAGAAACGTTTGTCTTCGGGAGTTACGCCCTGGAATGCCCACTTTATGTCGTCCTGTTCGTTGGCACCGAGAACCGATTCAATCTTTTCCTCCTTGCGGATAAGGTTGTCGATGATGTCGGAATCAACACGGACAAAATGGCACTCTCCGAACTTCTGTTCAAGGAAGTTGATGAAATGTATGTCAAGTTGACCGTCCATCAGAAGCACGTCGTAGCCTTTGCCCTTGGCGGCCTGAATGTACGAATACTGGTCTTCGACATCGGTTGCATAGAGGTAAACGAGCTGTTTGTCCTTGTCGGTCTGTTCTGGTTCAATTTTCTTCTTGTATTCCTCAAAAGTGAAGTATTTGCCTTCGGTGTTCTTGATAAGTGCAAACTTTTCTGCCTTTTCGTAGAACTTTTCGTCCGACATCATACCAAATTCAATGAACAACTTTATGTCGTCCCATTTCTTTTCGAACTCGTTGCGGTCGTTCTTGAAAATTTCGGCAAGACGGTCGCCGACCTTCTTGGTTATGTGGCTTGAAATCTTCTTTACGTTGGAATCACTCTGCAGGTAGCTTCTCGAAACATTCAGCGGAATATCTGGCGAATCAAGAACGCCATGCAATAGCATAAGGTATTCAGGAACAATGCCTTCAACCGAATCGGTAACGAAAACCTGATTGCAGTACAACTGAATCTTGTTCTTGTTTACATCGAGGTTCGACTTGATTTTCGGGAAGTAGAGGATACCAGTCAGGTTGAACGGGTAATCAACGTTCAGATGGATGTAGAACAGCGGTTCTTCGAAGTTCATCGGGTAAAGTTCGTGGTAGAACTTCATGTAGTCTTCTTCCTTGAGGTCGGCAGGTTTCTTCTTCCATGCAGGATTTGTGTTGTTTATAATGTTGTCTTCGGCGGTTTCCTGCTCCTTGCCGTCCTTCCATTCCTTTTTCTTTCCGAAAACGATTGGAACAGGCAGGAACTTGCAGTATTTTTCAAGCATTTCCTTGATTCTGTTTTCTTCAAGGAATTCTGCCGATTCTTCGTCTATGTGCAGGATGATGTCGGTACCGATTTCTGGTTTCTCTGTTTCTTCGAGAGTGTATTCCGGGTCACCGCTACATTCCCATCTAACAGCCTGTGCACCGTCGCGGTACGACTTGGTTACGATTTCAACTTTTTCGGAAACCATGAACGACGAGTAGAAGCCGAGACCGAAATGACCGATGATTGAATTGGCGATGTCCTTGTACTTGTCTAGGAAGTCGCCTGCACCCGAGAATGCAATCTGGTTGATGTACTTGTCAACTTCTTCGGCTGTCATACCTATGCCGTTGTCGCTGACGGTGATGGTCTTTGCATCTTTGTTTACTGATACCTTTACTTTGATGTCGTCGGTATTGCCGCTGTATTCGCCCGACTGCGACAAGGTTTTAAGTTTTTGACTTGCATCTACTGCGTTGGATACCAATTCTCTGAGGAAAATTTCGTGGTCTGAGTATAAGAACTTCTTTATTACTGGGAAGATGTTTTCGGTGGTAACACCAATATTTCCTTTATTTGCCATAATTTTAATTTTTTTAGATTTTGCCGCCAATTTTCAAATGTTATGCCAGCGCAAAAAGCATGACATAATGTCACAAAATGTGACAAATGGAAGTAGGGGAGGGGATGGCGGAATTTGTTTATGCAGTAATGAAACATAAAAAAGCCACCCTTTTGAGTGGCTTTTTTGTTATCAGTTGCGACTGAGATTAATATTCAGCCAAAACTTCCTTTACCTTTTCAGGTGTCATACGACCGTAGGTCTTGCCGCCAATGCTCATAACTGGAGCCAAACCGCAAGCACCTACGCAACGGAGGCAGTTCAATGAGAACTTTCCGTCAGGAGTTACCTGGCCAACTTCAATCTTGAGTTCGTTCTTCAATGCATCAAGAACCTTTTCA
>JAGCNN010000009.1 GCA_017645925.1 Bacteroidales bacterium
TGAAACAGCCGACTATGTCTATATATTTGAATTCAAGTTTGAGAAATCTGCAGAGGAAGCCTTGAGGCAAATCGAAGAAAAGCATTATGCCGAACCGTTTGCAGCAAGCGGCAAGAAGATTTTCTGCATAGGTGTAAACTTCAACAACAATATAAGGAATATAGACAGATACGAAGTGAAGGAATGGTAACGTCGTTTCTTGTTCAACGTTTAAGGTTTCATGTTTAACGTTTCTGGTTCAAAGTTCAAGGTTTCTGGTTTCTGGTTCAATGTTTAACGTTCAATAGTAGCGGCGCAATGTTTTGCGCCGAATCAATAGCGATAATTAATGTGAGTTTAATGGCTAAAGCCGTTTCTTGGTTTCTATGGCTGACGCCGTTTCTAGGTTTCACGTTTCAAAGTTTATTGTTGTGTCGTGGCGCGCCGCGACAGTACGCGTTTCTGGATTTTAGGTGTAAATGATTTGTAGCGGCGCAATGTTTTGCGCCAAATCAATAGCGATAATAAATGAGTGTTTAAAAGGCTATGGTGTTTGTGGGGCTTAGCCTGTTTGAATGTTTCTAGGTTTGACATAGTGCAAAATAAATTTTGAAAAATTTAGTAAATTTGCGCACCATAATACAAATAGTACACAACGCTATGGAAGACATAACTACAATACAGGAACCTAAAGCGATTGAAATCCGAAATAGCACAGCGGAATTTCTAATCTTTAAGATAGAAGGAAAGGAAGATGGCGTACAGGTGCTTTATAGGGACGAAACAATTTGGTGTACGCAGGATGCTATCGCAATGCTCTTTGACAAAGCAAAATCAACTATTAATGAACACCTTAAAAATATTTTTGCTAGTGGTGAGCTTGACGCAAACGTGGTTATTCGGAAATTCCGAACTACCACTCAACACGGTGCAATGACAGATAAAACTCAGTCACATGAGGTGATGTTCTACAATCTAGATGCAATAATATCTGTTGGTTACCATGTAAATTCGGTTAGAGCCTGAAAACAACTTATTTTCTATTGATTTTGAAAACAAATAATAATATTATGAGTAAAATTAATTCAATATTTATTCTATCGCTTGCACTTTTCCTCGTAGCGTGCAGCACCCCCGAACCTGCCGAGCTGAAAATTCAGGAGAACGATGAATGTATGCTCAACAATCCATCGCAGATTGCAATGGCAAACGACAGCGCAATTTGCATAATCGACCGCACACGCGCCTACCAAATTGACATTCGCTCGGGAATGATAAACAGCATTGTTTTCGAAGATGTTTCGTACAGTTTTGCCGAATTCCTGTCGAAAATCAGCGGTCAACCGCTTACCGACAGCACACCTATTCAGCCTCTTGCGCTGCTCGGCTACGGCGACAGCAACAACAATGCCTTATATGCATATCCTCTGCCAGTGATGGACACTATGGGTTATATGCTAATCCCAGCCGCAATTTTCCACAATGGCAAGGACTTCAAGATTCTGTTCGACGACAAGGGCGGAATTGCATCCAACGTGCCACAGGGAAATTTCCAGTATTTCCTTTCCGACAGCATTGTAATCACCAACAGCGCATCGCAGTACGAACGTGCACAAACTCCCGACAATATTCCAAGCCTAATGCTTTTTGTAAAGCAGAAGTCCAACGAGTTTGTCCTGCAGAAAACTATAGAACTGCCACGTCGAGAATCGGAGAATATGGCTGCCGAAGGCAATGTGATGAATTCGGTTTACACCTACGTTTCGCAACCAAAATTTTATGCCTACGATGGGAAAATTTACGCTTCGGCTGCTGGTTCTGTTTTTGAAATCGGCAAGGATGGAAGCGCAACGAAAATCACGGAATCGATCAGAACAATATATGCTTTCAAGGTTGACGACAAGGGATTTACAACCGTAGAAGGCTCGGAAGACAACTACAGCAAAATCGTAGAATATAACCTTGACGGCAAAGTCGAAGACGAGCGCGAATTTCCGCTTGCAAGCGACTGCAAATGCAAGTGCTGCAAATATATAAACGGCAAACTGTACGTCATTTATTTCAAGGGACAAAACTTTTATCTTGCAACAATCTGATATGGAATTCCGCACAAAAATAGACATACAAAAATTCGGATTTGGCATATCGCACAACGACAAATGCCTTTTCGTAGGTTCGTGCTTTGCCGAAAATATTGGCAACAAGCTCGCTGCGACAAAAATTCCGACATCGGTAAACCCAACGGGCATACTTTATAACCCCATCTCAATACGCGAAAGCATAAAAAATGCACTTTCTGGCAAAAAATATGGTGATGATGATGTATTTTTCTCCGCAGGAACATGGAACTGCTTCGACTTTCACAGCCGTTTTTCTAACGTTGACAAAAATGTTTGCATCGAAAGCATAAATTCGGCAACCCAAATGCTAAAATGTCAACTTGAAACCGTTAATGTAATGTTTGTAACCTTCGGCACGGCATACGTTTACGAACTTGCAGAAACTGGAAAAATCGTCTGCAACTGCCACAAGCAACCCGAAAAATGTTTCAACCGCAGACTTTTGAAAGTCAGCGAAATAGTAGATGCGTGGTCGGAATGCATAAGAACATTGACAGAAGCGAATCCAAATTTACGCATAGTTTTCACGGTCAGTCCTATCCGTCATTGGCGCGACGGTGCACACCAGAACCAGATTAGCAAATCAACACTGCACCTTGCAATCAACGAACTGAATGCAAAATTCGGAAACACATCCTATTTCCCTGCCTACGAAATTATGATGGACGAGCTTCGCGACTACCGTTTCTACGCTGCCGACATGGTTCATCCTTCCGAGACAGCCGTTCAGTACATCTGGGAACGTTTTGGCGAAACATTTTTCTCCGAGCAAACCAATGCTACAGTTGCAAGGATTGGCAAAATAACTGCGGCTGCAAATCACCGTCCGTTGAATCCGCAATCGGATGCATATAAGGCATTTTGCAATCACAATCTTGCTGAAATTGAATGCATAAAAGCAGAATTTGGAGAGATTGATTTCTACGACGAGGAAAATTTGTTTAGAAGATTCATATAGACCACTGAGTAAAAAATATCACGCGAAAAGTTCGGCTATGTTGACGAATACTCTTAACTTTGCGCCAAATTTAAAATACGATGAAAAATTTCATAGAAGAACTCAAATGGAGAGGAATGCTGCAGGATATGATTCCTGGCACCGAAGAAGCACTACAGAAAGAACACGTTGCGGCATACGTTGGAATTGACCCGACAGCCGACTCACTTCATATCGGACATTTGTGCGGCATAATGATGCTCAAGCACTTGCAGAATTGCGGACATAAGCCTATCGCCCTTATCGGTGGTGCTACAGGTATGATTGGCGACCCGTCGGGAAAGTCGCTCGAACGCAACCTGCTTGACGAGGAAACCCTGCGTCACAACCAGCAGTGCATAAAGAACCAGCTCGCAAAATTCCTCGACTTCGAATCAGATATTCCAAACAAGGCCGAACTCGTAAACAACTACGACTGGATGAAGGACTTTACTTTCCTTGAGTTCGCCCGCAAGGTCGGTAAGCTTATCACCGTCAACTACATGATGGCAAATGACTCGGTAAAGAAACGTCTCAACGGTGAA
>JAGCNN010000082.1 GCA_017645925.1 Bacteroidales bacterium
AAGAGCGAAAACGCTATGTTCCCGGCTGTTGACCAGCGCGGTTATCACGAGTCGGCTCCGTTTGCAAACTACGAGTTCATCCGCAAGGAAGCCATGCACATTATTGCACAGTGTGGCGGTAAGATTAAGTACGGTCACTCTGAGGTTGGAAACTTCACCGATGGCGATTTCTACTACGAGCAGCAGGAAATAGAATTTCTTCCTTGTGAGGCTGAATCGGCTGTAGAACAGTTGATTATCGCAAAGTGGATTCTCCGCAAACTCTGCAGCGACTATGGCGTAAACTTGAGTTTCGCTCCGAAGATTACAGTAGGCAAGGCTGGTAGCGGTCTGCACATCCACATGATGCTTTCGAAGGACGGCAAGAATATGATGGTTGACAATGGCGTTCTCAGCGACGATGCCCGCAAGATGATTGCCGGTATCCTCGACCTTGCCGATGCTCTCACCGCTTTCGGAAATACAATTCCGACATCGTACCTGCGTCTTGTTCCTCATCAGGAAGCTCCTACCAACATCTGCTGGGGCGACCGCAACAGGAGCGTTCTTGTTCGCGTTCCGCTGGGCTGGACTGGCGACATCAATATGTTCCGCGATGCAAATCCGCAGGAAAAGAGCAAGGCTGCTGATTACGACAGCAAGCAGACCGTTGAAATCCGTAGCGGTGATGGTTCTGCAGACTTGTACTTGTATATGGCTGCTCTGATTGTTGCTGCACAGCATGGACTTACAATGCGCGGTTCGCTCAAGATGGCTAAGGACTTGTATGTAAATGTAAACATCTTCAGCGAGGAGTTCAAGGACAAGCTTGCTAAGCTGAAAGCTCTTCCAGATTGCTGCTGGGATTCTGCCGATGCACTTGATACAAAGCGCAAGTTCTTCGAAAAGGACAAGATTTTCCAGCCAGGACTTATCGATGCAGTTATCAAGGGCTTAAAGGCATACAACGACAAGGGCTTGAGCGAAAAGCTCTACGGTAAGACCGAAGAAATTCGCGAATTGGTTGAAAAATACATACACTGCATGTAGATTTGATATTATTGTAGCGGCGCAATGCATTGCGCCGCTACAAATACAACACACAAAATAGGCTGCTTTTAGGCAGCCTCATTTTTATATTGTGCGTATATATTCAATTAGAATGGCAGGTCGTCATCTTCCTTGCTTCCTGCATCTATGAAACCAGGAACTTCGGTCGGCATTGGGGCTCCTGTTGGAGGTGGTGGCGTTGGCATTGGTTGTGCGAATCCACCATTCTGGTTCTGTGCAGCTTCTACTTTCCATGCACGGAGATCGGTGTACCAGTTGTTGTTGTATTCGCGGCTTTCTGGCTCGAAGAAAACATGTATATCTTCGCCTTCGACAAGTGACGAAAGGTCAACTTTGTCGCCCCATACTTGGAAACAAGCCTTCTTTGGGAACTGCCCGTTGGCGTATTCTATTACAAACGACTGCTTTTTCCATTGCCCGTTTGCTCCATTGCCTGTTACTGGTGGCAATATCTTTATCAATTTTCCTGAAATATCCATAGTCATTTAATTTTAATGACTGCGAAATTACATATAATTATTGGTTCTTGTAAATTTATAGGGCTAATGTTATTAACAATTTTTATCGTTTCGCATTTTTTGTGAACTCAATCAAATTTTCGATTCCTCTTACGAATTCTTCTTCTTCGCGCGCAATGTTTATTCTTATGTACTGGTTCCATTCCTTGCCGAAGTGAACGCCTGGAATTACGGCTGTCCTAACCTTGTCGTACAGTGCAAGTCCGAAACGCAGGCTGTCGTTCCATGGTTCGGGAAGCTTTGCCCAGATGAAATATCCGCCGTCGTTTTGCGGGCAGACGAATCCTGCTTTTTGCAGTCGCTCGTTGCCTATTTCGAGGTTGCGGATAATCTTGCTTCGCAGTTCTGTAATATAGGTGCGCGATTCTTCTGTGTCAAGGAATTCGGCAATGGCTTGCTGTTGTGGCGCTGCCGATGATAATCCTATGTAGTCGTGTATGTAGCTTATCTTGTCAAAATGGCATTCGTCGAAGATAAAATAGCCAACTCGCCAGCCTGTTATGGAGTATCTCTTGGAAAAACTGTTGACGTAGAATACATTAGGAGAAATTCGTTCGATAGGGTAGTAAGGGGCTTCGTTGTTGAAGTAAAGTTCTCCGTAAACCGAATCAATTATAAGGTATGAGCCAAATTCTTCGCA
Organism: Bacteroidales bacterium; assembly: GCA_017645925.1. Classification (GTDB taxonomy): domain Bacteria; phylum Bacteroidota; class Bacteroidia; order Bacteroidales; family ML635J-15; genus Bact-19. The sequence goes on from JAGCNN010000082.1 coordinate 2,209, forward strand.
GAGGTCGATGAGGTAGTCAAGTTTCTCGCGGCTCAAAGTCTTGCCGTAGGGATTTCCGGGCGAAGCCACGAAGATTACATTTATTTTGTTGTCAATAAAGAATTTGCGGAATTTTTCATTGTCAAAGTATATTTCGGAGTCGGTTGGATATGTAAAAAAGTTGTTTCCGAAAATCTGAGGCAGGTGTATGTAGGATTCGTATGCTGGAGAAAAACTCATGGCATTGAAATTTTTGCCTTTGTTGCCTTGCAAGTATGTGTAAATCAACGATACAGCTTCGGTTGCACCGCTGCTTATGAATATCCTTGCCGATGAGGGTCGGTTGCTGTATTTTATATTAAGGTGTTCAAGTAGTTTTTGGTTTCCGCAGCCGGGAGCATATTGGTGGATGTCCTTTTTAAGTACGCCAGCAAATATCTCCAGAAGTTTTTCTGGTGGGCGGAATCCGGGTATGCCTTGTGCTAGATTTGTTCCTCCGTTTAATTTTACCATGTTGCTGAAATAGCTTATCAGCGAGCCTGTTATCTTTGGCAGTGGCGTTGTCGGTGATAAATAGTCCATTGTGTTGGTATTGTTTTCTGTTTTGGTTGTTATTGTCGTTTTGCTTTCGCCTCGTCGAACAATTTTTTGAATTTTTCGGCAAGTTCCTTTTTGCCACGGTTGTCGTATGACTTGTATGCGTATTCGTAGTAGGAGAGTTCGGCATCGCGTATGTCCTTCTGCTGGGCGTTGTAAACACGTACAAGTTGGCGGGCTGCCTGTTCGTCGTAAATGTCGTAGTCAACGGTAGCGAGGATTGTGCTTTCGGCTTTGTCGAATTGCTTCTGCTGTATGTATATTGTTGACAGGAACATATATGCAAGGCAAAAACGCGGATTGTAGTCTATGATTTCCTTGCAGATGCGTTCAGCTTCATCGTTGTTGCCTGTAATATTGTGGTAATAAGCGTTGTAGTAGTTGCCAACATCGTCTCGTGGGGCAATTCTTAGGAAACGGTCAATCCACATTTTCATTGCTTGCTTGTTGTTTATGCGCAGGTTGGCATCGATGAGGTTTATCATTGCCGATTCATTGGTAGAATCGTTGCGTATTGCCGTTTCAAGCAGTTCTATTGCGTGAGGTATTTCGTTGCTGGCAAGGTATCCGCGTCCGTATAGGTCGCAGGTGTCGGTGCGTTGCAGTACTAGGCATATCGGAACATTGTTGATGCTGATTGTTTCCACTGTGTTCTTTGGCGGAAAGTATGGGCTTGTCAGTATTTCGGGTTCTATGCCGGTAACGGGGAACATTGCGTAGTCCCAGATATGGTTTGCTCGTTCAGCCCAGCGGCTTTCTACTATCGAGACTTCATATTTGTATTTGCCAAAATAGTATTTTCCAGCGACTTCGCTTCGTGATGCAACAAAAAGCTGATTTCCCGAAAGCCTGTATTTGCCGTTGTCAATTATCCATTGTGCGGCTTCGCGGTTGCTTAATCCATAGTTTTCAAGCTCATAGCGCCCGAAAGCATGGTTGATTCCACCTGTAAACTCGTTGTAGTATATGTGGCTGTATGGATGGCTTTTGAAAATATGTATGGCTGGCATTATCATAAGCAGAACGGGGATTGTTATGCCTGCAATTTGTGTCGCTTTGGTGCGGGACGATTCTGCAAGCATGTCGAAGCCGATAGCTGCAATAATATAGAATGGAATTTCTGCAAAAAGCAGGTGTTGCCAAGTGCCGTTGGTGTCATGTTTTAGCGAGAAAAGCAGAATTGCAAGTACTGAAATTGCCAGAAGTGTGATGATTTCGGCTTGGTTTGACTTTTTTACAAAGCATAATCCAAGTGCGAGAAGCATACCGACAAATACGGCTGCTGGTATTGTCATTACTAGCATTTTTATGTTGTAGTACCATGGCAATAGGTCTGTCCAGTATAGTTTTCCTTGAAAAAGGATTCTTGTTGGCGTTGATGAAGTAAAACTGTCAAGCCAAGTCCAGATTCCCGTGTGCGTGAACTGTGGAATAAGAAGTAATGCAATACCGCATGTTATTACTAATGAGCATATTGCAATGATAGAATATCTAATTGAAGCCTTTTTTATTTCAGAATGTTTGCGTTTCGCAACAAGTCCTATTATGATGAGAATAAGTGCGATTGCAACAAGAAGCGAACCGTCGGGGTTGGACGTGATGCACAATGATGCTGACAATGTAAAAAATATTGCATCAATGATTTTGGGCTTCGGAAAATGGTCGGCAAGGCGTTTTATGAAATATAGTGATGCTGCGAAAGTGGCAAAGACAGGGATGTCGTCGAGGTTAAACATTGAATGTCCGAATATTACGGGCGAGAATCCCATCAGTAGCAGGACGAATGTGCCAGTGCGCCAATTTCGGCATCGCTTGGCTGTTAGTGCTACGAAAATTATTCCCAGCAAGCCAAATATTGCATTCATGGCGTGTCGTACACTTCTGATTTCACATTTTACAAAAACATCCGACATTGCCATTGTGAGAGCATTGAACCATCCGCTGTACATTGGATGTGTGCTTTCAAGTATGCTGGTATCGTTGCCGAAACTGCGGTAGTATCTGTCAAGTTGTGTGGCTTGAGTAATCTGGTACTCGTCCTCGGCGGTGCAGCTGCCGTAGTCTCCAACAAGGGCAAACATTGTAACTGCTATTGCTATTGCCGTGATTATAAATATAATCCTTGAAATTTTGCTATGGAATTTTTCGTTCATCTTGTGTATAAAAATAGTCGTGCAAAAGTACTATGGAGAAATGAAATATGCAAAACTTGGATGAGGTGATTGCTGTGGAAATGTTTTCGGAATGTATGTCTTGAAGTAAAAAATCTGTATTTACAACTTATTATTCATAAAATCAATCTGAAATTCCGAATCCAAAATCGAAATCGTCAATCTAAAATCGTAAATCCAAAATAAATTTGTATCTTTGTGCCTATGTTTGACGGAATAAAGTCGGGACTTGCAAGGCGCAAAATGTTGAAGGCACGGGGTGTGGAACCTCGGTTTGTCCGTGCTTGCGGCTTGGGCTCTGCAAAAAAGGTTGGTATTCTGCACGATGCTACCGATGAAGCTCAGTTTGAGGTGGCTCGCAAGTTGCTTTTCGATTTGCAGAAGCAAGTTCCATTAGTTAAGGCTCTCGGTTTTGTTGACAACAAGGAATTGTCCAATTTTCATTTGCAACCGCTGGACTTTTCGTTTTTCTGTGCCAAGGAACTCAATTGGCTCGGTTTCCCGCAAGAAGAAACTGTGGCTGAATTTTGCAATACGGATTTCGATATTCTTATTTGCCTTGACATGGAAGACAAAACTCCGCTTGATTATATTAAACTGAAGTCAAAAGCAGGATTTAAAGTCGGGTTGTACAACGAGAAAAATGCCGATTTGCTTGATGTTATGGTAAGTCTTGACGAGGAAAATTCAAACATTTCGGAACTAGTAAAGCAGATAATTCATTATTTGGAAGCGATAAGATATGAATAGCAAGTTTTTTGGAACGGGCGTGGCATTGGTAACGCCATTCGATATTAATGGAAATGTTGACTATGTGGCTTTTGCCCGTTTGCTGTCGCATGTTGTTGATGGCGGAGTTGACTATGTGCTGGTTATGGGAACTACAGGCGAAACGCCTTGTCTTTCTGCAGAGGAGCGCCGTAAGGTTATTGACTTTGCAAAGCGTGAAATTGCTGGTCGTGTGCCTATTATGGTGGGAATGAGTGGAAATAATACCTCCGACCTGCTTGATAGCATTCGCAATTTTGATTTCAGTGGCATAGATGGACTTCTAACGGCATCACCATTTTATAATAAGCCGGTACAGAATGGCTTGTATGCACATTTCGCTCATGTCGTAGAGGTTTCGCCAGTGCCTGTAATTTTGTACAACATTCCAGGACGTACAGGAGTTAACATTTTGCCAGAGACAATTTGCCGTCTTGCTCGTGACTTTGATAATATAATTGCCGTGAAGGAGGCTTCTGGTTCGGTTGACCAGATTATGCGCGTGGTGGAGAACAAGCCCGAACGCTTTACTGTTATTTCGGGTGATGATGGGCTTACGCTTCCGCTTATGGCAGCAGGTGTGAAAGGTGTGATTTCCGTTGTTGCAAACGCATTTCCGCGTGAATTGTCGCAGATGGTGAAACTTGCGCTAAATGGTGATTTTGAGCATGCAAGAAAATTACACTACAAGTTGTTGCCAACAGTTCGTCTGATGTTTGCCGAAGGCAATCCTGCTGGAGTAAAGGCTTATTTGTCGCAGATGGGTGTAATACAGAATGTGCTTCGTCTGCCGTTGGTAAATGTTAGCGATGATTTGTTTGCAAGGATTGCAGACGATATTCAGCGTTTGAAATGATTGAGTCTAAATGTTTTTTTTGCAAAATATAGATTATGTCGGATTTGAAATTTCCTATAGGGATACAGGATTTTGGCGAGATAAGGCAGAATGATTACTTATATGTAGATAAGACCGATCTCGTTTACAAACTGGCAGCAGATGGGAAATATTATTTCCTTTCACGTCCGCGTCGTTTTGGAAAATCTTTGTTAATGTCCACTTTTGAAGCTTATTTTCAAGGTAAAAAGGAACTATTTGACGGACTTGCGCTTTCAAAACTTGAAGAGGATTGGAAAACATATCCAGTTTTTCATTTGGATTTAAATGCTGAAAAATTTGACGAAAAGGAAAGCGTTTTCAATATTTTGAATGAAGTATTGTGCCAATGGGAACAATTGTATGGATCTGAGGACTTTGAAAAAACTATTTCGGCTCGATTCAGAGGCGTGATTCGTCGTGCATACGAGCAAACAGGCAAACGTGTAGTCATACTTGTTGATGAGTACGATAAGCCTTTGCTTCAGACGATTGGCAATGATGTTTTGCAAGATGAGTTTCGTAGTATGTTAAAGGCTTTTTATGGTGTATTGAAGTCAAGCGACCGTTACATACGATTCGCATTCATTACTGGTGTTACAAAGTTCGGAAAGTTGAGCGTGTTTAGTGATTTGAACAATCTGACAGATATATCATTGTTGCCTCAATATGCAACTATGTGTGGTATTACAGAAAAAGAACTGCACGAAAATTTTGACTCTAGTGTCGAATTGTTGGCGAATGTAAACTCCATGAGCAAGGCAGAATGTTATGAAAAGTTAAGGACGGATTATGACGGTTACCGTTTTTGTCCAAATGCCACAGGAGTTTACAATCCGTTTAGTCTATTGAGTACCTTGTCTAGTCGTCATTTCGGCGACTATTGGTTTGAGACTGGCACTCCTTCTTTTCTTGTTCATCAGCTTCAAAAAGCTGGCTATAAGTTGGAAAATTTTACAGAAGACGAGCTTACTGCTGATACTCTCAATTCTCTTGACGTTATGGATAAAAATCCTCTTCCTCTTCTGTATCAAAGTGGTTATCTTACAATAAAAGATTACGATGCAGAATTTGGTTCCTATAGGCTTGGTTTTCCAAACCGTGAAGTGGAAAAGGGCTTTGTGAACTATCTTATACCTTTTTATACGCCTAGCAACGGAGAAAGTTCCGATTTCTTTGTTTCGCGTTTTGTTAGGGATGTTCGAGCTGGAAAGGTTGAGGATTTCATGCAGCGTCTTGAGGCTATGCTTGCCGATGTTGATTATCAGATAGTAGGTAAGGCAGAATTATATTTTCAGAATGCATTGTACTTGATTTTCAAGATGCTAGGCTTATATGTGGAGGTTGAAAGGCATACGAGCAACGGCAGGATGGACATTGTTATGCAGACAAAGGACTACATCTACATATTCGAGTTGAAGATGGATGGTAATGCAGATGATGCATTGAAGCAGATAGAGGAAAAGGGTTATGCAAGGCCGTTTGCAAATGACAATAGGAAATTGTTTGAAATTGGAGTGAATTTTTCTTCTGAGAAGCGTTGCATAGATGGTTGGAAGATGAAAAAATCGTGAATTGGCTAATATAAATTTTATGAAAACCGTTGCCTTCTGTACCCTTGGCTGCCGCCTCAATTTTGCCGAAACATCGACAATTTCCCGCTATTTCATTGAGCGAGGTTTTACGGTAGTGCCTTTTTCGCAGAAAGCGGACTTTTATGTGCTGAACTCCTGTTCGGTAACGTCAAATGCCAATCGAAAGGGCAGAAATGCTGTTGCACGTGCCCATTCGCTAAATCCCGATGCAATAATAATTGTAACAGGATGTTATGCCCAGTTGAAATCCGATGAGGTTGCATCGCTTCCTGGCGTGAACTACGTTTTCGGTGTAAACAACAAAGCCGAGATAGAAAAGATAATAGACAATGCGGTGGCAAGTCGTGATGTATTCGTAAGTACTACGCCACACAACGAAATGAAGTCCTTCGTGCCGGCATTTTCAAAGGGTGACCGCACTCGTGCTTTCCTGAAAGTTCAGGACGGTTGCGACTATTTCTGTGCTTATTGTACGATTCCATTTGCTCGAGGGCGCAGCCGCAATCCATCGGTTGCCGAGTGTGTGGAGCAGGTGAAGTCGCTTGCCGCTGACGGAATGAAGGAGGTAATAATTTCGGGAGTGAATATTGGCGATTTCGGCAAGACTACTGGCGAAAACTTTCTGCAGTTGCTGAAGGCTCTTGCAAAAGTCGATGGCATTGAACGGTATAGGATTGGAAGCATAGAGCCTGATTTGCTTACCGATGAAATCATTGAATTTGTTGCTGCCGAACCCAAGATGATGCCACATTTTCACATTCCGTTGCAGTCGGGGTGCGACGAGTTGCTGAAACTCATTGGTCGCCGATATGATACGGCTTTGTATCGTCGTAAGATTGAGTTAGTTAAGAAACTTATTCCTGATGCTTTTATTGGCATCGACCTTATAGTTGGCGTCAACGGCGAAACACCAGAAATGTTTGCCGAAACGGTGGATTTTGTTGATTCTCTTGATATTTCGTTTATTCACCAGTTCCAGTATTCCGAAAGGGAAGGCACGAGGGCGTTGAAGTTTACTCCGCGCGTTACTTCCAAGCAGAAGCAGGAGAGGGCAGATGTGGTGAAGTCCATTTGTGAAAAAAAACACAAGGAGTTTGTGCAGTCGAGGCTTGGTTCTGTTCACGAGGTGTTGTTTGAGTCGGCAAAGAAGGGTGGAATGATGTTCGGCTATACCGATAATTATATAAGGGTTGCGGTTCCGTATGATAAGGAGCTTATAAATAGGATTTGTCCTGTGAAGTTGATTAAAGTCGTTGACGATGATATAGTTGAAGCAGAAATTTTGAAATAGATAATAACGAAAAAACAATATAATATGAAAAAGGTACTTTTGTTTATAGTGTTGGTTTCCATGTCGTTGCTTTCGGTGGCGCAGTTTGTTGTAAGCCCTGCTTTGTTGGATGCGATTAAGGATGGAAATGTCGAATACCTTGATGTGAATGTATATTTTGAGAACGTGGAGTCGGTTTCTGACCTTGCAAGCCATTATGACAAGTATCATGCTGATTTTGACACGCGTGTCAAAGGTGTTACTGCGTTGCTGAAACGCAACCACGAAAAGTCGTATGCAAAGTTCATGAGGCAGATTGCTCCGTTGATGAAGTCAAATCCGTCAGCTGTGTCGGATATGGAAGATTTCTGGATTGTGAATGCCGTGAATATGAAGGTTCGTCCTGATTTTATAATGCAGATTGCTGGTTTTGAGGATGTAACATACATAGACTTGAATGCTCCGCGCTTCACGATTATTGACGGAACGACTTTGGTTGAGGAAAATGCTCCGCGTTCGGTGAACGGAGTGGAGTGGGGCGTGCGTGCCATAAATGCTCCTGCAATGTGGGCTTTGGGTTATACTGGTCGCAATATGCTGATGCTTAGCATTGATACTGGTGTAAATCCCGAACATCCTGCCATCAGCACCAACTATGCTGGCAATTATTGGCCACAGTCGCAGTGTTGGTACGGAATGCGTCACGAGAATCCGCGCGACAATGCATCATCATCGCATGGAACGCATACCACAGGAACCACAATGGGACTTGACAGGGCAACTCACGATACTATCGGTATTGCATTCAACGCCAAGTGGATAGCCTGTGACCCTGTGGCAAGTACTGATGCAGAATTGCTTACTGTAAGCCAGTTCTTCTCGGTTTACCAATGGGTTCTCAATCCCGATGGAGATGAAAATACAACTCAAGATGTTCCGCGTGTGATAAACAATTCATGGGGTTACAGCTACGATTTGGCTGAGGAATTTGGCGCTTGTTCGCTTCCCGAAAATTCAATAGTTGAGACTTTGGAGGCTGCCGGAATTTGTTCGCCGTTCTCTGCGGGCAACGAAGGTCCGAATGATTCTACAACTGGTTATCCTGCAATGCTTGCATATAATCTTGTAAATCCTATGTCGGTTGCGGCAGTAAATTCGAGCAATGTTGTTGCAAGTTTCTCAAGTCGTGGACCAACGCCATGTGTCGATGAGGAATCATCGTTGAAAATAAAGCCTGAGGTATCTGCTCCGGGAGTAAATGTGCGTTCGTGTGTTGGCACAAGCGGGTACAACAATTTGCAGGGAACATCAATGGCTTGTCCGCATGTGTCGGGTGCTTTGTTGCTATTGGCAGAGGCTTTTCAGATGGCATCGGCAAGGGAACTCAAGGAGGCTTTGTATTACTCGGCTATTGACCTCGGCGATGAAGGTGAGGACAATACATACGGAATGGGTATGATTGATGTACTTGCCGCATACAATTATTTGTCAGATATATACCCCGTATCTGCACCGGAGAACGAAAATTTTGACATAAGTGTGAAACTTAGCATGTCGTATGGCGATGGCATTGTTGACTACGATACGGTAACTTGTGTGGAAAGTGTTCCAACTGTGTATGCGCAAGTGTTCAATAATGGAGATTACGATTCTGGTCATACAATGCTTCGCGTTTATTCTGGCGACAGTCTTATTGCAAGTCATGAGTTTGAATACGTTTCTCATTTGGCGGAAGAACCATACGAATACGAAGTGCCAAATGTGCCTGTTCATGGTGGACTTAACGAGTTGTATGCAGTTGTTTATCCTGGAAGCAATGGTCTTGAGTATGATGACTTTAATAATAGTGCCATGTTGAGGTTCAACAAGTATTACACTTGGGAGTTCCCATATTCCATTGATTTCAACGATGGTGGATTCTTTTCAAGGTATGGAGTTGTAATTGGAAATCCAAACGGGTTGAAGACATGGGAAATGCTTCCGTGGGGCGAAAATTCCGAGCACCATGCATTGGTTTATAGGTTTAGCAAGAATGTAAAGAACAGGGATGTTGATTATGCGTATTTGCCGCAGACCGATTTGCCGGATTCGGATTCTGTATTTTTGAATTTTGTGTATGCATACAAGAACCGAATTTCGGATTCGAGTAGGGATTCTCTGTTTGTGGAGGTTAGTACCGATTGTGGCGCTACTTTCCCATATCGCATTTGGGCTAATGGTGGACCTGGATTATATACCGAGCAAGGCTATGCCAATTCTGAATATGTGCCAGTTGAATATTCTGAATTTGATACGGTATCGGTGTCGCTTGCCGATTTCCGCGGACAGAATGTAATGATTAGGTTGACTGTAAAGAATGCAAGAAATTCCGATTTGTATATAAGCAATGTTTCTCTCGAAAATGCGAATTTAAGTGCAGTTTTTGAATCTAAGGAGAATGATATTGCTAAAAAGATAGAGGCTTTTCCTAATCCTACGGATGGATTTGTCAATATTTCTGTTCCATCAGAATATATCGGGCAAAGGCTGTTGGTGTATGATGTGTTTGGCAGGGAAGTAAAGATTGTTGCTATTGATAATGAGATGTTTAGTACTGATTTGTCGGGACTTGGCGATGGCGTTTATTTCTTTGGAATGGAAGGTTCTGGAGTACAGACAAAAATAGTTTTGATAAAAAAATAGAAAAATATTTGTGGGATTAAAATATTGTTAATAATTTTACGGCTTGATTATATTCTTAAAATTATGAATAGAAGAATTTTTAGTATGGCGTTTATGTTCGCAATTTTTGCGGCATTATTGTTAATGTTCACTGCTTGCCCAAGTGACAGTATAGCACCTTCAATTTATTTTTTGGCAAAGGATGGTGAAACCATAGACAAGAAGGGTGATACTACTATTTTGTTATATACGAAATATGTTGACCCCGGTTGCTATGTAGAAGACAATGCTAGTTTGGCTGCCGATATTCAGATTTCATCTGATTTGGAAACGGTGATGCCAATAGAAAAGAAAGTTGCTTCGCATGTGGGTGAGGTGAAGAAAACAGGTGATTATACAATAACTTATACTGCTACAGACGAGTCCGGAAATGCAGGTACTAGGTCCAAGGTAATATCTGTGAAGAATGTGAGTGAAATTTACACAGGAAAGTATTGGACTGTACGTGAAGAAATCATTGGTGGTGGAATTAGTGATATTTGCCAGCCGGCAACATATTATTCAAACATAACGGCTTCGAATAGCGTTGCTGGTCGTATGAGATTTTCAAAGGTGGCTCAGCACGAATACAATGGTCAGAAAGTATCATTCAAGGTTGATGCTGATGTATTTTCACCAACTCTTTCGTCTCGTACCCGTTCCGACCAAGTTGGTTTTCTTGGTAAGGCAGAAGATAAGGAAGTTGCTTTCTATAATGGAATGTCGTATGATGCAGCAGTTGATTCAATGCGTTTGAATTACGTATATCTGCAAATCCCAACTCAGGAAGCAAGTGTTGCTTATACGGAGGGCGAATCCACAATAAGTGACTATACTGTAAGAATTCAGGGACAATTGGAGAGTGGAATTCCAAAGTCAAAGATTGTTTACAATGAAAGAGGTGTAATGTTGTATATAGAACTTGCACTTAATATTTCGGTGCCTAATCCATCTGGCACAGGTCAGCAGGCAATCCAGAATTATATTGAAAGATATTATCCTGAATAGGAGATTTTTGTGTTAAACTAAAAAGTCGGATGTATGTCCGGCTTTTTTTTTGCCAATAGAAGATTTTCTCAATATTTATAGAGTAATTTTTTTTGTCAAATGAAAAGTATTTGTATTTTTGCAAAAAAATAAAGGCTCAGTGTTAATGCAATGCATGACAATGTGCTTGTAAAGATTAAATTTGTAACAAAATAATTAAAAACTAAAGTTATGACAGAACAGATTCAAAAAGAAAAGGCTCCGAATTCAATTCCGGCCTTGGTAATGAGTGGTATTGCTCTTTGTATTAGTAGTATAGGACTTATTTATGCATTTTATCCAATCCTATGTATTGTGTCAATAGTATTTTGTATAGCATCATTGGTTTTGTCGATTCTTGGCAAGAAGAAGACTATGCAGGGATACGATATTTACAATGCTTCTCCTGAATCATATTTTGGAGTTGGAATGTTGAAGGCTGCAAAAATAATGTCTTTGGTTTCATTCATACTCAGTATCGTTGCAATTGTTGCTGCAATAATAATGACTATTGTATATGCAACAGTCTTGAGCAACTATAGTTTTTAGAAACTTATTAAAGCAAAGTGGAGTCAAAATTAACTTGTTTTGGCTCCATTTTTTTTACTTTCGGGCGAATAAATAGTGTTTTAACTCAATAATTAAAAGCTTATGTTTGAAGATGATAATGCAAAATTGGCTACGGCAGAGTACAATCCTGTAATGACTCGAACTAATGAAAAGGCTGATTTAGAGTATGGACAGGGAAAAAAGTCCAAGGCTCCTAATTCGATTCATGCATTGGTGTTTGGCGCACTTTCACTTAGCATGGTTATTTCCAGCTTGTATTTTTCACTGCTTGGGTTTATTGATTCCTTCAGTTATAAAAATGTTGATAGAATAACAGCTTTCATAATGATTATTTTTGCGATAATTTCTCTTATTGCCGCTGCTGTATTGGCTTTAATTGGAAGGATGAAGACTAAAAATGGTTATCGGCAGTATGAAATGTCGCCTGATTCTTATTTTGGAGTTGGAATGTTGAAGGCAGGAAAGATTATGTCGTTGGTTGGTTTGATTTTGTGTGGAGTTGCTCTTTTAACGGTGCTATTGGTTCTTGCCGTGTATTATAACAATGTGCCTGTTGATTCTGGCTACATTTATTATTAAAACTATAGAAATAAAATATAGAAGTCTGGCTGTTGCCGGACTTTTTTGTTTTTTCCATGCCGGTTATTCGTAGAACTTGCCGAATCCTTTTGATTCTATGGTTTTGGTTTCTTCGCCGTCGTGGACAATGAAATATGCTTCCATGCCGTCAATGCTTTCTACTATTTTCATTGCTTTTTCGGCACCCATGACCATAAAGGCTGTGGCGTATGCATCGGCGCGGATGCAGTCGGGATAGACAACCGTTGCGCTAATCATCTCGTTCTCGGCGGGATAGCCAGTAGTCGGATTTATTGAATGTCCGTATTTTTTTTCGCCTTCTTCCAAAAATTTGCGGTAGTTGCCCGATGTATTGACTGCCATGTCGGAAAGTTGGATAACAATCTGGTTTTCGCGGTATTCGTAGCCGCTACCTTCTATTGGCTTGTCAACACCGATTTTCCAGTTTTTGCCCTTGGCGTTTTTGCCCGAACAATATATTTCCCCGCCAATTTCTACCAGAAAGTTGTTTACGCCCTTGCTTTTGAAGAAATCGGAAACATAATCAACCGACAGTCCTTGCGCAATAGCATTTGTAATTATTTGAACGTCATTGTCGTGCTTTGTGATTTTGCCGTTTGATATGTCTATTTTGTCAAGACCTACATGTTGTAGCAGATTGTTGATTTCGGTGCTGTCGGGGATATGCTTTTCGTGGCGAACCCAACCGAATCCCCATGCGTTGACAATAGGAGCGACGCTCACATCGAATATTCCGCCGGTGTTTTCCCACACTTCTTTCGAAACCTTGAAAAATTCCTCGGCAAGGGCATCAAGCGAATCGGTTTCGTTGTGGTTTATGCGCGAAATTAGTGAGGTGCTGTCGTAGTTGGACAGCGAACGGCTGAAGTTGATGAGCAGACTGTCAATTTCCTTGTTGTAGTTGATGTCGCTGCAGTAGGTGATGTTGAACATTGTCCCTTGTGTTGGACCGCTATACTTTATGCATTCGGCATTTTGGCTGCACGAAACGGCTAATATTGCCAGTAATGTTAATCCTAAGAAAATTTTTACTTTCAACATGGTAGTATTCAATTTGTTGTAAATGTGTCTTGTGCGTTTTTATTTGCTTGCAAAAGAATAAAAAAAAACAATAGTAATGAATTTGGTTGGGTATTTTATTTGCACATATCCATAAATTTGCAAAAAACTTGATTATTTAAGGCAACGAAAAAAGGGATACGGCTTGCATCCCTTTCATTATGTTAAACATGTTGTTGTTTTGTTACTTCTGTAGTCTGCATACAGGGCGGATTGCCAGTCCGTTGCAGCGGTCTTGGTTATTTTCAACCGAACAATTGTCTTCTGTGAAGTTAAGGCTCCATGCTCTGCCCGGAGTAGTAGTGTTGAGTGAGCTAGTCCAGTATCTTCCGTATAAACCTTCGCCGTCTGTATCGTCGTCACCTACGAAGGAACCGTTGGCTGTAAGGAAAATCGAGTTGCCGTTAGGTCCTGTAAAGAGTTTTCCGTTGAATCCGCGACGGGTTGTCCATGTTATAGTGCAGTTGTCTATCAACTCCTGCATTTCTTCCTTGGTCGGAATGCGCCAGCCTTCACCCCATTTTGCTGTAGCTGCATCATCGGATGCCTCAATGGTTGTAAGGTTGTCGGTGTATCCGTCGAAGCCGAGTGCGGCATTGTTGCAATATTTGGACAATTGAGGGTCTGTGTACGACTCTCCGCCAATTGAATATTTGTAGTATGGGAATGTGTAGTTGTAATCTTCGTTTGGTTCTGTTTCTGCCCATGCAATGTATAGACCGTAACTTTCTGGGAGTCTTGTGTTAATGTTACTGTCTGCCCAAAGCAATCCGCTTGGCAGTCCAAGGTCAACGTAAACACGACCATTCAATTTGTTTGGGTTTTCCCACTGTGCATAAAGCACCATGTCGGCTGAAACCGTGATTTGCTGCCCATCAGTATAGGATTCCCCGATACCGTTCGCATCGGTATTCCATTCCTTGAACACGTATCCTTCGCGAGTAAATTTGTTTGCTGTCAATGCTTTTGACTCGCCTTCTGTGAATTTTTGTTCTGTCATTGTTCCCGTGCCACCGTTGGAATCAAAACTTACCGTGTAGGTTGTGGTGGGCTTCTCGCATCCGCTTATCGCCAACATTCCCATCATGGAAATAACTGCGATAACTAAAAAAATACTTTTCTTCATGTGTATAAAATTTAAGAATACTATCAGACTAATTGTGTTGTGATAAGATAATTTTGTAAGTGCAAAATTAAGAAATTCGTTGGTTCAATGAAAAAATAATTTGGATAGTTTGCGATTTCCTTAGTTTAGTAGTTTGTGTGCCTAATTAAAAAATGCTAAGCATGTGTTTTATTGTAAATGCAATAATTGTAAACATAATAATTATATGAAAATATGTATGTAATACGTTGATTTTTAGCTTGTAAGTGGAAGGAAAATAATTCTTGTCTTTTTTGTATATTGATTTTCTGTTATATTTTCAACATTTTATTGCCACATATCAAAAAAAATCAATGTAATTCGTAATAAAGTGGTAACTTTGCACCTTTAAAAAATATAGAAAATAGATTATGAGTATAATAAGTTTCTTATCTAAGATGTTTGGTACCAAATCGGAACGCGACTTGAAGGCACTGACACCGATACTTAACGAAGTGCTTGCTTTGGAAAAAGAATTTCTGGCATTGTCAAACGATGAACTGCGCGCACGCACTCAAGAACTGAGAAAAGGCATTCACGAGCATATAAGCGCTGAAGAAAATCATATTGTAGAACTGAGGGAAAAGGCTCAGGGCTTGGATATCTGGGAACGCGAGGATGTTTTCAACGAGATTGACAAGATAGAGGAGAAGATTGACAAGAAAATTGAGGAACATCTGATGACAATACTTCCGCAGGCATTTTCAATATTGAAGGAAACTGCCCGCAGGTTCAAGGAAAATGCCGAAGTAGTGGTAACAGCAACCGACTTTGACCGCGACTTGGCAGCTTCAAACGATTTTGTTGCAATAGATGGCGACAAGGCTGTTTGGAAAAATTCATGGGTAGCCGGCGGAAACATGGTAACATGGGATATGGTTCACTACAACGTGCAGCTCATTGGCGGTATTGTATTGCATCAGGGAAAGATTGCCGAAATGGCGACTGGTGAAGGTAAAACCCTCGTGGCTACCTTGCCTGTATTCCTTAACGCACTGACGGGTAGGGGAGTACATGTCGTAACCGTGAACGACTACCTTGCAAAACGTGACTCCGAATGGATGGGACCGCTGTACATGTTCCACGGACTTTCGGTTGATTGCATTGACAAGCACGAACCAAACAGCGAGGCTCGTCGCAAAGCTTACGCATCGGATATTACATTCGGAACTAACAACGAGTTTGGTTTTGACTATTTGCGTGACAATATGGCACTTTCGCCAGCCGATTTGGTTCAGCGCAAGCACAATTATGCGATTGTCGATGAGGTTGACTCGGTTCTTATCGATGATGCCCGCACCCCGTTGATTATTTCAGGTCCTACACCCAAGGGCGACGACCAGCTTTTTGATGACTTGAAGCCTCAGGTTCAACAGCTTGTTGCAGCTCAAAAGGATTTGTTCAACAAGATTTTCAATGAGGCCAAAAAACTTATAGCCGAAGGCAATCAGAAGGACGGCGGTTTCAAGTTGTTGCAGGCTTTCAAGGCTTTGCCGAAGAACAAGGCTCTCATCAAGTTCCTGTCGGAACAAGGCATGAAGGCTTTGCTGCAAAAGATCGAAAACTTCTACATGCAGGATAACAACAAGATGATGCACCTTGCAACCGATGATTTGTATTTTGTTATTGATGAGAAACTTAATTCGGTTGATTTGACTGACAAAGGTTTCGACTTGCTCGCAAATTCGACTTCTGACCCCAATTTCTTCGTGATGCCAGACATTGGCGTTGCTCTTGCCGACCTTGAAAAGGAAACTCTGCCTGCACCTGAGAAATTACAGAAGAAAGACGAGATTGTTCGTGACTATTCAGTAAAATCGGAACGTATCCATACTATAAACCAGTTGCTTAAGGCATATACCATGTTCGAGAAGGATGTGGACTATGTAATTATTGACAACAAGGTAAAGATTGTTGACGAGCAGACAGGTCGTATCATGGAAGGTCGCCGCTGGTCGGATGGTTTGCATCAGGCTGTGGAATCTAAGGAAAATGTAAAGGTCGAGGCTGCTACCCAGACTTACGCAACAATCACTTTGCAGAACTATTTCAGGATGTATCACAAGCTTTCGGGTATGACCGGTACAGCAGAGACAGAGGCTGGTGAATTCTGGGACATCTACAAGCTGGATGTTGTTACAATTCCAACTAATAAACCGGTTATCCGTAACGACTACGAAGACCTTATCTACAAGACAACTAAAGAAAAATATGCAGCTGTAATTGACGAGATTGAACGTTTGGTTAAGATTGGTCGTCCAGTGCTTGTAGGTACTACATCGGTTGAAGTTTCCGAATTGTTGAGCAAGATTCTTACTCGCAAGGGAATAAAGCATAATGTGTTGAATGCAAAGTTGCACAAGCGTGAGGCTGACATCGTTGCCGAGGCTGGTCAGTCGAGTACGGTAACCATTGCAACCAACATGGCAGGTCGTGGTACCGATATTAAATTGTCGCCCGAAGTTCGCGAGGCTGGCGGTTTGGCAATCATAGGTACAGAGCGTCACGAGTCTCGCCGCGTTGACCGTCAGTTGCGTGGTCGTGCTGGTCGTCAGGGCGACCCGGGTTCATCGCAGTTCTTCGTTTCTCTCGAGGATAACCTTATGCGTCTGTTCGGTTCCGACAGGATTGCTTCTGTTATGGACAAGATGGGACATGTTGAGGGTGAGGCAATTCAGCACTCCATGATTTCCAAGTCTATTGAGCGTGCTCAGAAGAAGGTTGAGGAAAACAACTTCGGTATTCGTAAGCACTTGCTTGAATACGATGACGTTATGAATGCTCAGCGTACAGTGATATACAAGAAGCGCCGCAATGCCCTTGACGGTGAACGTCTTGGTGCCGACATCGCTAACATGATGAACGATGTGTGTGTTTCGCTGGTCGAAGATTGTTATGGAAACTATACCTACGATGAATTCAAATTTGAGGTTTTCAAGACTTTGGCAATTGACATTAACCTAGATGAATCGAAGTACGATGAAATGTCGCGCAACGAACTTGTTGATTACCTGTACGAAAATTTACGCGAAACTCACAAGCGCAAGGCTCAGCAGATTGCAGAACAGGCATATCCTACCATTAAATATGTATTTGAGAACAAAGGCAATATGTACAAGAACATCATTGTTCCGATTACCGATGGCATGAAGCAATACAATGTGGTTGTAAACTTGGAGAAGGCATACGAGACAAAGGGTGAGGAAATTGTACATGCATACGACAAGACGGCTGTTCTGCGCAACATTGATGAATCATGGAAGGAACATTTGCGCGAAATGGACGATTTGCGCCAGTCGGTTCGTGCCGCTTCATACGAGCAGAAAGACCCGTTGCTGATTTACAAGCTTGAATCGTACAACATTTTCAAGGAAATGCTCGACAAGACCAACCGTTCCATCATTTCTATTTTGATGAAGGCTTACATTCCGATGTCGAATCCCGACGAGGTTAAGGAAGCCCGTCAGCCACGCCAGAGGTTGGATACCAGCCGTATGCGTACTGGTCGTGAGGAAATCGGAGGCAACCGTCCGCAGTACAACGACCCAAGTGCAGGCAAGCCAAAGAACGAGCCGGTTCGTGTCGAGAAGAAGGTCGGCAGAAACGACCCGTGTCCGTGCGGCAGCGGTAAGAAGTTCAAGAATTGCCATGGCGCAATGATGGCAGAAGGAGAATAATAGAAAAACTGTAGCAATTATCAAAACGAATTGGCGGATATAATACAGGATTTTTATGGCTTATAGCAGTCTGAAAAGACTGCTTTTTTTTGTTGTATAATTGTCAGGTTGCGTACTTGTGTATTTGTGATAATGTATTTGTAATTAACTTGTTAGTTTAAAAGTTGTGTAAATAATATAGTGCGATAAGTGTCTTTTAAAACATAGTTATCGCACTAGTAAAATAATTTAATGTAGTGCGATAAGTGGTAAAAAAAGTATAGTTATCGCACTGGTTAAATGAAAATAATTATTATCTTTGCGCTTGAATTTCAATACATAAAACATGAGAGCATGTACACTGGCAGGTCGCGAAAAAGAAGCACAACAGCTTACTGATATTTGCAATTCAGGTAAAGCCGAATTTGTTGTTACATACGGTCGTCGTCGTGTTGGCAAGACTTTTTTGATAGACCAGTACTTTGGCAAGAAGTATGATTTCTATATGACTGGCATTTATCAGGCTACGAGGCAAGAACAGTTGACTTACTTTTCGCAACAACTGAAAAAGTACTCAGGTATGCAATTTGCCGAACCCAAAAACTGGATAGAGGCGTTTTCGTTGTTGGAGCAGTATCTTCAGAAGTTGTCGCGAAAAAAGTGCATAGTGGTTTTCATTGACGAACTGCCTTGGTTTGATGTTCCTCGGTCAAGATTCCTGAGCGCTTTTGAGTTGTTTTGGAATGGTTGGGCATCAAAGCGTAACAACCTCAAATTGATAGTTTGCGGATCGTCAACCACTTGGATGACAACCAAAATTCTTGCAAATCGGGGTGGACTGCACAACCGTGTAACACAGCGTATATATTTGCGTCCCTTCAACCTGCATGAGACCGAAGAGTTCTTCAAAATGAAAGGATTTGCTATGCAGAGGAAGCAAATAATTGAAACATATATGGTTGTTGGCGGAATACCATACTATCTTGATATGTTCCAGAAGTCGCTTAGCGTGGCACAAAATATTGACAACCTGTTTTTTTCAAGCAATGCGCCTTTGAAAAACGAGTTTGGATTTCTGTTCAAGTCGCTTTTCAACGATTCTGAACTTTACCAGAAGGTTATCGAAACCTTGTCAACGAAAATAAAGGGACTAACCAAGCAGGAGATTATTGCTGAAGCAAAACTGCTTGATAATGGTTATCTTAGCAAAGTTCTTGACAACCTTTGCCAGTGTGATTTTATAAGAAGCTACAATGCTTTCGGAAAAAAGGAACGTGAAGTGATGTATCAGCTAACGGACTTGTACTCATTGTTTTATTTGCGCTTTGTGAAGGATTATACAGGCAGGGACGAGCATTATTGGTCGCACATACTTGATACCACTTTGGCATGGAAAGGATACGCATTCGAGCAGGTTTGCCTGCAGCATATACCGCAAATCAAGAAAAAAATGGGTATCAGCGGAATTGAAACATCGGTAAGTTCGTGGCAATGCAAGTCGTTTACCGACAGCGACGGAACCTATTGGAACGGTGGGCAGATTGACCTTGTAATCGACCGCCGCGATGACTATATAAACCTTTGCGAAATGAAATATTCCGATGGAAAATTTGTGATAACCAAGGATTACAATGATACTATGCAAGACCGTCGCGAAACATTCCGCAGAGTTACACATACGAGTAAATCGCTTCTTACCACGATGGTTACATCAATGGGAGTTGCCCACAACATGTATTGGGACAATGTGCAAACCGAAATAGAAAGCGAAGATTTGTTTGAAAAAGAATAAGGAATTTTACGATTCGGCTTCACCGAAATGAAGTTTTTTGTATAGTGATTTTTGTGGCAATATTCAGCTTGTTTGATTACTTGTTATTTTGTATAATATATTTGTAGTCAGTATTTTGTCTGTGATGGTACAGAAATAATATAGTGCGATAAGTGTCTTGAAAAACATAGTTATCGCACTAGTAAATGAGTTTGATGCCGCCAAAATTTTACGTTTTGACAATAACAAACATGCGATTGAATCATTCTATTTTCGCCATCCATAAAAATATGTTGTAAATCATCTTTAAAAAATTTTGTGCATTGAAATAATTACTAATTTTGCATGTGTCTAAAAAATATGACTAAGTAATTTAAGTAGTTAATTATAAACAGTTTAATAAAAATTTAAAATGAAGGCATATAACTTTAACGCAGGTCCATGCGTACTGCCAAAAGAAGCGATTGAATCTACAATCAACGCTATCCGTGACTTTGATAACACCGGAATCGGTCTTATGGAAATTTCTCACCGTACACCGGGTTGGGAACGTACAATGGAAGAAACTCGCCAGCTTTGGAGAGACATCCTCAACATTCCTGCCGAATACGAAATATTGTTCCTCGGTGGTGGCGCAAGCACCCAGTTTATGACCGTTCCGGCTAACTTGCTCAACAAGAAGGCTGCTTACTTGCAGACCGGCGTTTGGGCTAAGAAGGCTGCTAAGGAAGCTAAGCTTTTCGGTCCAGTTGAAATCGTTGCTTCGTCGGAAGACAAGACTAACAGCTACATTCCTAAGGGATGGAACGTTCCTGCTGATGCAGACTACTTCCACATCACAACAAACAATACCATTTATGGTACTGAAATCCGCAAGGACTTCGACGCTAGCGAAATCAACAACGTAATGCTTGTTGCCGATATGAGTTCCGATATCATGAGCCGTCCAGTTGACGTTAAGAAGTACGGTCTTATCTACGGTGGTGCACAGAAGAACGTTGGTCCTGCTGGTGTTACTTTCGTAATCGTTCGCAAGGACATCCTCGGAAAGATTGCTGACCGTCAGTATATGAATCCGTTGCCAACAATGGTTGACTATCGCACTCATGCTGCAGAAGAGGCTAAGAACATCTCTATGTTCAACACTCCTCCGGTACTCCCGATTTTCGTAATGCACGAAACCTTGAAGTGGTTGAAGAACACTATCGGTGGTGTTGCTGAAATGAACAAGATTAACCTCAAGAAGTCGAACCTCCTTTACGAAGAAATCGACCGCAACTCGATGTTCCGTGGCACAGTTGAATGCAAGGAAGACCGTTCAATCATGAACCACTGCTGGGTAATGGCAGAAGGTCGCGAAGACAAGGAAGCTGAATTCATGGCTTTCGCAAAGGAACGCGGTATGGTTGGTATAAAGGGTCACCGTTCTGTTGGTGGTTTCCGCGCTTCTCTCTACAACGCTTGCACAATCGAAGCTGTAGAAGCATTGGTATCTTGCATGCAGGATTTCGAAAAGAAGTACAAATAGTATTGACAAATACGCACACGAAAGGCTACCCGACGGGTGGCCTTTTTTTATGGCTGTTCGTCATTGGGGACATCGTGTTTGGCGTTCGGTACGGCAAAAATCACAACAAGGTCGCCTATGCCGCCTGCGATTGGGACAATTATGCGTGCAATTGAATTTGCTGGTATAAATACGAATGTCGCAAGCAATACCATGGCTGTCATAATGCCGACAGCACCTGCCTTTTGTGCAATTGTCATTCCCCCGCGCCGATGATAATTGCGTATGTATTTGCCTAGCCACGATGACAATAGCCATTGCTGAAGTCGTGGCGAACTGCGGTAGAACAACCACGATGCAAGCAAAAGAAACGGGGTGGTGGGGAGTCCTGGCAATACAACTCCAAGAACGCCAAGTCCAACTGCAATAAGACCGAATATTATGTATAAGTATCGTTTCATACTTATTAAAACCTTTGCAAAAGTATAGAATAAAACTGTGTGGCAAAAATTGGAGTGAATTTTTGTTCTTTATTGCCGTTGAATCAGCAAGAAAATATTTTTTGCGAAAAAAGCGCTTGTTTCAAAAAAATGTCTTATTTTTGCAGTCCAAAACTGACGGATTCGTCTAACGGTTAGGACGGCAGCCTCTCACGCTGCAAATAAGAGTTCGATTCTCTTATCCGTTGCAAAAATCCCATTGTTTTTATCTATTTTTAACTTCATTCTTTTGGGTTTTAGTCCGAAAGAATGAATGTTGTTTTTGCAAATAAAATTTATACGGATTTAGTCATTGCTCGAAATGATTGTTTTATGCGACCATGAAATATTGTTGATAAGTTTGCTAAAAAACATGCTTTTTGTTTGTGCTGTTCTGCAACAAAAAAGTTACCTTTGGTTTTTCAAATTTTGGAACAATAAAATTATAATACAACAATGGATTTGATTCAAGAAATTATCAGAAATGCGCAGGCAAACAAGCAGCGCATCGTACTCCCCGAAGGTGACGAACCTCGTACATTAAAGGCAGCAGACCAGATTATTGCAGACGGAATCGCCGATGTAATACTTATCGGTCCTGCACAGAAAATTGCTGAAATGACAGCCGAATTCGGTCTGAAGAACATCAGCAAGGCTCGCATTATCGACCCGAAGAACAATCCCGAAAAGAAGAAGTATGCCGAAATGCTTTACGAAATCCGCAAGGCAAAAGGTATGACTATGGAACAGGCCGAAGGTCTTGCCGAGAACTTCATGTACCTCGGTATCCTGTTGGTTAAGGCTGGCGAAGCCGATGGTCTCGTAAGCGGTGCCCGTTCGACCACTGGCGACATGCTCCGTCCTGCATTGCAGATTATAAAGACTGTTCCTGGTGTAAGCTGCGTATCTGGTGCATTCATCATGTTCCTCCCAGAAGGCAGCAAGTACGGAACCGACGGCAAGATGGTTTTCGCCGACTGCGCCGTTACTCCTATGCCCGATGCAAAACAGCTCGCCGAAATCGCTGTCTGCACCGCTGACACTGCAAAGAA
>JAGCNN010000083.1 GCA_017645925.1 Bacteroidales bacterium
ACAGAAAGAATTAAAGAACCGAGAAAGTTCATTCAGATTATTGAAGGCCCTCGTCAGGTAGGAAAGTCCACACTTATAAAGCAGATATTGAAAACCACAGATGTGCCGTGGATGCATTTTGCAGCCGACAATGTTCCGACCTCACAAAACTACTGGATTAGTGAATGTTGGTCTGCAGCACGCAACAAGATGGCGGTAGAAAACCTATCGGAACTATTGCTTGTCATAGACGAGTTGCAGAAACTTACCAACTGGGCTGAGGCTGTCAAGAAGGAATGGGATGCCGATACATTTAACGATGTCAATATCAAAGTAATTCTGCTTGGTTCATCGCGCGTAAGGTTGGAAAAAGGGTTGTCGGAAAGCTTGAAAGGTCGTTTTGAGGTAATTCGTATGCCAAACTGGTCGTTCCAAGAAATGCAGGAAGCCTTTGGCATGAGTATGGACGAATACATATACTTTGGTGGCTATCCCGGTTCGGCTGATTTGAGGCACGACCTTGACCGGTGGCAGGAATACATAAAAAGTTCCATAATTGATGCTACAATCAACAACGACATCCTGATTGACACACCAATAAGCAAACCTTATTTGCTGCGGCAGACAATAGAACTGAGTTCGGCATATTCGGGACAGATGCTTTCGCTTACCAAAATGATAGGACAACTGCAAGACGCAGGCAACACTACTACAATCGCAAACTACTTGAACCTGCTAAAACAAAGCGGTATGGTATGCGGTCTTCAGAAATTTACACTCGACCAGGCTCGCCGCCGTGCATCGGTGCCTAAATATCAAGTGTTTAACAATGCTCTGATGAGTTTGTATTCGGAACACGATTTTTATTCAGCACGGCAAGACCATCGTTTTTGGGGACGAGTAGTAGAATCGGCAGCGGGAGCACACATACTTAACTGTGCATATACCAATAATTTTGAAGTATTTTACTGGCGCGAAGAAAACCTTGAAGTCGATTTCGTCATTAAAAAGAATAGTCGCATTATTGCTATAGAAGTAAAAAGCAATCACGAAAAAGACACCGCTGGACTTCATGCATTCGAGGAACGTTTCCATCCGTATCGCAGTATGATTGTTGGCGAAGGAGGTGTAACTTTAGAATCATTCTTCAAATCAGACTTAAAAGTTTTGTTTGAGTAAAACTAATATCTCTCTGAATACCACTTATTATGTTATTAGCATAATGCTATCAACATAATTTCAGCAGCATAATGTTGTCAGCATAATAAAAAGTATTATCTTTGTGCCGAATAAAATGTTACAATTATGGGCAAGATACGTAATCCGTTTGTAATCAAAGGCAAAGTCCCTATGGAATATTTCTGTGACAGGGACGAAGATACAAATTTACTAGTAAAGCGTGTCAGGAACGGACATAACATTGTACTTATGTCACCACGAAGAATCGGCAAGACAGGCCTCATCGAACATTGCTTCGACGTCCCCGAAATTGCCGACAACTATTACACTTTCTTTGTTGACATATTGCAGACTTCAAGCCTTCGCGAATTTACTTATTCACTGGGACGACAAATTTTCGATATGCTAAAGCCGTTAGGCAGCAAAGTGCTTGACGGATTTATACATACGGTGCGTTCCATAAGTGCCGAATATGGCTACGATGCGCAGACTGGTCTGCCGAAATTCAACTTTTCGCTCGGTGCAATGAGCAATCCCGAATGTACCTTGGAAGAAATTTTCAAGTACATCGACAAGGCTGAAAAGCGATGCTTGGTTGCCATTGATGAGTTCCAGCAGATTGCAAACTATCCCGAGAAAAATATCGAGGCGATTCTGCGCACCCATATCCAGCACTGTTCCAATGCTGATTTCATTTTTGCAGGATCGGAAAGACATATCCTCGAGGAAATGTTCAATTCGTATGCACGGCCATTTTACGCAAGTGCAACTTGTATGACGCTGAACGAACTGCCTATAGACAAGTATGTTGCGTTTGTCATTGACCATTTTGCCGAGTTTGGAAAAGTCATTGCAGATGCCGATGTTGAAAGCGTGTATAAGCTATTTTCGGGAAATACATATTGTATGCAGAAGACTTTCAATGTGGCTTTTGATATGACTGGTGCTCGTTCAAAGTGTACATGCGAAATTTTGTACAAGGCAATCGATGACATATTGTTAGAAAACGAGCGTACATATCAGGGACGGCTTTCCCAGCTTTCATCAAAGCCGAAAGAACTGCTGTATGCAATTGCTGTTGATGGTATTGCCGAAAAATTGACTTCGGGGGAATTTATCCGTCGGCATCGTTTGGCATCGGCAAGTTCGGTGCAGTCGGCAATCAAGCAACTGCAAGACAACGACTGGATTACATATCGCGTTGCCGACAATGGAGACAAGTCGTATTATCTTTCCGACCATTTCCTTATGCTTTGGATTAAGAAGAATTTCGGATGGGGATACCAATTGTAGGATTTGAAATTTTAACAAATTAAAGATTCAAGGCGTTTGATGGCTTCGCCGTTTCTGTTGAGACGCAAAATTTTGCGTCTCAACATGGCTGTCAGCCTATAAGATTGTTAGCTTTCATGCCTGTAAGCCCCCCTTGCTTCTTGTCAGAGAAATCGTCAATCGTACTTCGTAACCTTTAGCTCGGCGTTGCCAAATCGTAAATAAACTATACCTTTGCGCAAAATTTCAGAATATGTTCCAGAAAATAATAAATGCCTGTGTAAAGTTGGTGCAGAAACTTCTGCCAGAACCATTTATCTTTGCAGTAATACTCACCGTAGTAGCTTTCCTAATCGCTATGCCCGTTTGCCATCAGACACCGCTTGAGGTTGTCGAGAACTGGGGCAACGGTGTATGGTCGCTGCTGGCTTTCGCAATGCAGATGGCTTTGGTATTGGTGTGCGGCTCAACCTTGGCTTCAGCACCACTCATCAAGCGTGGCATAAGCTGGCTTGCTTCGCTGCCAAAGAAACCAGTGGGGGCAATTGCCTTGGTAACAGCCATTTCTTCGCTTGCCTGCTGGCTCAACTGGGGATTTGGCCTCATCGTAGGCGTGATTTTCGCAAAGGAGATTGCCCGGAAACTTCGCGGCATCGACTACCGCCTGCTCATTGCTTCGGCATACAGCGGATTCGTAGTTTGGCATGCTGGTCTGTCGGGTTCCATTCCACTAACAATGGCTACACAAGGTTCTGGTCTGAAAGAAGTTACTCGCGGCGCACTGGAAAATCCCATTCCAATAACCGACACAGTTCTAAATCCGTACAACATTGTGATTGTAGCGCTTATAATTGTTGCTCTCGTCGCCGTAAATGCTCTTATGCACCCCAAAGCCGACAAGGTTGTGTCCATTAATCCCGACTTGTTAAAAGAAGATGAGCCAGCCAAGGTAGAAAAGGGGAAAACTCCTGCCGAGAAGATGGAGAACAGCCGCATTCTAAGCCTGATAATCGCAATTCTTGGCTTGACATACCTTGTCATAAAATTGTTTTTCCGTGGCGGTTCGCTCGACCTCAACTCGGTGATAATGCTGTTCTTGTTCCTCGGTGTGATTCTTCACAAGACACCATTGGCTTATGTACGTGCTTTTACCAAGTCGGCTACCGGTGCAGCAGGAATATTGTTGCAATTTCCATTCTATGCGGGAATTATGGGCATAATCACTGG
>JAGCNN010000084.1 GCA_017645925.1 Bacteroidales bacterium
ATCCTTGATGGACCGCTGAACAATTCGATAATCAAGCGGGCAACCGACAAGGGAATTGCCGAAGTTCATATCCACGACCTGCGCGAATACGGCCTTGGTCGTCACAAGCAGGTTGACGACTACGCCTTTGGCGGTGAGGCTGGCATGGTGATGATGATAGAACCTATCTACAACTGCATCAACGATTTGAAAAAGCAGCGCGACTACGACCTTGTAATCTACACTTCGCCCGACGGTAAGCCGTGGAAGCAGAAGGAAGCCAACCGCATAAGCATGATGAACAACATTATAATCCTTTGCGGACACTACAAGGGCATCGACTATCGCATTCGCGAACACCTTATCGACGAGGAATTTAGCATTGGAGACTTTGTGCTCACTGGTGGCGAACTTGCTGCCGCCATGATGTGCGACAGCATTATTCGCGTTATACCGGGAGCCATTGGCGACGAGCAGTCGGCCTTGTCCGATTCGTTCCAGGATGGACTTCTTGCACCGCCAGTATATACACGTCCTGCCGAATTCAACGGCTGGAGAGTCCCCGACATTCTCCTTTCTGGAAACTTTGCCAAGATTGACGAGTGGAAAGAAGAACTTGCCTACGAGCGCACAAAGGCATTAAGGCCGGATTTGTTGGAAGAATAGAACGCTCACTAACAAAAAATCCCCATCAATAATTGATGAGGATTTTTTATTGGATGAATTACGCAACTATTCTTCATCTGTTTTGCTGCTTGTTGCGATTACTTCGCCAGTAGCTGCATCCTTAACTTCCAAGATAGTGAAGTACCATTGTTTTGCACCGCTTTCATAGTCGTGGATGTTAGTTCCAATAAGTTCGTATGCAAGGTTGCTGATTTTGCCTGCCTGCTTCTGACCTGGCTTAACCTTTATTTCTTTCTTTCCGCTGTGGCGTTTATCGTCGTCAGCCACAATGAAAATTTCGTAGCGTACAATTACTTCCGTTGTGCCAATGTTTTGGAAATATAGCGACAATTCGAGAGGACTATTATTGTCCTTGCTGTTAGCGTGCGCTATTTTAGTCTTTACCAATACGTTGGCAACGGTATCAAAATCGGTGTAACCTTTTTGCCCAAATGTAATCAGGCTGGCAATCGCTAATGCGAAAAATAAAACAAACTTCTTCATATTACTTTGATTTTTCTGGTTTTACATACTTTCCGATGAACAATATTGCATTGTTCTTATTCTCCTTTATCACAAAAACAAAAGGTCTGTTGATTGTAACTTTTGGATTCTTGTTTATTATGGCTGATTTCTCTCTGACAACCACTGCAGTTGCCGCAGCAGCTTCGGTTCCTTTCTCTGAAACTTCAACGAAAGATTTGTGTATTACTTCGTCTATCAACAAATTGCTCTTTCCGTTCATTTTTGAGAAGTCGGCACTCTTTGAGAAAGCTGCCTTGATGCCCATTTCCATAAGCACCTTCTTCATTTCAAAGCGCGATTCTATTTTGAATTTCGGCATAGAAACCTCAGCCTTAAAAGATTGCATCGACTTTTCTAAGTTTTTAAACAAATCTGCATCAAGTTTCGATATGTAGTTGTCAATGTCAACGTTTTCCTTTGGCATAATTATGTACATCGAGGCAACTCCGTTTTCGTAGTCTATTTTCATCATTCCGGCATCATCGCTTTCTGCTAGACCAACCTCTTGTGTACCATTCATAAAATCAGTAACATATTCAACTGAATTTTTTCCGTAGAATGTCATTTGCCTTGTTTTCTCGCCCTTGAACTCAACTGCCCATTTTGCATTGAAGTATATGGCATTCAAGAGAATAAGTCTAGTAAGTTCGTCTATGTCATTTTTTGTTAAGAGATCGGTTATCTTCTTGTTAGTATTCTTCGACACCCATTCGTTCACTTTCTTTACGGTTTCAACGCGTTCTTCATTTTTGCTAAAGTCTGCCTGTGAAATTGTTGCATCAAAGTCTTTCAGGCATTTCATGTAGCTGTCAAGAAAATTGTAGTCTTTCTGTGCTACGGCTGCATTTGTTATGGTAAACACGCTCTTGTTGGACTTGTATTCGTTGAGCAGCTGAACGAATTCCTTGTGCGATTCGGCTTGGTCTTTCTTGAATTTCATAACCTTGCGCATTTCTGTTGCGGTTTTCTTGTTGGCTCCATCGTATGCCATTGCCAATGCATCGTATATGCTGAACGGGCTGACAAACATATTTTCTCCGTCTTTTGATGTGTCCAACTTATTGACGTTGTGTATCACATCGAATGTAAATTCGTTATTGCTCTCCACGATTGAGTTTTGCGAACACATCGTTATGCTGATGCCGAGAGCAATGATAAATAAAAGTCTTCTTTTCATATCTAAATTCATTTTATGTTGCTAAATTAAACAGGCTTTTTCTTGCCTTAAATCGTATCGTAGGGCAGCGATGTTAATTTTTTTTGATTCACAGAGGCTTCCCAAGCTTGAAAAAAGGCTGTAAGTTATTGGTTCTAAATTGAGTATGCCTGATTTTGAAATATTCATTCCGTTTATGTTTTTTCGACGGAAACTGGTTGCTTGCAATTGTTGTGCCGCGTTTGAAGAAAAATAGGCAGCAAAACCAATCAATCTTCCAATGCCGAAAAAAAATCCTTGAAGCAATACCATATTAATATATCTCAAATTCGTGAAGCAAAAATAATATATTGTTTTGTGAGTGCAAAATGATTTAATGGGAGATTAAAAAAATCGAAATCGTTTTTATGTTTTCAATGGAGGAGGACTGAGGTAAAAAAATCAAGTCAATTTTTGTTTGCAATTTTGAAAGGGCAGAAATAGCACCCATTCAAAAAATCATTTTAAGGGGCAAAATAGGGGAGATTTATTTTCCAATGAAATTGATACCATCGGCACAAAAATAATTCAAAATACAGAGTTTTTACTTTTTGTAAAAAAATGGCGTGCTTTACATTTGTAAAATCAAAGACAAATAAAAATTAAACGTTACAAATGTAAAAACACATAGTTTTACATTTTGATTTTACATTTGTACAACAGCAACAGAATTGTAAACCATAAAATTTTAACATTTGTTAAATACATTTTTGTTTGTTATTAGAAATATGTAATGCACACTATTTTAATAAAATACATAATTTTGTTAAAGTTTTTATTTCATTATTTTACCCTTAATTCTGCTTGTATGAATATGTATATGTTAAAAAGGGCTTTTCTTGAGGCTTGTTGTTGAAATTAAGTAATTATAAGTCAAATGTTTATGTGTTTTTATATAGTCTTTTTATTTAATACATGCTATTTTTGTTAATCTGTTGCTATTTAATGGTATATGCCATATTAGTCAATATTGCCCGATTTTACAATTTACAAATGTAAAGTAGAATGTTGTTTATATCTTTTTACATTTGTAAAGAAAAGTATTATTACATTTGTAAACTCAAATTTTGTAAAAAAATATGATTGATAGAATCAGGAAAATAATGGAGGAAGAAGGTATGTCGTCAAGCAAATTTGCTGAAGAGATAGGCATACATGGTTCAAGGATGTCACACTATTTTTCAAGTCGGAATAAAGTGACGCTTGAGTTGGTAACAAAAATTTTGGAACGTTTTAGAGGCATAAATTCCGAGTGGTTACTTTTTGGTCGCGGCGAAATGTACAAGTCGGCCGAAGCCAAAGGCACAAATCGTGAACCCGATTTGTTCTCTACGCAACCGGTAATCAATGAACAGCCCATAATTGCAAATGAAGACGATAAATCGTACACTAGTGCACCCGACACTCTTTTTTCCGAGCCAGAACCGCTTAAAACTATAGAAAACAGCGATGTTGAACCTATACAAATTCCTGAACCTCAAAAAGTTGAACCAGCTAGATTTGTTACAAAATCTCATCGTGAAATTGAGAAAATAATTGTAATGTATTCTGATTCTACCTTTGACTGTTATTTGCCCAACGGCCGTAAAATATAAATTATACCTATAATTAATTATTAAGCGACCTTTCTCTATAACGCCGAAAAGTTTTATTTTTGCGTTTCAAATAAATATATAATGGAAAAGAATTATTCTCAGTCGCTGATAGATGCGTGGCAGTACAGCCGTGAGGAAGCCGTTAGGCTGGGTAGCAGTATGCTCAACCCCGAACATTTATTCTTAGGAATCCTACGCAATTCCGAGTGCGAAGCTGTGCAGAAGCTAAAGGAACTGAATGTCAATATAAAAGAACTGAAATCTGCTATTGAAAATAACTACAGGTCGGCAGAACTGGCTCTTACGAATCCAGATGAAGTTGTTGAAAGTAAGCAAATTGCAAGAATTCGTCTGTTTATGAATTCCGAAGCCATTTCGCTCGGGAGCGACGAGATTAACACAAACCATCTGCTGCTTGCGATACTCAAGGTGCCAAGCAATTTGTTGATGCTCTTGGGAAAATTTAATATTGAATACGACTTGTTTCGTATGACTTTGGAGCTTGGTTCATGGGCTGTTGACGACAGTGAGGTGATGGATGATGACCTTCCGTTTGACGATAATATGCAGATGGCAAATGAAACTCCTTTCACCGAAACGCCACGTCGCAGACGTTTGGGAGGAAAGTCTCGCACACCCATGCTCGATCAGTTTGGCGTTGACCTGACTGCTGCGGCAATGGAAGATAAGCTTGACCCAGTATTCGGTCGTGAAAAGGAAATTGCACGTATTACTCAGATACTTTCGCGGCGCAGGAAAAACAATCCGGTGCTTATTGGCGAACCAGGGGTGGGAAAGTCGGCCATAATTGAGGCTCTTGCCACCAAGATTGTTAAGAAGGAAGTGTCGCACGTCCTTTTAGATAAGAAGCTTATAATGCTGAATATGACCTCGATGGTGGCAGGTACAATGTATCGTGGTCAGTTTGAGGAACGTATGACCGACCTAATTGACGAATTGAAGGAATCTCCAGATGTAATCTTGTTCATTGACGAAATACACACGATTGTAGGTGCTGGTGATTCGTCTGGCAACTTTGATGCTGCAAACATTCTGAAGCCTGCATTGGCACGCGGTGAAATTCAGTGTATTGGTTCTACAACGCTTGACGAATATCGTAAGATAGAACGTGACGGGGCTTTGGAACGCCGTTTCCAGAAAGTCATTGTTGAACCGCCATCAATTGAAGATACAGTTTGCATTCTGCAGAAGGTAAAAGGCAAGTACGAAGACCATCACAAGGTTATATATTCCGACAAGGCAATTGAGGCATGTGTAAGACTGACAGACAGATACATTAGCGACCGAGCTCAACCCGACAAGGCTATCGATGCTCTTGACGAGGCTGGCGCAAGAATGCATACGTTCAAGGTTTCTGTTCCAAATAAGATTGTGGAAATTGAAGCCGATTTGCAGAAAACACGTGAAATGAAGATGCAGGCTGTAAAGGAACAGCATTTTGAGGAGGCCGCAACCTATCGCGACAGGGAGCGTGAACTAGAAACTTCTATTGCCCATTATAAGAAGCAGTGGATGAGTGAGATGAACGAGGACAAAAAACTCATCACCGAGGAAGATGTTGCCGAGGTTGTTGCTATGATTTCGGGAATACCTGTAAAACGTGTCGCTCAGTCGGAAGGAACTCGTCTGCTTGAAATGAATGCAGCCCTGTCGGGAAAAATTATCGGTCAGGATGATGCTATAAGCAAGATTGTCAGTGCTATACATAGGAATAGGGCTGGACTGAAAGATCCTAACAAACCGATTGGTACGTTTATTTTTCTTGGTCCAACCGGTGTTGGAAAAACACAGCTTGCAAAAATACTTGCAAAGTATCTGTTCGATACCGAAGATGCTTTGATTCGCATTGACATGAGCGAATACATGGAAAAATTCTCGGTTTCACGACTTGTGGGAGCGCCTCCGGGCTATGTCGGCTACGAAGAGGGCGGACAGCTTACTGAACGTGTCAGACGTAAACCATATTCGGTGGTGCTTCTTGATGAAATTGAGAAAGCGCATCCCGATGTTTTCAACATTTTGCTGCAAATCCTTGATGAAGGCAGACTTACCGATAGTTCGGGACGAAAAATAGATTTCAAGAACACTATTCTTATAATGACCTCCAACATTGGTTCGCGTCAGCTTTCTGATTTCGGCGTAGGAGTGGGGTTCGATACAAAAGCCCGCAAGGATGCTTACGGTGAAAATACCAAATCGGTGATAGAGAATGCCTTGAAGAAAACTTTCTCGCCCGAATTCATCAACCGTATCGATGATATTGTACAGTTCAATACCTTGACTAAGGATGATATATGCAAGATTATTGACATTGAGCTTGCAGGTCTGTATGATAGGGTGCGAGACATGGGCTTCACGTTGAATATCACCGATTCGGCAAAGGATTTCGTTGTTGAAAAAGGGTACGAGCCTAAATTTGGCGCAAGACATTTGAAGCGAGCTATACAAAGGTATGTTGAAGATGTTCTTGCCGAATATATAATCAAGGCCGATGTTTCCGAAAACAACCTTATTACTTTGGATTACAACGAATCCGATGGAATGAAGGTTTCGCTGTCGAAAGTATAGTTGCTTTTATGGACGGTAGCAATTCAACGGTAAACGCAATGTGGATTGGCAATAGTTTGTCCGCATGCGAACTGTTGACTATCAAGTCGTTCCTAAACAACGGACATAAATTTGTGCTTTGGGCTTACGATGAGATTGCAACGCCGCTTCCTTCGGGGACAATCCTCAAGGATGCTTCCGAAATAATTCCGCGCGACAAGATATTTTCGTACAAGTACAGCAATCAATTTGGGCATGGCAAGGGTAGTTATGCAGGATTCAGCGATATATTCCGTTACAAACTTCTTTATTTGCATGGCGGCTGGTGGGTTGATATGGATGTTACCTGCTTGAAACCGCTTGATTTTAAAGAAGATTATGTTTTTCGCTCTCATCATTCGCTTCCCTTGGTCGGCAATGTTATGAAATGTCCGAAAGCTTCGCCGTTGATGGAAAAATGCTATGCTGAAGCTGTCGCAAAAGTTGACGAAAACAACCGAGACTGGCATTTACCTATACAGATACTCGTTGATAATGTAACTAAAATGGGGCTTGACTCGTGTGTGAAATCTTTTTCAAACGAGGATTCTTGGAATGTTGTTCGCAAAATGCTTTATAGGAATGTTGGAGTTCCTGACAATTGGAGTGTAATACATTGGGTAAACGAGGAATGGCGTAGAAATGGTATCGACCGCACTGCTTTTATCAAGTCATCCTTATTTTCAGAACTGGCAAGACGCAATGCCGTGCCAATTGAATACGCAAAATTTCCTAAAAACTTATCGGTAAGACTTAAGTTAAGTTTACTGTGGCATGGGCTAATGCAATGATAGTAAACAAAAAAAGTGTCCCGAGAGACACTTTTTTTGTTGTTTAACCGAGGTAACTTTTTAGAAGTTTGCTCCTATTTGAATGTTTCAGTCGCCTGATGGCCTTTTCCTTGATTTGGCGAACACGTTCGCGTGTAAGTCCAAACTGGTCGCTTATTTCCTCAAGTGTCCTTTCTGGTCCGCCAATGCCGAAGAACATCTTTACAATGTCTCTTTCTCTTTCTGTCAATGCAGCCAGAACGCGTTCAATTTCCCTAGAAAGCGATTCTTCAATAAGTTTGGAATCGGTGTTTGGCAAGTCGGTATTTTCCAGCACATCAACTAGGCTGTTTTCTTCGCCGTTAGCAAATGGAGCGTCCATTGAAACATGTCTTCCCGAAACCTTCAGCGTATCAGATATTTTGTCTTCTGGCATGTCAAGAACCTTTGCAAGTTCCTCCGAGGTAGGACGGCGTTCGTTTTCCTGTTCGAATCTTGACAAGGCTTTGTTGATTTTGTTAAGCGAACCAACCTGATTGAGTGGAAGTCTTACGATTCTTGCCTGTTCTGCCAATGCCTGAAGGATAGACTGGCGAATCCACCATACTGCGTATGATATGAACTTGAAACCTCTTGTTTCATCGAATTTTTCGGCTGCACGGATTAGTCCAAGGTTGCCTTCGTTAATAAGGTCGGGGAGGCTCAAACCTTGATTCTGGTACTGCTTTGCAACAGAAACAACGAAACGCAAATTGGCTCTCGTAAGCTTTTCCAATGCTTCACGGTCGCCTTTGCGGATTCTCTGTGCCAATTCAACTTCTTCTTCTACTGTGATAAGCTCTTCTCTACCAATCTCTTGCAAATACTTGTCCAACGATGCACTCTCGCGATTGGTAATTGATTTGGTAATCTTTAATTGTCTCATTTCTTATTTTTAAAACTAATATCTTATACGACAGATTAACAAAAAAGTTTCATTGGTTTGAAAAAAAAATCTGCCTCATTTCTGAAGCAGATTTTCTTTAATAATAATAAGTGTATAATTACCTTACAATGCTAATCTTAGAAACGGTATCGTTAATTTTAACGAAATATGTTCCATTCGAAAGGTTTCTAACATCTATTGAATGTTCACCTGAAATGTTTTCGCTAGCATAAACAACCTGACCGAGAGCATTTACAATTTCAATATTAGCATTTTCTGCATTAACAATTGTTATGTTGCTGTTTGCTGGGTTAGGATAGATGCTAATTCCAGTTTCAACTTCTTCGATGTCGGTGCATGTGCCGATTGACAAGGTTTCCTCATGTATGCTTGTTCCACATTCGTTGGTAGCTGTCAAAATTACAGTATATTCACCTTCTGCGGTATAAGTCATTGTTGGATTTTCTTCTGTAGATGTTGTTGAACCGTCACCGAAGAACTGGCTAAGGTCGAAACCTTCTTCGCCGGTAAGTTCGCCAAGGTCAATTCCTGTGCCGTCACCAAAGTTCCATGCATACGATTCTGCATTTTGAGAGGTGTTGGTGAATTGGATTTGCTGACCTATGCACAAATCGCCAGTGTGTGTAAATGATGCTGATGGGATTGGCGAGCAGTCATAGATTACAAAATTGTTGATAGCAGCACCCTGTATTGAGTTTGTGCCAGTCATGCTTCCGAAAATGTCACCGAACAATCCGCCCATTCCAGTTTCATCGTCACCCATGTTCATGCTGGTGGTCTTGAATATGAATCTGAACTTTACGCTTGAAAGGTTAGCAGTACTTGGGAAGTTGAGTTTAGTCTTTACAGTTACAAAACCGTTTGTGTTGCCTGACCAACCGGGTTCGCTCATGCCTTCAGTCATCATGTTCGAAGAGTACCAGCCTTCGTTAAGGTCGCCATCACCAGCTACAACGGTCATCCATCCTGTTCCGTTGGTTGAATATTGCAGGGTTAATGAACCTCCGAAGATGCCGAACATGCTG
>JAGCNN010000085.1 GCA_017645925.1 Bacteroidales bacterium
TAATAAAGAACCGTGAAAATTTTCTTCCCATTTTCCTTTTGTTTTTTATTTGGTAATCCGTAGCTGCGCAATGCATTGCGCCGCTACAAATCAATTATCCATTGTCCATTTTATTAATTCCAACCTTGTAATTCTTCGACAGTGCCTCCACCAGCGGAGCTTCCATCGAAAGTTTTACCATAAAATCCAAACGACAATCCTCTGTAAAATATTGTGCAACAATCTTTGCATCGAAATCCTTGAGGCATTTCATCACAAAATTAACCTCGTCGTAAGTGAACGACAGCGAATACGATGCGTCAATAGTCTCCTCCACAATCTGCGCATTGTTCAACGCATCGGCAGCGGCTGTGCGATAGGCGTTTATCAGTCCTGGAATGCCAAGTTTTGTTCCGCCGAAGTAGCGCACCACGACAATCATCGTATATGTAAGCCCAAACGAACGCAACTGTCCCAGCACGGGCATACCCGAACTATTGGAAGGCTCGCCGTCGTCGCTGCAGCGGTAGGTGTCGCCATAGTCGCCAAGCACAAAGGCATACACATGATGGCGGGCATCGTAGTATTTCTTCTTCACAGCCTGCAGGTTTTCCCTTACCTCGTCCTCGGTGCGCACAGGAAATGCCAGCGATATAAACTTGCTTCC
Source organism: Bacteroidales bacterium (assembly GCA_017645925.1). GTDB lineage: Bacteria > Bacteroidota > Bacteroidia > Bacteroidales > ML635J-15 > Bact-19. The sequence goes on from JAGCNN010000085.1 coordinate 647, forward strand.
CTTCTCGGAATAGAAACCTTCCGAGTTGGAAACGATGGTCTTATATGTGTCAATAATGTCTGGCAAGGTGAAAAGTTATCCTAAAAATTTATGTCCGTTAAGATGTATCATGTGATCAGGAATTTCTGCAATCCAAACCTCTGTCTCCCATGCTAATTGTTCTGAAAATTTCTTATATGTTTTGAAATCAAGAAATGCCGTGATAAATATCTTTTTGATTTTTACATTTTTAGTCATTTCCATTATTTCTTTGACGCGTTTAGGCTCCATCGGTCCTACAGAAGTTACAGCCTCTATAAAATAGAGCCATTTCTTTTCATCAGAATAAAGTATAATATCTGGCATTTTGTCATGAAGAGTAACTTCAAAGCCAATCTCAGTCAATTTTTCTTCCAACTTAACTAAATCTTTTTGAGTTGTATCTCCTACATAAAGACATTCAGAATTAGGCGCGAATCTTGATGCAAAATTTTCAATTATTGCTTTCTGCAATTGATTATGCTTACCTCCGCTGAAAGAAAAAGAAAGTCCATTTATTTTAACAGGTATTTTATTAAATTCTCGTTTGGATGAATATGTGTCAATCAATCTCTCATGATTACATTTAAATAATTCCAATTGTGTATTCGAAATATTTATTTTCCTAATAATTTCAACAAATTCATCTGTAAGTCTCCAACGATAATTAGGACTATTTGTTGCTTCTCCATTATCTTCTACGATTGCGGCATTCCTAAAATGATGCAGTGCTTTTTTACGAAATGTCTCTCTGGAATTTTCCGCATAGTTTACTTCGTAATTATTATTTACAAATAGAATAATATCATGTATTCTTACCCACTCGTTTGTAGCCTTTGTCCATTTCGCCGTTTTCTTGAGTCCAGCCATACCAAGAATAGTTAGTGCACATATATTTGATTGCTGTGCAACTGGCAAACCTATATCTGCAAGAAGTTTTTTGATTCTGCTTATTTTATCCATTTGTCAACTATATTATTACAATTTTGTTCGGTTAACTCTTGTCCAATCAGTTCTTTGCCAATCAATTCCAAATCATTTTTTGAAGGAACGGGCATGGCGTTTATTTCTGTGGAATTTACCTGTGTAGAACCATTCAGTATCCTATAGTATGAATCATAAAGTGACGAATTTAAAATTGTAAACAAACCGTATGCAATCTCAGGATTATCACATTTTATAAAATTTATTTTATTTTGTGTGCTTATATATTTATATTGTTTGTGTTCATCGTTCAAGTATATTCCACATTGAAGTCTTCGTTTCTCTTCCTTTGATGTAAAACGCTTCACAAACAAATAATCAGAGTTTTCCTGCAAAAAACCGATTCTATCCGTCATAATGTATTCTCCTTCGCGACCAACTGGCCACAATACACGACCATCCTTTATGTGCTGTGAATAAAACAATGGGTAAGTTCCATCTTCTTCATTATTCCTCAGTATTTCTTGCTCACGAAAATCGACAATTAATCCGGTTTTCATACGAAGATCATTCTCTTCTAATGTATATTTTTGACGATTAATTCTTGATAAAATTTCTGCTTCTTCCTTATCGGTAACAATAAATACATATTGATTCTGAGAAACTATCGTATCGTAATCAGCATAGTAAAATTTAATATCAGAGAAATCACAGGAACTAGATGATGACACTGTAATAAATTCAGGTTTAACTTGACTTTTCCTAATCTTTATAATCATAGTTTCTTGTAACACAGAATCATTCTCAAAAACTTTATCACGACTTTTAAATATATGGATATTTGTGATTACACAATGTTTAAACAAGAATTTCCTAAATCTTTCAAAATATGCACCCGATGTCCACGAACGAGGAATCACATATACTAATTCTCCATCATCCTTTAAATTATGGATACCCATAGCCCAAAAAAGGAAATATAAGTTTGGTGCCCCATAACAAACTTCAGACAAAGCCTTGACTTCCGGAGAATCCTTTGAAACCTTGAGGTAAGGAGGATTTCCGATTATCATATCGTATTTTGTAGATGTCCCTTTAAACAAATCTAATTCTATGAAATTTTGTGAAGTCAGATAGTTTTCTTTTGTTAATACATAATTGATTGAATATGCTTTTTTCAGTGTTTCAAGATTATCAACCAATGTAGGAATAACTTTTGGATCATTCTCATAGCATACAGCAGTTATTTCTCCTTTGTATCCTGATTTTCTGAGATTTTCAACAAGAGCAACCGTTAGTAATCCCGTGCCCGCACCAGCATCAAGTAGCCTTAACGATTGTTGTTGGCAATCAAAGTTAAAAAGCGATGCCATATATTCAGCAATCGGTTCGGATGTGAAAAATTGTCCGTATTTTTTCCTTTCTGATTTTGGAATAGATTCTACAAAATCAGTTGTTTTCTTATATGCCGTATTTATAAAACTATTAGATGTCATAGTTACAATAACTGCACAAAAATACTAAAAAATCCAATTATAATAGGTCTTATTCCTCCTCCTTGTAATACACCTTATAGAACTTTCCCTTCTCGTCCTCGCCCTGCTCTATCAGGTTGCGGTTGCCGTGCACGTAGATGTGGAAATTCTTGTCCAGCTTGATGACACTCTTGAAGGCCCTGCTCTGCTTCTTAACTGCCGAATCGGAAATGTCGAAACTTTCGGGAATCTCGAAGTCGTTTTCGCGAGAGAAGGTATCCTTGAAAGTCTGGAACTGCTGTATGACTTCGGGCTGACGTATGACAGAATCCTCAAAGTTCTGCATCTCAAAGTTCTCGTTCTCCTTGAAAAACTTTACCGAACGGTTGAGCAAATCGGCCTGGTCGGCTTTCGACACCTCAAACTGCTGCGGCAACTCCTTGGTGACAAAATTCTTGTACATCGACATCACATTGTGGGTGTTGAAATACTTGTCCTGCCTCTGCCTGATGTGCAGGAAATCATCCGTCCAATAATGCGCTTCAGTATGGTTGGTATTGTCTATAACCTTGACTACAAAACCATTTTCTCTCTCGTAGTTGAACACCAAGCAGCCCTTGTCCATCTTTCGCGGATTGATGCCACGGTCACATTCGATGCTGTAGTTATCGCCATCACGCTTAACCTTCAAGAACGGGTCTTTGTTTTCCGACTTGAAAAGTCCCACAGCATCAACCTTTTCGCCTTCAATCTGGCAGTCGTGGAAGAGCACCACATAAAATTCGCCCGACTTGATGTTCGGATGCGCACTCTTTTCGTACAAGTGCTTTGTAAGGTTGACCGACTGCTCGAAAAGTTGTGAATTGTCATCAAAAATCTTGGCTACATAGTCGCATACCTCGTTGTACGACAATTCGCTGTCGTGGTAAAAGTTGTACAATTCGCCCGACTTGAAAGATGACAGAAAATAATCCATCATGATTTCCTTGATTTCATCGTCAAGCTCTATCGCCGATTTCGACAACCCATAGCCGGTATCCTCAGCCTTGTTGCCCACCATGTGTATAGCAACAGTTTCTATATCAGTAGTTTCAGTTATCATCTAATATGGCATTTTTAGTGCCGTGAAGATAGAAAAAAGTTTGGAATTTTCAATGAATAATTTGTAGCGCCTCAATGCATTGCGGCGACACTATTTGTGGAAACGTTTGTATGTATTAGTATAAACAAATGTATAGTCGGATTCTATTTCTTTGGTGCAAGTTTGCAATTCATTTCTGCTTAACGACAAAATCTCTATTTCACGATTATCCAAATCAAATAACCCATCATTACTTCTGCCGTTTGTCAAATACAATATTTTGTTGTCTTCTGAAATCGACCAATCATAACATTCAAAATAAACAACCGTATTTGTTTCAATAGAACTATCCGAGAAACTTGCTGTTCCATTTTTGTTTAAACTCAAAAGGTCAAGATTCACATCATTCACACTTAATGTTTCGATTAGGACATCTTCCGGATTGGCATTATTTATTTTTTTCCTATCAATAGACTGTAATCTCCATATTCCAACTACCGAATCATTGTTCTTGTTACACGAAGAAAAAAGCACAACGGCAAATATCATTGCGTAAACCGTAGTAACATAATTTTTCATGTCAGAATCACCTGTTTATAAAGACTTAACACAATTTTATACTTACTTACGTTTATATGTATTAGTAGAAATATATGTAAAATCCACCTCTACGTTTTTAGCTTTAGTTACCAATTGTTTTCCGCTTAATGACAATATTTCAATTTCCTTATCCTCCAAATTATCTTCACCACTTATGCCATTGGTCAAATACAACATCTTATTGTCATCTGAAATTGACCAATCATATAACTCATTATAAATCATCTTGTTTTCTATCAAATCAATTCCAGTAAATCTAGCCTTTCCATTTTTCTGGAACTGCAAAAGATTACTACTCGTTTTTTCTATACTCAATGTATCTATCTGTATATCACTAGGATTGGCATTGCTTATGTTTTCCTTAACAGCCAACTGTAATTCCCATTTTCCAACTATCGAATCATTGTTCTTGTTACACGAAGAAAAAAACACAACGGCAAATATCATTGCACAAACCATAGTAACATAATTTTTCATATCAGAATCTCCTTGTTTATTATACATATAACTCCGTTTTGGGAAAATTATTGTGCAATGCATTTATTTTCATTGTACATTGCCAATTATACATTATCCATAATGATTATCCGCAACCTTTAGCTCGCGAAATGTAGTTAGCAATTATCAAAAAGTCATGTTTTTATTGACCATAAAGCTATTAAAAAAGGAATCTCTTGAAGACGGATTTCGTTTTTTTAACCATCGCTGAAAGCGAACCTTTAGCTCGCGACACGAAGTGAGCATACCTTGATTGCCGCCTTGGCTGGTAAGCGTTAAGAAAATCAGTGGAACGGAGCGTAAAAAGTCAGTCTGTTTGAAGTCGGAGTGAAACGCAGACAAGTTTCTGACTTTTAGCATAGTGCAGCTGATTTTTAGCGAAGCGGACGCAGCGGACATGGTTTTTTGTTTACTTTTTTGCCAACAAAAAAGTAAAAGCCACCGCGGCTTGAGCGGAATGAAATTTTTGTACAGTTTTGCGGATAATCATTTTATCCATTAATTTTGCACCATGCTAAGGTTGAAAAACATACGGTACATCTCTTTGTCGAAGATTTGGAATATTCTTCGGTTGAAAAAGTTCTACCGCAAGGCAAAGCACGGCAATTTCAGCACGGATGTTCCTCCGCCAAGTTTTGCAAACTACGAGCCCACAAACATCTGCAACCTCGCCTGCGAAATGTGCCCATCGGGGAAAGGAATGCTGAAACGCCAGCGAGGAACTGCTAACATGGAACTATACAAAAAATTCATTGCAGAAAACCGCCATACACTTACCAACATAATGTTGCATTTTCAGGGCGAACCACTTATGTGCCAGCATCTTGGCGAGATGATTTCTCTTGCACGGCAGAACCGCATCCACACAATGTTCTCGACAAACGGACAGTTGCTCGCTCAAAACATCAACCTAATACGCAATGCCCGTCCCGACTACATAATAGTTTCGCTTGACGGACTTACCGACGAAACCTACACAAAATACCGCGTAGGCGGAAATGTGCAAAATGTGTTCGATGGACTTGAAAAACTGTCGCAACTACCAGCAAATGAACGTCCATATATAGAACTGCAATTCCTTGTCTTTTCGCACAACGAACAGGAAATTCCAGACTTGCAACAGTTGAAGAAAAAGTACCGCATTGACAAAATTACACTTAAGACAGCCCAAATTTACGATGAATCGCAAGTAGAATTTTTGCCGAAAGACCAAAAATATTCGCGGTACTACATCAGCAACGGAAAATTCCAACTGAAAAAAGCACAGGAAAACCACTGCAAACGCTTGATTTTCGGCACAACTATTTGCTTCGACGGACGTGTTGTCCCTTGCTGTTTTGACAAGGATGCCGACCACGAATTGGGCAACATTTCAAGTCAAAGCCTCGCCGAAATACGCAACTCTGAAAAATTCCGCAATTTTGTAAAACAAGTCTTTACTCAACGAAATGGAATCGACATTTGTAACAACTGCACCGAATAACGGGAGTGTAGTCTTCCTCGGCATCGGCGGAAACCTTGGCGACCGAATCGCAAACCTACAAAGTGCTGTCAAACTTATTGGCGAACGAATTGGCGATATTGAGAAAATTTCATCGGTATATCTGTCTGAACCATGGGGATTCAAGCACGCAAAATATTTCACAAACATTGTCGCAAAAGTGCGCACTTCTCTTTCAGCCGACGAAACACTTTCTACCGCACTACAAATCGAAGCAGAATTAAAACGCACCCGTTCAGGCAATGGCTACGAAGGCCGCACAATGGACATCGACATTCTTTTTTTCAACGATGAAATTATACATACCGAAAGATTAAAAGTTCCTCATCCGCTTATCTGCCAACGACTTTTCGTATTGCTGCCTATGGCTGAATTAGAACCCAATTTTGTACATCCTCAAAACGGGAAAACAATGCATGAACTCACAGAAATATGCACAGATAATGGAAAAATAAAAAAAATAATACACCTATAAGCAAAAAGAATTATTTTTGCAATCTTGTATGGACGAATATTTTGCACACGAAACAGCAGTTATAGACGAAGGCTGCGCAATAGGGAAAGACACCAAAATTTGGCATTTTTCCCACATAATGTCCAATTGTACCATTGGCGAAAGTTGCAATATTGGGCAAAATGTAGTCGTGTCTCCCGATGTAACTTTGGGTAGAAATGTAAAAGTCCAGAACAATGTATCCATCTACACCGGTGTAATCTGCGAAGACGATGTTTTCCTTGGGCCGTCAATGGTATTTACGAATGTCATCAATCCGCGTAGCGCAGTCAGCCGCAAGGACTGCTATCGTCGTACTTTGGTAATGCAAGGTGCAAGCATAGGCGCAAATGCAACCGTTGTTTGCGGACACGACATCGGCAGATATGCATTGATAGGCGCAGGTGCTGTCGTAACAAAGAACATCCCCGACTACGCACTCGTTGTTGGCAATCCTGCACGGCAAATGGGTTGGGTTAGCGAATACGGATGCAAACTCAAGTTTGACAGCGAAGGATTTGCGACTTGCCCCGAAAGTGGTCAGAAATATAAATTGGAAAACGGCAAGGTAACAAGAATAGAATGAAGAATTTTGCAATAATAGGAGTTGGAGGTTACATTGCACCGCGTCACCTTAAGGCTATTAAGGAGACAGGTAACAACCTTATTGTTGCTCTTGACAAGAACGACAGCGTTGGTATAATAGACTCTTTCTTCCCTAATGCAGATTTTTTTACCGAACCAGAACGCTTTGAACGCTATGTTTACAAGAACCAGCATCATTCAAGCGAAAAAATCAACTTTTTCAGCATCTGCACTCCAAACTACCTGCACGATGCACACATAAGGATGGCTTTGCTCAACGGTGCCGATGCTATCTGCGAAAAGCCTTTGGTACTCAATCCTTGGAATATCGATGCTCTTTCCGAACTCGAAAAGGAAACAGGACACAAAATTTACAACATCCTGCAACTTCGTCTGCATCCTGCAATAATCAACCTGAAAAAACAAATTGAAGCAGGCGACCCCAATAAGATTTACGATGTTGACCTAACCTACATAACTTCTCGCGGAAGGTGGTTCCACTATTCATGGAAAGGCGATGTATCAAAGTCGGGTGGACTTGCAACCAATATCGGCATACATTTCTTCGATATGCTCCAGTACATATTCGGAGCAAAGAAGGAATTGGTAGTACACCACCGCGACAACCATGTGGTATCAGGCTATCTTGAACTGCAAAAAGCCCGTGTGCGCTGGTTCCTGAGCGTCGATAGCGAATACTTGCCCGATGACATCAAGGCAAAAGGACAGACAACCTACCGTTCGATACAGATTGCTGGCGACGAACTTGAATTCACAGGCGGATTCACCGACCTGCACACCGAAAGCTACAAGAACATCCTTGCTGGCAACGGTTTCGGTCTCGACCAAGCAAAGCCAAGCATAGAAATGGTACATTATATCAGAAACGCAGAAATAGTTAACACAATGAAGGATTGCAAACATCCTTTTATGTCAAAATTAGATAACATTTAAAATTTGGTTTTATGAATATTTACGAAGCACTAATCAACAAGCAGGCAAAATTATCGGTTATTGGCCTTGGATACGTAGGACTACCGATTGCACTTGAATTTTCAAAGCACATTAATGTCGTTGGCTTTGATGTAAAACCCGAAAGAGTGGCAATGATGAACAATCATATCGACCCAAGCAACGAACTTGACAAATCAGCGTTCGATGGTTGCAACATCACATTCACCTCAAATGCTGACGACCTCAAGCAGTGCAACTTCTTCATCGTTGCTGTGCCAACTCCTATCGACGAGCACAAGCTTCCAGACCTTACCCCAGTAATCAAGGCTTCTGAATCGGTTGGAAAGGCTTTGAAGAAAGGCGACTATGTAGTTTACGAATCAACAGTATATCCAGGTTGCACCGAAGAAGACTGCGTTCCAATCCTCGAAAAGATGTCGGGACTGAAATTTATGCAGGACTTCAAGGTTGGTTTTTCACCAGAAAGAATAAACCCAGGCGACAAGGCTCACTCACTCACCCAGATAAAGAAAATAACTTCCGGATGTGACCCAGAAGCAGCAGAAAACATAGCTAAGGTTTACGAAATTATCATTAAGGCAGGCGTTCACCGCGCAAGCGCAATCAAGGTTGCCGAAGCCGCAAAGATTATTGAAAACACTCAGCGCGACATCAACATCGCCCTCATGAACGAACTGTCAATCATCTTCGACATCATGGGAATCAACACCTATGAGGTACTTGAAGCTGCTGGAACAAAATGGAACTTCTTGAAATTCTCTCCAGGTCTTGTTGGCGGACACTGCATTGGCGTTGACCCGTACTATCTGTTGCACAAGGCAAAACAACTCGGTTACCACGCAAGTATGATTAACTCAGGACGTGCTCTTAACGACAGCATGGGAACCCGCATAGCCGACAAGGTTGTGAAGATGATTATCAACGCTGGCAAGGAAATTACAAAGTCGAGAGTCCTCATCATGGGTATGACATTCAAGGAAAATGTTACCGACATCAGAAATTCGCGCATAATTGACATTATAAACGAGTTGAAGTATTTCCGCGTAAATTGCGACGTTATTGATGCATACGCCGACCACGACGAAGTTATGAAGGAATACGGCGTTGATATGTCGAAGGAACCAACTGGCAAGTACGATGCAATCATCGTGGCTGTTAACCACAAGCCATATATGGAACTTGCTGAAGATTACTTCAAGGGCATTTCTGCTGAAAACGGAATCCTTGTTGATGTAAAGGGTGTATTGAGAGGAAAAATCAAGGATTTGACTTACTGGAGTCTATAAAATTTTTTAATTATTTCAATGAAATAGGCAGCACGTGGTGCTGCCTATTTGTTTATACTCTACTCTCTAAATACGGATTTATCTTCTTATTAGCTGTACTGTACCTTTTTGGTTTAACTTCTCGTTGTTCTCGCCGGTAGCTGTAATTACATAGAAATACACACCCTCCGAAGCATCATTGTTGCCGCTGACCTTACCGTTCCAGTAATTGTCAATCTGCTGGCTGTGGAAAACCAATTGCCCCGACTTTGTATAAATTGAAAGGTCGTAATCAAGCAAAGTACCATCGTAGATTATTGTAAATTCATCACCAATTCCATCACCGTTTGGAGTAAATACATTTGGAATCTTGAAATCACTATACATGACATTTATTGTTTCCGAATAACGGCTCTCGCAATCACCTGTACGGGCAACGAGTTCAACCTCATATTTGCCATTGCTCGGGAACTCATAATCTAAATTATAATCTGTAGTTATTACTACGCCGTTAACAAGCCATTCAAAATCAACATTCTGGGTATTTCCTGAATCATCAAGGCGTGTATAGTTGCGGAAGGTATAAGCCCTTTCGCTGAAGGCATTCTTGGTGCTCTCGAAGTAGGTGTTGAGATTCGACTTGTCGGCAACAAGTACCGTGTCATAAGCCGCACACGAATTTGCATAGTTAACTTCAACCACATAAACACCAGCATTCAATCCCGTAAAAGTTCCGTTTCGCGAAATCTCCGAACCGTTTAGCCTACAGAAATTTATCTTACTGCCCGACTTTATTGTCAATTCACCATTCTTTCCCGAACAATAGTTTGGCTTTGTACATACTGTGAAATTAATCTTTTCGGCAACATTCACATCAAAGATAACCTTCGATGCACAGCTTCCTTCACCAGCCATAATCACAATGCTGTTTTTGCCTGCATTAAGTCCCGACAACTCATACCTGCCGCCATTAAGTTTTACAACCGAATAATAAGTATCGTTCCATTTTACCGAAGATGATCCAGAAGTGTTTACAAGCAGTTTTTCGCCATAACACAGGTCGGCCTTAGCTACCGAAGCCACCAGCCTTTCGGGCTCTACAAAGGTAATTTTAGCGCTGCTGCCATCGGACAACGACAATGTATGAACGCCGTATGTTTTGCTGTTAATTTTAACTCCCGATGCAACCTTTGCCAATACCAATCCTTCTGAGGCTTTTACTTTGGCAATGTCGATGCCCTCTATCCACAGCTCATTGCCACATATTGTTGTATCATTTAAGTTAAGTGCATCAATCCTGTTTTCGGACTGAGGTATAGGCGCTGATCCTTTCGTTACAAAAGTCAGTTCGGTAGAATTTGCATCAGTTGATGATGATTCGGTATATGACATAGGTTCCGACACGTTTGTATCGGTAGCATCAGGAGTAATATTTTCTGGATTTAGATTTTCTGGAACAACGTTATTAATTGCCTCATTTGACGGCAGAAATGCAATTATTACAGCCGTAGCTACACCGATAGCAGCAACAGTTGCAATAAGATGATACTTGTATGCCGACAAAAATTCGGCTGCCGTACGCTTGGGGAAATGTTTGCTGACATTCTCAAACACCTCTGGCGGCGGTGTTTCGGTATAGCCCTCAAGCTTCTGCTTAAATATCTTGTCAAATTCGTTCATTACCTTTTAAATTCGTTTCTAATTATATCTATAAGTTGTTCTCTTGCTTTCTTCAACTGCGAGCGGCTTGTAGATTCAGTGATGTTCAGAATTTCTGCAATTTCGTTGTGCTGATATCCCTCGATGACATACAAGTTGAAAATTGTCCTGTAGCCATCCGGAAGCCTCGAAATAACATCAAGCAGCTCCTTGGCAGTCATATCCGAAACAATATCCGCAGCAACATCTTCGGCATCGGCATCTTCTTCATCAATTTCCGAAAAAGAATTCTTGTTAACCTTCAGATAGTTCAATGATTCGTTGACCACCATTCTCTGCAACCAGCCTTCAAAAGAACCTTCAAACCTAAATTCTCCAATCCTCTCCATAACCTTTATGAAGCACTCCTGAAGAATGTCCTGAGCTTCGTCCCTGTTTTTTGCATACCGTAAGCAAATCCCGTAAACGAATGGCGAGAACTTTCTGTAAAGCTCTTCAAAAGCCTTCCGCGACTTCTGCTGACACTTCCTTATCAGTTTCTCGTTATCGCCCATTACACTTATATGACAATTTTAAAGGGCATTTCGTTGCCTGAAAAAACAAAAAAAATTAAAAATTTTTTATCACGTTGATTTACAATAAGTTTACCGCCATAAAAACTCCTAAATAGAGCTATTTTTAGGGAATTTTTGACTTTTTTCAGCCGCAAAACCAAACTATTGCATCAAAAAACGCCAAATTTCAACCGATACACCTATACCTTATAAAAATAAAAAGGGAATGAGAAACCCCATTCCCTTTCTATTTCTAGAATCTGTTATCTTACTAAGTTCAGGAAGCCCTCCTCGTTGTACGGATGACCATCGTAGCCTTCTGCTTCGATAATATAGTAGTACACACCTGGAGTTGCCTTGGTAGAACCGTTCAAGCGTCCATCCCAACCAGCGTCTTCGTTCTCCCAGTCTGTCCACTCGAATACAACGCGTCCATAACGGTTGAGAATCTTACCATGGAAGGTCTTCAGTGTCTGTCCATATACCTGGAAGTAATCGTTGAGACCATCACCATTTGGCGAGAAGATGTTAGGAATTTCAAGCTTGCTTTCCTTGTCAACGAATACGCAGTCATCAAGGAATGCAGTGTCGCGGCACTCCTGAATATCGCGGTTCATCACAATGAGGTAAGGCTCGTAGCAACCCGGCTCAACATAAGTATGCTGAATGAGTTCATCGCAGTTCTTTTCAACAACACCGTCGCCGAAATGCCATTCACACTTCTTGTTGTTTATGTTATCGTAGTTGGTAGTGTTAACGAAAGTTACTTCAGCATTAGGAGCAACCAAATTCGACAATACAACATCGGCAGATACGCTAATTGCTGCTTCTATCATACCTATCGTACCAACCTCAACCTGTGGGAAGTCGTGGCAATAGATATCATTGTTGAAATAAGTCTGGTAGCTCGAAATGAATTCACGGTTGAATGTCTGGTAGTCTGAACGATATGTATATACACCGGCTGGCAAGTTATATACGTGGAAGTCGGTAAGTGCATATCCCATTGCAGGATTTGTAATAGTTGGGCCTACAGTGGTGTCAATCCAGAAGAAGGAGAACAATCCCGTGGTGTCAAGGAATTCAATACCACCTCTGCCAAGTCCGCAGGTATCACCAATGATAGTGTAGCTGTACTCTGGCAGATATGGTTCTTCAACTATTGCTCTACCGATGTTCGACTGGCAACCCCACGAGTTAGTAGTAGTAAGACCTATAACATGTGTCTCTTCCCTGTCTTCCCAGTGGATGAATGCACGGTATTCACCGTTAGCAACATTAAGATAAGTAGTATCAATGTAACCATTGCCTAATTCCCAATCATATATTGCAAGGGTGTCTTCGAATGCAGTAACTATAGCCGGACCGCCGAAGCACTTAGGAGGAATTACCTTGATAGAATCTGAAGGAACAGCAGCGAATATAACCTTTACTGTATCCTTGTCGGTACAATATTCAGTATTCTGTACTGTCCAGTAGATTTCGTAGTATGGATTTGCATAGTTGCCGCTGTTCAAAACTTCTGTATGTATCAGAGTGTTTGGATCATCACGGTCAACAAATGTAAGTATGCTTGACGATGCATTGGTTGACCAACGACCTACGCCTATGCCATTGAAATCCACATGGAGCTGACCATCCTTACCACAGAATATAATCTGGTCTTCTCTTAGCTGTGCCGATGGCTGCTGAATGAAAGTTACTGTCCATGGACCTGCCGTATCCTTGCAGAAACGCTGGTCGTCTTCTGGACCAGTGAATTCAATCCAGTAGAAATCATGTGGACCATAGCTTGAAACAGTAACATCAGTTATTGTGCTGTTTACAGTTATATTGTTAGGACCAAATTGAGTAGATGGGTTATTTTCGTACCAGAAACCGCTGATTCCATCACCAGGATTCTCGGCACGGAGTGAAGAGAATGTAAGACCGCAGACAGCTGTATCGCCTTCCTGCATGCTTATCACAGCCGAAGGAATCTCATAGAATGTTACGGTAACCTCATCGTCAGCCGAACAAGTTTCCTCGTCATTGGTTTGGATATGTGGGTGGTTGGTTTCTACCCAGCGGAAGGTTGCCGGACCGTATGCCGAGTAGTGAGCAGTTGTATTCGGATCGTAGCGGTCTGTAAATGACGCCTGACCACCACTCGTACTTGTCCATTGACCTGTTATGCTGTCGCCTTCAACATGCGATGTAACTGCATGAAGCTGGAAGTCGAGACCACATACATTAAAGTCGGGACCTGCGTTAACGTTTGGTATTTCCATAAATTCTACCGTTACGGTATCGCGGCCGAAGCAGGTTGCAGCATCACCAGCAGTATTTATTTCCCTTACTATGAAGGTATAGATACCGTAGTCGCTTACCTGAACGTGTTCAACGATACTGTCGTGCGGAGTATTAGCCCAAATTACCTGAGCACTTGGATGCGGCTTTTCGCCTACTGTCCACTGGCAGGTAGGAGTATAGTTGTCGGTTGGTTGGAGTGCCCATACACCATTAAGTTCGTATGAGTTACCGCAAGCTATATGGTCGAGACCAGCGCTTGGCTCAGGACGCTGCAAGAATCTTACATGCATTGTATCTATCGAAACACAGCTCCCGTTGCGGCCAACAAAGTAGAAGTCAACATCCTGGAATTGGGTAACATGTACATTTTCATTTAGTGTATAAACTGTTGATGTTGCAAGTGAGTCAGAGAAACTACCAGTAATATCCTTGCAAACCCATGAGAAATCGCTGTAGCCTTCCGATGCTGTCGTTTCTGCACAAAGTTCAACGCTGTTGCCACAAACTGTAACACTGTTGCCTGTAGAACCGCACTGATGAACACTTACAACAGGAACTTTCCTGAATACAACATACTTGTCTGCTTCACCCATACAGTTTGCATCTTCTGGAAGACGTGGGTCGTTTATAGGTTCTGCCCAATGGAATCTGTATTCAACTTCAGTAACTTCATCCGGAATAGGAACAGTTACGTAGCAGTGAGGATAACGGTCGCTACTTGCCGACTGCGGATTGTTGTAGTTGTGGTAGATAACTGTTGGAACAACGCGATCCTGCATATCGTAAGCAACCCATCTACCTTCGTTTGCTGGGTTGGTATTGTAAACCTGCAGTTCTGCTGTATGTCCGCAAACGGTATCAACATCGGCGGTAGTTACAGGAGACGGTACATTTACAAAAGTAATACGCAAATTGTCGGTACCAACACATTGTCCGTTACGTTCGGTAAGAGTTATGGTATAAGTACCACCTGCATTAGCGTTAGCAGTAGGCTGTATGATATTGGCTGGGTTCATAGTAACACCCGAACCAGTCCACTGTACAGTTGCACCTTCGATAGCAGGGTTGGTCTGACGAGCACCGGTTATTTGTGTCGAAACACCGCAGACTGTCATATCTGGACCTGCTTCTGGAGTTGGTACCTGGCGGAAAGTGTATATTGCCTCACCATCACCTGTACATTCAGCATTGGTAATGTGCCATGTGTAGGTAACATTTCCGTAATGGCTTCCAAGTACAACTGCATTAGGCATAGTGTTGTCGGTATTTTCAATAGTAGTATAGGTGTAGTTGGTTACTCCCTGTGGGCCAGTAGCAGTCCAGTAGCCTCGCATTCCATCAGGAACTGCAGAACCGTTGAGTCGTATTACCAAACCGCAAGTATCGGCACCTGTAGCTGTTGGAGTTGGTCTTCTCTTCCACATCAAAGGAACAGCCTGAGTTACCGAACGGCAACCGTTGCCCCAAGCAGCAAGACCTTCGCCGTAGCCTGCTACAGCAACAAGATAGTACTGGGTGCCGTATGAAAATCCTGATATGTTAGCAGTATTTACTGCTGTAGCACCAGCAGAGAGTGTTCCAACATGAGACCTTGGTATATCAAGCGGGTCGGTGCAAATAATGTATGAGAATACACCACCTGTTGCGTCAAGTGTCTGATGGTTATCGTGGTCTATAGTGTATGGGTCGTTTCCACAAAGTATCTTTGCAGAATAGTCGTTAAATGCACCTGCATAGTTGGGGCAGTCGCAAGCATAGTAGCCAGGAACGTTAATCGAGCTACATCCGTTTTCGTCTGTTACAACAAGTGCGTATTCAAGTGGGCTATGTCCTGTGAACGACCACCTATTATTAGTCAAAGGACCAGCTGTGATGTTTGAGCTATTGCTATTTTCTTCACCTTCGTACTCGGTATAATTACCGCTAACAGAGTACGATACTGATGATGAGGCAACTCCATTTACATCAAAACTTATGGTAACCAATGGATTTGCACCAGAACCACAAACTTCAGTCCTGTTTGATACTGTAATTTCATCGAAGATACTGAAGCTCTGTGTACTATTTGCTGGGCTTGCGCAGCGTTCACCAGTTATTGTATTGGTTATAGTGTACCTGTTGGGAGCAGCAAGACTAGGTGTAAATGTACGAGCCTCTGCGTTGAAAGCGTCGGTTGCAGGCGTACAAGTAAGGGTACCAAAATCTGGTGCTACGAAAACAATTTCCTGACCAGAACGGCAGCGGTCTAAAATTGGATCAAGTGTTGCCACCATTGGACGTGCGAAGTTAACGTTTGTAGATGCTTCACCATTGCAAGTTTCGTTGCCCATATAGTATTCACGCCATGTGAAAGTATAATCGCCATAAACATTAACCGTAACATCGGTAGTAGGAGAGTTCGGATTTGAGAAAGATGCAGTACCAGGACCGGTGTATATCCACTGACCGGTATTAGAAGGATTTGAAAGGTTTACACTCAATCCAACGGTATTGCCGCAAGGTGTAGTTGGAGTAGGACCTGTTGAGCTGTTTACAGTAATTACTGGAGTCGGTTCGATACAGCACTCTGAATCGTGTGCAGGTCTAACGTGTACTAACAAGGTAGTATCGTATGTACAACCAAAGTCATCGGTTGCCGAGAATGTATAAGGCATTTCCGACCAGTTGTCTTGGTCAGGGTTCTGAACAGCTGCTGTTGCATGTGATGAACCGTTCTGTCCACTCTGCATACCTTCGCCGCTCCATGAATAGCCGCTCTGAGTATAGGTATTGTTGAAAGTCCAAGTGTTATCTGGATAAAGGTCGTCGCGGAAATAGAGACCCCATTCAAATATCCAACCATTGTCGCTTGCCCAAAGGTCGCAGACATAAACTGTCCAAGTACCATTGAGAGGACAACCAATAAGAGAAGTCATACTTTCGTAAGAGCCGTATCTGTGTTCTTCGCCCCATGCAAGGATAGATGTATATTGTACTTGGGATGGTCCACAGCTAAGATAAGCTTCGTAATCGCTACGGTTTACCGACATGGTAGTTCCTGTACGTCCGAAACCTTCGGTTCCGTCAGGATAGAAATAGTATGGGAAACCATATCCAGCATTGTTGTTGCACGAACCATCGTCGTATGCAAGACCTAGATGAGTTCCACTACCTTCGCAAGAACCTGGAACATTTACACCACCTGTATTAGTCCAGTTGATGAAGCTAGCTGTAAGCTGAGAGGTAGATTTTGCCTTTAACAAACAATTCTGTCCATTAGGGCATTGAATCATAAGGGAAAGGTCTCCAAGGAATGAATGTTCCATATTGAAATATATCCTATCGATATCGTTTATGGAGTTTACGATAGAACCTTCTGGGAAAATATCAAAATTAAGGCTTGTGCTGTAGCAGCTGTTGCTTCCATCGGGGATAAACATTGCACCTGCAATTATCGCCGGTATTTCAACTGACCAATCTTGAGGAATGGGTTCGCCATCGAACGATATTACAGTACCCGGACAGATTGAATCGCGCGAGAAGCTTGCATTCCAGTTTGGAGTGATTGATACACGAATTTTCTTTTTGTTGTAGTTTGAGTTGTAGCAACCATTCTGGTCCTCGGCGTTACACAATATGAAATAACCGCCGCCTTCGGTAAAGGTATATGTTGGAACCTGACTTGACAAAGTAACAGTATCCTGGTCTGCATTGATTATATACCAGTGATAAATAAGGTTTCCATCGGTCTGGGTATAATCATGTACGCCCTGCTCCAAGAAATTGTTATTAGCTCTAAGGTTTATTGATGTACCTTGGCATAGATTAAAATATTCTTCGCCATCCACAATGCTAGTTCCTACATTGGCACCGCTTATGTTTATGTCGGTTGTAAATACCTGGCAAGCGTTGCCGCAATAAACTTTAGCTTCGAAACCAGCACCTGCGGTAGTACCCGAATGCCAAATAATGGTAACTGAAGCATGCATAGCTCGTATTGTCTGGTTCTGCAAAGTTGTTCCAGAAGCATTCGACACAAGCATTTCCTGCGAAACCTCATCCCTAATCGACATCATTGTTCCAGCAGCAAGGTTAAACTGTGCAAAATAAATATTCACAGAACCACCATTGTTTGAAATGAATGTCATTTCATAGCTCTGGTTTGTCTGGTAGTTGCCTGTTCCACCATCATCGTAGAGAGTAAGAGCTGGGTTTGTGTTTGTTGTATGACCTTCACAATCCAACTCGTATGGCACATCATTAGTATTCTGTATGTTTATATTCTGCGCAAAAATAGCAGAACTTGCCGCAAAAATAAATGCGAGCATTAAAAAACCAATCTTATTCATTGCCGTACCCTTTCGTTGCGTTAAACATTTGAGACATTTCCTGGTTTGAATAGAACCCAATTATGGTATCGGTCTTTCCTACACGATAGAACACCCTGTTGTCGTATGGTCTTTCGTAGTAGAACTCTGCGATGTTAACCTTGCCGGGGGTAATGTTCTCAACCATTCCTGCACGGTCACCTGTTTCTGGGTCCTTGTAGTAGAGGAACTCGAAAGCGTCGGCCTTCTGCATCATTTCAGGCTCGGCGATGTACCACGAGTAATCAAGCTCGTAGTTCAAAAGTTCGAGTACTATAGGAGTTTCCTTCTGCATGCGCTGCAATTGTTCAAGGCCGTAGGCCTTTTCCAAGCGCGGGTCAATCTGCACTGTCTGTGCATAGCTAATGCCCGATATCATCGCGACAATCAGCATAATAACAAACTTCCTTTTCATATCCATTTTTATTTATTATTTACCATTTAATAATTTTTCTCTCTATCCCTATGACAATTTTCAAGTCGATTTCGTTGCCTGAGATTTTAAAAATTTTTCAACTTTTTTTTAACTTCAACATTTATAATATTTTACGCAATATAAAACTGCAAAATAAATTAAAAATTCCGAAATTGTGTTAATTAATTTTAGTTTTTGTTAATATTTTTTTCATCTCACTGAAAACCAATATATTAAGCTTTAAAAAATACTATAAAATAGGCATTTTTAACGCCAAAAACCCGTTTTTGCCACATCGGGGAGAGTGAAGGTGTGAAACGAGAAAAGTGGCAAAAAACGTCAAAAATTTCAGGACACCGGAAAAAAACAGAAAAATTGACTGCGCTAAAAAAATTATTGTTGCCCGCTAAGTACCCAGCCAGTCATTTCGGAAGACAAAGCGAACCAACTAAGGAACGTGTTGTGTGAGCCTATCTGTCCGAAATCTGCTCTCTAATAATACGTTAACAGATTACGTACAGCAGTCTTCACAACGCTCCCCGTTCCGTATCGCGTGTTACGACTAGCTTCCGAAATGACAAGCTCTATCATTAATTTTCTCACGTAAGATAATGTCAACAAAGATGTTATAACGGTTGTGCATTTTTTTGCGGACAACAATATAAAAATTTCAAGCCCTGATGATTTTTCAAAAGGCGAAATACCAGCTATTTTTTGCGCGGTTTATTTTTCTTTCTTGCAACAAGTTCCACTTCTGAATTTTCAACACTCAAACCATCGAGAGAGGCAAGGAATTTTCCAAGTTGAGAAAAACCATAATTACGGGAATCAAAATCGGGATACATCTTCTTGAGGCGCGAACCAATTTCGGCAAGATTTGTAACACGGTCATTTGCCATATTGTCGGCTATCATGCGACGCACTGCACTGGCAATGAATTCCTTCGACACTGGCGGGACATCTTCGCCCTCGGCAACTGCACGGCGGTACTTGTCAAGCGATTCATCGGGCACAACTCGCTCAAGTTCAATGAACTCATCGCATGCCTTACGTAAAGTTACTATGGTTTTCTTCTCGCCCATACCTATAAGGTACTTGCCTGTTTCACGAAGTCTGGAGGCCAAAGTTGTGAAATCGCTGTCGCTTGACACAAGGCAGAAGCAATCAACATCACAGTTCTGGTGCAGTATGTCCATAGCATCGATAATGAGCTTGGAATCAACACAATTCTTACCCGATGCGTTTCGTGTCTGCGTAACCAGCTTCATGCCCTTGTTCTTGCAGGTCTGTATCCATACATTAGGTGTTACAGCTCCCTTGTCATCAACCGATACATACGCATTCTTCACTATCACCCTGCCGTAGCGCGTAAGCGTATTCATTATTCCATCGGCATACTTGTTTGAGATATTTTCGCCATCAATAAGCAGTGCTATCTTATAATTGAAATTTTCTGTAGATGTTGTGGTTATCATTATTTTAAGTTTTAAAATTATTCTGTTTTCAGTTTTTTAGTTACAAATTTCACTGGAATCCACGCGGCAAACAAACCTATAATCATCACCGCGACAAACGACCAGAATATGTCAATAATATTTATTACAACCGGATAGGCATCAATGATAAACGAACCGCTTCCGCCACCAAGCTTTACAAAGCCGAAAGTCATTTGCAGCCAACAAATCAGACCACCGACAACAAGTCCAGCCAAAGCTCCTACAAGGCTCACTCCCACCCCTTCGATGAAGAAAATCAGGCGTATATTCCTGTCGTCTGCTCCCATGCTGCGAAGAATGGAAATGTCGTTGCGCTTGTCAATTATAAGCATTGTAATAGAAGCAATTATGTTGAAAGAAGCTATCAACAATATGAATATCAATATCATAAATATCGCCCACTTTTCCGACTGCATTATCTTGTAGGCATATTCGTGCTGCTTCTTGCGGTCGAGTATCTGAAATCCGTCTCCCAGCGAATCCGATAAAAATTTCACAGCCTTATCGCTGTCGTCCATGTTCTTCAGTTTCAGCTCGGCAGCACCAACCTCATCGTTAAGTTCCAGCAGTTTCCTAACCTCATCGATTGGCATAACAACATATCTTGTATCATACTCCTGCTGAATAGCAAAAATGCCTGAAGCATAAACAGATACGTTGTTTAGTATATCATTGGCTACATCGCTGAAATTACCATGAAATTCTTTGGTACGGCTTGGGATATTTACCACTACTGGCTCAAAATAATCACATGAAACGCCCATAGAATAAGCAATTCCCGCACCCATAATTGCACATGGAACGCCAGAATTGTAAAGCAAGGCCTCGCCACGCACAAGCATAGTGTCAACCCCAGTTGCTGCAAGATAATTTTCGTCAACGCCCTTTATATTGGCAATGAGCTGCTTTTCACCATACTGCAAAAGAGCATTCTCCTCGACTGTATATGAAACCACCGAAACATAATCGCAACTGCCAAGCACCGACTTGAAATTGTCGTCGGGGACAAAAGTCTTTCCGCGCGAAGGCACCACCTTAATATCGGGATCGAAAGAATTGTTGAGTTTGGTAAGCAGGTCCTCAAAGCCGTTGAACACCGACATTACAATCACAAGAGCCGCCGTGCCGACAGCCACGCCGACTATCGAGACTATTGAGATGATGTTTATCGCGTTGCGCGACTTTTTCGACACCAGATAGCGCGATGCTATGTATAACGGAAAGTTCATCTACGATTTGAGAGCCTTCTCAATACGTTCCACCTCATCGAAACTGTCATCAAGGTAGAAAACGAGTTCCGGTACACGGCGCACATCGTTGCGTATTGCATTTCCGAGTTCGTAGCGAATCCTCGAAACATTAGTGTTTATTTCCTTTATTATCGACTGGCCGTCCGTTGAAGGAAAAATGCTAAGGTATATCTTTGCAAGTCCAAGATCCGGCGACATACGCACACCTGTTATTGTAAGCAACCTGCCCGGTACCAATCCGTTGAACTTGAACTGCAATATGTTGGCCAATTCCTTCTGTACCAATCCGGCAACCTGAGTCTGTCTTTTTGAATCCATTTTTCTTATTTTTTCCGAACTAAAGTTTTTCAATCATCCTTGTAAAAATTTCCGTCATCTTTGATTCGGCGGCGGCGGCAACCTTCTGAACCTCCTCGTGCGAAACCTCAACAATCTTGTCGGGCACACCAAGGTCGGTAATTATCGACATAGCAAAGCAAGGAATCCTCATCTGACGTGCCACAATTGCCTCGGGAACTGTTGACATTCCAACTGCATCGGCACCTATTACACGGAAATACCTATATTCCGCAGGCGTCTCAAAAGTAGGGCCTGTTGTTGCCAGATATACACCTTTCTGCAACTTATATCCAAGTTGTGCTGCAATATTTTCGGCGCTTGCTATCAGCGATTTGTCGTAAACGCAACTCATATCGGGGAAGCGATCGCCATCATCGGGATTGTGCGGTCCAATAAGCGGATTGGGCAACAAACAGATATGGTCGCTTATTATCATCAGATCGCCTATTTCAAAATCGGGGTTAACGCCACCGCTGGCATTCGATACAAAAAGATATTTTATGCCGAGGCGTATGAGCGTACGAGTAGCAAACACAAGCTGTTTCATGGTATAGCCCTCGTAATAGTGGAAGCGTCCCTGCATGGCTACTACAGTCTTACCGCCCAACTTTCCAAGAATCAGCTTTCCGCTATGCCCCTCAACCGTCGAAACTGGAAAATCGGGAATCTCAGCGTAAGGAATAACCTCCTTGATGTCAATCATATTTACAAGCCCGCCCAGACCTGTGCCAAGAATAATGCCTACCTCTGGCGTTTCGCTAAAGCGAGCTTTGATAAAGTTTATTGTAGCGTTTGTTGTTTCTGACATAACTGATTATTTGATTGTTAAACTGTTTTTTCTCTTCTTCGTCGCACAGCAACTCAATTCTTATAGGAATGTAATACAAGCACGACATCAACTCATTGTCAAGGAACTTGCTGGTACGCAGACGCATAGCATCCTTTTCGGTAACGACTATTGCCCGTGGCTTGTCCAGTGTATCAAAGGCTTTGCGTACCTTTAAGATATCGGCAGCCGAAAAGTCGTGATGGTCAGAAAAAGGAATATGCATTACACTCTTTGCCTTCGTAGTCAACATTTCGACAAAATTTTCGGGGTGGGCAATACCTGTAACAGCAAGAACATTGTATCCACTCAACTTTTCGTAGCTCATATTCTTTGAACCGCCAAATACAGGCAATGGATTTTCATAAACCACCATAGTAAACGACAAGTGCTGGTAAGGCAATACGCCTACTTCCTTCGTCAGTATTCGCCTATCCATTGGAGTAAGCTTAGGCGAACAATTGGTATATACCAACAAATGAGCGCGATGCACATTTGACCTTGATTCGCGCAGGCGGCCTAAAGGCAGAACGTAGTCGCTTGAAATCGGGTAGTTGTAGTTTATGAGCAAAATGTGCAGACCAGGGTTGATACGACGGTGCTGAAATGCATCGTCAAGAATAATGAGGTTCAGGTCGGGATAAAGTTCGCGCAGTTGCTCTACGCCCTTGGTTCGTTTTTCGCACACAGCCACGACCACATCCCTGAACTTGCGCTTCACCTGCAAAGGCTCGTCACCGCAAAGCGTATAGTCGTCATCGGGTTCCACAATTCTGAACCCTTTGGTTTTACGCTTGTAGCCACGACTGAGTACAGCAGTTTTGAAATCGCCGCTAAGCATACGCAGAACATATTCCACGTGTGGGGTTTTCCCTGTACCACCGACACTTATGTTACCCACCGATATTACAGGCAGGTCATATTCCTTCGACTTCAGGAACCCATTTTCGTACAGAAAATTCCTGAGGTCGCCTACAAACTTGTAGATAAGCGACAGCGGCCAGAGCATTATGAACCGAAAGAAACCGACCTTATGACTACTCATACCTAAAAAATTTCGGGGAAAAATAACACTTTCTTACGGATTGACAAAATTAAATGCAAAATAATTCTGAAAACAACATAAAAGGTTTAATCCGAAAGTCTGATAAAATAGCAAACTTGCGAGTGGTTTCCTAGTCTTTTTTCCAACAGTATCAACACCTATTAATAAATTATTATGCTTTTGTAACAAAATATTTCTACCTTTGCAAGGTAAAATCTTGAAGGAACTATATGAAAGAATATACGCAAAAAATACATTCGTTCATTGAAAGACAAAGGAACGAAGAGGTTGCGGAAGCTATGTCACACGCTAGCAAAGGCACTCAAAAATTCATTGGATTAAGGACCTCCGAGATGAAAAACGTATTCAAGACAATATTCTCTACATACCCCATGCCCAAATACGACGACATGAAAAACATAATCAGGGAATTTTTTGCCATGGAAGAACGCGAATACCTTTATTTTGGCATTGCAATGCTTGCAAAACGCAGCAAACTATGGCAAAAGACCGACATTGTTTTCATCGAGAGCATGATAATTACACAACCCGGATGGGATACTACCGAATATATTTCAACAGAAATTCTCCCTCATTTTCATAAAAAATTCCCGAAGGTTTCAATAGAATTCCTGCAATCGTGGAACGAGTCGAAAAACCAGTGGCTAAAGGCGGCATCAATAATGTTTCAAAGAACAATGAAAAAAAATACCGACACGGGTATTCTCAAAAATTTCATCGTCAAGAACCTAGGCACAAACGACAACATAATAAACAGGGCAATAGGGTCAGCACTTAGGGACTATTCCAAGACCGACCATCAGTGGGTAATAGACTTTGTATTGGAGAACAGTGAAAAAATGAACAATAAAACAAAGCAGGACGCAATAAAATGGATAGACAGCAAAGGCTTAATAAAGTGGTAATGGAAGATTATTGTGAAGTTTTGGGCAGCCTTGGCAAAAAAAAGGCAATAGTAGTCGGCGATGTAATGGTTGACTCGTACATGATTGGCAGTGTAGAGCGCATATCGCCCGAAGCACCTGTGCCAGTGGTTTCAATTTCGGACAGAAAATACAGACTTGGCGGAGCTGCCAATGTTGCCCTGAATATGGCGGCATTCGGCACCGAAGTTTACCTATGTTCAGTGATTGGCAACGATGCCGAGGGAAACATCTTTAGAAATCTGCTTCACGAAAACAACCTGCCCGACAACGGAATTGTAAGCAGCGAAAACCGCAAGACTACAACAAAAACACGTGTTATCAGTGGCGGTCAGCACCTTATCCGTATCGACGACGAGGATTCATCACAGATTTCAGACGAACTGAAGGAGATTGTGATGTTCAGGATTTCACAGATTATCGACAACGAGCATATCGACGTACTTGTCTTCGAAGACTATGACAAAGGCCTATTGTCGCCAGATATAATACACAGAATTACAGCACTTTGCCGACAAAACAAAATTAAGGTTGCCGTTGATCCTAAGAAACGAAACTTTGATGCCTACAAAAACGTAACGCTTTTCAAACCAAATCTAAAGGAATTCTGCGAAGGACGTAAAATTGACCGCTGCACCGACATCGAAACGCTGAAAAATCATGCAAAGGAGTTTATGATAAACAACAACATAGACATGCTTATGATAACTATGTCGGAAAACGGAATATTCATCTGCAACAAGAAAAACTCGGCACACATTCCAGCCGAAATACGTGACATTGTTGATGTTTCGGGCGCTGGCGACACTGTTATCAGCGTTGCCTCTCTCCTACTTACCGCAACCGACAACATACACGACATTGCCCTTGTGGCAAACCTTGCCGGCGGCATAGTATGCGAAAAAGTCGGGGTAGTTCCTATTGATGTTAATACACTGAAGGAAAAGATTGCTGCTATTGCTCAGAATCATTAATCACATCCTTGTTCTGCTCCCTCCTCTTTTCAAGGCTTTCCTTTAGCATACCAAACACCGAACGCAAATCTAAAACCCTGAGAGCAACAGCTGTAAGCAGGCATACAACTGCAACACAACAAACCAAAACTATACGGTTGTAATTTATCATGCTTGAAAAATAAGCTGAAGCCACTGCGATTATTACAAACACTGTTGTTACAATAGTAAATTTCAGATTGAGATTGAACTTGAATATGCGGAAAGCAATGATATACTGGCACAAACCTGTTGCAAGCTGGGTAACCATACTCGAAATTGCAGCACCAATAACGCCATAGTGAGGAATAAGAATGAAATTCAGTATGATATTCAGAACCATTCCGCAAGCAGCCATTATATTAAGGTATTTAAGGCTTCCGTTTGAAGTAAGCAGTGTGCCAAAAATGTAAGTTATGCAGATTCCAACAAACCCGACCATAAGTATCGACAGCACAATGGAACTTGTTTCAACATGCTCGAAATACATAAGTCCCATTATTTCGTGGTTGAAGAAAAGACATACGCTCATAAGTGCGATAGCAGGCACGAATATTAGAACGAAAGCTGTCTTGCACAAACCTTCCACATTCTGTTTCTGCTTTATCATGCGGGCAAACATCGGCAACAACAGCACCGAGAAAAGATAGGCGAACATCGAAGCGGCCTCCAATATTCTGAAAGCCTGTGCATAGATACCTGCCTGCTCCTTTCCATCAGGAAGCATTCGCTCAAGCATCACCGAGTCAATACGGTTGTAGAACGCCATTAGGAGAATGAGCAATGCATACGGAAAGCTCTGCTTGATGAAGGCGATGAAGTATTTCATCTGGAAGTTGAGGCGGAAATGCTTTGTCTTGCTGAAGACAATTAGGAATGCCACCAGCGCGGTAATGAAATACGAAGCCGTCTGCGTGAGAACGAACCATTCTATTTTAATAGGTGTATCGGTTATATGTCCCCAAACTAGTACGCTGCAGAAAATTATCATCAGCAGGCGGTCGAGTACCGAGAGCATACTATCGGTCTTGAACATCTGCATACCGCTGACATTTGAGCGCAGATAGAGAGTCATCGACTGCAGGAACTGGTTGACAACCAATATGCCAAGGATTTTCATCTGACGCATTTCGTAGCCAAGGCATAAGGCTATAACCATTGAAATCGCTATGTACACTAAAGCAAGTACAAGCCGGAGTGCCAACAGGTTGGATAAACTTTTGTCAAGCAAGTTGCGATTCTGGGCAATGTTGCGATTATTGAAATTTGTAATGCCCATGTCGAGGATGATGTTGAGCAGAAGCGAGAAGTTGAGCAGCGAAAAATATATGCCGAACTCCTCGGCACCGACAATATTCTGTACCGAGCGCTCCACTCCGAATATCCAGAAAGGTTTTACCAAGATATTCAGGAATAGGAGAAAGCATAGGTTTATTACAAAGTTCCTCTTCATCCTTGCAATTGGGTTGCAAAATTAAAACTTAAAAACGAATCCAAAAACCATAACGAATAATATGCTAAAATGTTTTGTTGGAGTTGAAAAAAAATAACTACCTTTGCCAGCTAAATTTTCAGTATTAATTAATATTTAAATTTTAAAGAAATGGCTTATAAAATCAGTAACGACTGCGTATCTTGCGGTACATGCGCTGGCGAATGCCCAACAGGCGCTATCAGCGAAGGAACTCCTTATGTAATCAATGCTA
>JAGCNN010000010.1 GCA_017645925.1 Bacteroidales bacterium
ACTTCGGTCTGCCCCACTTCGGTAACCTTTGCCTGGATTTCGTCGCCACTTTTAAGAGTTATAACATCCTGTGCATGTGCAAAAAACGGAAACAGGCAAACCGCCCAAAGCATCAAAACCTTAAAAATCTTCATAACAATAATCAAAATCGGACTTCATTGTTTAACATTTTCACACCGATTTCCCATACTTGCGAAGTCCATTAATCAGAATATGAAAATCTCGGCAATACAAATTTACAAATTTATTTTTATAAGTGTAATTATTATAAAAAAACTTTTAACAAATTTTAAAGCACACCAAGTTTCTTAAATTCAATACGTTGCATTTATGGTTATATTAAAATTCATCATTTGTTAATAATGGTTAACTACAAAAGACAGTTTTCCACATCACATTAACATCATTTTTATCGCAAAACAGAAACACACAACACATACTGACATTCAACATAAAACTTGGCTAAAAGGCTAAAAGTCCAACAGAAGACCTGTCTAACTGACAGAAAGGCTGCCCGACTGTTAGTCTGTGAGGCTTCAAGCCTGTCAGCCTTCTAGCCCCAAAATAAATTCGTAAATCGTCATTCGTAAATCGTAAATAAATTATATCTTTGCACCGCTAATAATTTATTGGCATTAATTTATTGTAATTCTTTTAATTAGACTGAAAATATATGGCAAGTAGAAGAAAAGAAATGTTTCCGAACGTTACCGATGCAGAATGGAACGACTGGAAATGGCAAGTGAGAAACAGAATCGAGACTCTCGAACAACTGAAAAAATATGTGAAGCTGACTCCCGAAGAGGAAGAAGGCGTTGCAAAGTCACTTAAGACTCTCCGTATGGCTATCACTCCATACTACCTGAGCCTCATTAACCCAGATGACCCGAACGACCCTGTCCGCAAGCAGGCTATACCTACCGCCGCTGAACTTCACCAGTCGGCAGCCGATTTGCTCGACCCGCTTCACGAGGACGAAGATTCACCGGTTCCTGGTCTTACCCACCGCTACCCGGACAGAGTTCTGTTCCTCATCACCGACATGTGCTCGATGTACTGCCGCCACTGCACACGCCGCAGATTCGCCGGTCAGCACGACTGCCAGTCGCCATCGGAACGCATACAGGCAGCTATCGACTACGTAGCACGCACCCCACAGGTTCGCGACGTCCTTCTTTCGGGTGGCGACGCTCTTATGGTCGATGACGCTATGCTCGAATCTATCATTCAGAGACTCAGAGCAATACCTCACGTAGAAATCATCCGTATCGGTTCGAGAACTCCAGTTGTATGCCCGCAGCGTATAACCGACAGCCTCTGCGAAATGTTGAAAAAATATCACCCGATATGGTTAAATACCCACTTCAACCACCCGAACGAAGTTACCGAAGAATCAGCAGCAGCATGCGCTCGTCTTGCTAACGCCGGTGTTCCTCTGGGCAACCAGTCAGTATTGCTCCGCGGCATCAACGACAATGTTGATATCATGAAGAAGTTGGTTCACAAGCTCGTTATGATGAGAGTTCGTCCGTACTACATCTATCAGTGCGACCTCTCCATGGGTCTCGAACATTTCCGTACTCCAGTTTCAAAGGGTATCGAAATCATTGAAGGACTTCGCGGACATACATCGGGCTACGCTGTTCCAACATTCGTAGTTGACGCTCCAGGCGGTGGTGGAAAGATTCCTGTAATGCCTAACTACCTGATTTCGGAAAGCCCTACAAAGGTTATCCTCCGCAACTACGAAGGCGTTATCACAACCTACTCGCAGCCAACCGATTATGTTGACAACCAGACTCCTGCTAACGAGGAAGCACAGATTAAGCCCGAAGGCGTTCTCCGTCTGATGAAGGGCGAACAGATGGCTCTCGAACCAAGCAACCTCGCTCGTAAAGAACGTCACGTGAAAAAGTAAAACAGAAATATGCTAGATTGAATGAAGGCGTGGAAACACGCCTTTATTTTAAACACAAACGGATGCCCTTTGTCAGCGAAATACTGAAGCACAAATCACTGTCGATTGTCGGAATGGAAAAGAACACCGGCAAGACGGAGTGTCTTAATTATATTATAGGTAGGCTACGCGACAGCGGCACAAGAATCGCCATAACCTCAATCGGCATCGACGGCGAAAGCGTCGACCAGGTGACAAGCACCCACAAGCCCGAAATCGAAATATATCCAGGGACTATGTTCATCACCTCTGAGAATCATTACCGCACACGCAAGATCACATCGGAAATACTGAACATCTCGAAGCAATCGACTTCGCTGGGAAGACTTATAACCGCACGGGCGCAATCGCAAGGCAAACTGATATTCTCCGGTCCTACCAGCACAATGTGGATTAAGGACATAATCGCCGAAATGCAAGGCTACGGCAGTCAGCTTACCATTATCGACGGGGCATTGTCGCGCAAGTCTTTAGGCTCACCATCTGTTACCGAGTGCATGATACTTTCGACTGGTGCAGCTGTCTCGCACGACTACAAGGAACTCACCCGCAAGACAAAGTTCGTCTATAGCTTAATTAACATCGAAGCATACGAATCGCCTGCAAGCGACGAACTTCTGCGCACCGAACGAGGCATCTGGGCAATAGACGGCAACAACGATGTCCACGACCTTGGCATCGACTCCACCCTATTGCTCGAAAACAAAAAGGACAAGCTTTTTGAGTTCGGCACCACAATTTTTGCCAGCGGAATCGTCACCGACAAGGTTTTGAACCTTCTGCGCATGCAAAAGGAAATCCAAAATACCACATTGATTGTCAAGGATTTTACAAGGATTTTCGTCACACCCGAATCGCTCTACTCCTACTTGTCGAAAGGTGGAAAAATAAAGGTTCTACTACGGACAAAGCTCATTGCCGTCTGCGTAAACCCCACCTCGCCAAGTGGATATATAATGAATTCGGAAAAAATCACAACTGAACTCTCGGAAGCGCTGAACATACCTGTGTATGATGTGTTTAAAGAGAGAATGAAGAATGGACAATGGACAATTAACAATGGATAATGGACAATTGATAATTGATAATTAAACATTTTTGCCAATCCAAACCAAAACTATATTTTTGCGACAAAATAAATATCAATGAATAACGAATCACAAAATATTGAATATAAGTTGACTTGGCGAGACGAATACCTTAAATGGGTGTGCGGATTCGCCAATGCTCAAGGTGGTACGATATACATTGGTATTGACGACAAAGGCAACATTCAGGGTGTGGACAACATTCACAGGCTTTCGGAAGAGATTCCAAACAAAATTGCCACGCGTCTCGGCATTATAGCAGATGTCAACATCTTGGCAAAAGACAATCTGCAATACCTTGAAATAAAGGTACAACCGAGCAATATTCCTATTTCGCTAAATGGTGCCTACCATTATCGTAGCGGTTCTACAAAACAGGAACTCAAAGGAATAGCTTTGCAACAATTCCTACTCAAAAAATTAGGACGGTCGTGGGACGACATTCCTCACGAAACCGCCACACTCAAGCGCATAAGCCGTACTGCGATTGACTATTTCCTCAACCACGCAATACGAGCATCGCGTATGCCA
The DNA here is from genome assembly GCA_017645925.1 of Bacteroidales bacterium. Classification (GTDB taxonomy): domain Bacteria; phylum Bacteroidota; class Bacteroidia; order Bacteroidales; family ML635J-15; genus Bact-19. The sequence continues at coordinate 3,577 of JAGCNN010000010.1, forward strand.
TCAAGTGCCCTCTCCGACTCTACCGAAACCATACTCGACAACCTAAACCTCATTACCGACGACGGCAAACTCAGGAATGCTGCTCTTTTGCTTTTTGCTGAGAATCCGCAGAGGTATTTCCCTGGTTCCGAATTCAAAATCGGTAGGTTTGGTGTTTCGGAAAGCGACCTTATGTTTCAGGATGTTGTCGAAGGTAACATTATCCAGATGACCGAGAGAGTGATTGAACTGCTGAGGTCCAAATACTTGATTTCGCATATTCACTACGAAGGTTTGCAACGGATTGAGAAACTGGAAATTCCAGAAGAAGCACTCCGCGAACTCATCAACAATGCAATATGCCACAAGGACTATATGGGCGTAGCCATTCAGATGAAAGTGTATAACAACCGCGTAGAACTTTGGAACGACGGTCTGTTGCCCGACGGCATGGAACCTTCCGACCTGCTGAAACCACACAAGTCGAAACCGCGCAACAAGCTGATTTCTGCAGTGTTCTACCGTGCCGGCTACATTGAAACTTGGGGACGAGGCATTGAAAAGGTGTGCGCTACTTTTGAATCCTACGGACTTAAACCGCCACAATTTGAATTTACTTGCGGCGGACTGAATACTATTATTTATAGGAATGAGAAATTTACGGAAGAACAAGATGCCTTGCTGAATGTAGTTGTAAATGACGATAAGGATTCAAAAGACAACGAAACTGCACAAAGAACTACCCAAAGAATTGCCCAAAGGAATGCACAAAGAACTGCACAAAGAATTTTAGAGGCAATAGGTAGAAATCCGCAGGCTACAGTAGCTAATTTGAGTGCCGAATTGGGCATTTCGGAGCGTACAACAAAGACTCACATTGCACAATTGAAGCAAGATGGACTAATAGAACGCATTGATGGCAAGACATACGGCTATTGGATAATTAACGACAACTCGCAGACTCAAAATGGTTCTGTAAATGTCCCTGCAAAAGATGACAACGATTCAAAGGGCAACGAAACTGCACAAAGAATTGCACAAAGAACTGCACAAAGAACTTCCCAAAGAGATGCACAAAGAACTGCACAAAGAATTTTAGAGGCAATAGGTAGAAATCCGCAGGCTACGATAGCTGATTTGAGTGCCGAATTAGGCATTTCGGAGCGTACAACAAAGACTCACATTGCACAATTGAAGCAAGATGGACTAATAGAACGTATTAATGGCAAAACATACGGCTATTGGAAAATAATTGAACCATAAATAAAAACAGTACTGACGCTACGCACCATGAGTCAACCAGAAACTAGAAACCAGAAACTTAGAAACGTGAAACATAGAAACCCAGAAACATAGAAACCTAGAAACATAGAAACTTAGAAACCAGAAACTAGAAAACCTCCCTCCCATGCCCGAAACATTATCAATATCCCGCGGTGCAATCACCACCATCAAGTTCGACAACGAGCCGACGATGAACGCCATGAGCCAGCTTTTCCTAAAGGAATTCCACGAAGCCGTTGAATCGGTACGCAACGACAAGGAATGTCGAGTACTAATCATCCGTGGCACAGAGAAAGTTTTCTCGGCAGGTGGCAATCTGCACGAAATTTCTGGTGCCGACTACGAAAAAGCAGTCCTGATGGCGACCAACGCACACTACATATACGATGGACTGCTAAACCTTGAAATCCCTGTCATCGCAGCACTTGACGGCATAGTGTATGGCGGAGGACTGGAACTCGCACTGCGCTGCGACATCCGTTTCTGCACTCCCGAAACCCGCATGAAGTTTCCCGAAGTCGATATGGGCATAATCCCCGGTGCTGGCGGAATCTCGTTCCTGTCGAAATACATCTCCCCTGCCGACATCGCATACTATGTGTATTCTTGCAAGCAAATTCCTGTGGACTACGCAAAGCAACACGGAATTGTGCAAGACGTTTTCCCTCGCAACGAACTATATACCAAGGCAGAAGAATTTGCAAAACTGCTTGCAGCAAAGCCACGTGAAGCACTGCGCGCTGCAAAACACGAAATCACAGCCACAATGTCAAAACCATTGAGCGAAGCCTTACAAATTGAAATAAAAGAATTTGCATCAACTTTGCAGACAGATGGCAAAAGGATTATAAACGAGTGGTTTGAGAAGAAGCAGAAATAAGAGACTGTCTGATATTTGTCAGGGTGTCAGCTACTTTAGCATTCTTGTCAATTCAACAAACTCATCTGGAACAAGCTGTTCGGGACGAAGATTCCAAAAACGGTGGGTCATATCAGTATCAGCAGAAAGCATTGATTTCAGCGAATTGCGCAAAGTCTTGCGGCGCTGATTGAATGCAGTCTTTACAACCATAAATAGTTTTTTCTCGTCAACATCTTCTATTGCAGTACGATAACGCACAAATCGCACTACACCTGACTTCACCTTTGGCGGCGGATTGAAAACATGCTCGTGAACCGTAAACAAATATTCGCACCTATAATATAATTGCATCAGCACGCTCAAAATGCCATAAACCTTGCTGCCCTCCTTAGAAGCAATACGTTCAGCAACCTCTTTCTGTATCATGCACACTATTTCCGATACTTTTTCCCTGTTTTCCAATGCCTTGAAAAAAATCTGACTGGAAATGTTGTAAGGAAAATTTCCGACAATGCACATTTCTGAATCGCAAAAAGCATTCAAGTCCATTTTCAGAAAATCGGCTTCAAGAAGGCAGAATCTAGTAGTGTCAAAGTTATTCCTAAGATATTCAACCGATTCGGTATCTATTTCTACCAAAGTGAGATTTGAGAAATTGCGTTTTACAAGTTCACGTGTGAGAATTCCAGTTCCAGGACCAATTTCAAGCACAGGAAAATTCTGCTCGTTTTTCAATGCCCCTGCTATACGTGCAGCAATGCTCACATCGGTGAGAAAATGCTGACCTAGATATTTTTTCGCTTTAACCATAGTACAAAAGTCGGAATAAAAAATGATATATTTGCGAAAAATTTTCCGGCATGAATAAAAAACTGAAAACAGCTCTAAAAATCACACTGTTCATCGGCTTTGGCATAGTCATATTCGTGTTGGTTTACAAGGACTTTGACTTCAAAAATTTCATTGGCACACTGTCTGGCATAAAATGGGGCTGGCTTATTCCTGCATCACTTATAAGCCTCTTGAGTCACATAAGCCGTGCCCGTCGCTGGCAACTTATGCTTGAAGCCACAGGCGAAAAGCCAAGGTTTGCCAACTCGTTCTTTGCCGTGCTGAACGCATATTTTGCCAACCTAGCAATACCACGACTTGGCGAGGTAACACGTTGCGCACTTATATCGCGGTACGAAAAGCAGGACTTTTCAAAGGTACTTGGCACCGTAGTAAGCGAAAGGCTTCTTGACCTTATTCTCGTTGTAATTCTTACTGTTGTCGCATTTGCCACACAAGCCAATGTATTTGTTGATTTTGTTTCACAGCATCCCGAAATAGAAGACAACTTGGCAAGGATATTCTCGCCACTGACAATAACCATTCTCTCCCTGTCCGCTATTGCAGGACTTTGTCTCCTGATAGTCATCGCAAAAGGGAAACTTGACCGCTTCAAAATATGTCAAAAAATTTCAAAGTTCATAAATGACTTCTGGACAGGAATATTAAGTTTGAAAAATACACAGCAAAAAGGCGGCATAATTTTCCATTCATTCGTAATATGGACACTTTATTTCCTAATGCTTTATTTTTGTTTTTTTGCCTTTGACGAACTGAGTGGCCTTAACATTCTTGCCGCACTGATGCTTTTTGTTGCAGGTAGTTTCGGTATGATTGTTCCCTCGCCAAACGGAATGGGTTCCTACCATTTTATGATAATCCAGACGCTCATAATTTACGGAATACCAAGCGAAACCGGTGCTTCGTTCGCTCTTGTCGCCCACGGACTTCAAACCCTGCTGATAATAGTATTCGGATTGATTTCCACTGCACTTATACCTGTGTTTAACAAGAACAAATAATGGAAAACAAATCGAAACGGGCGACAATAGTTGCAATAAAAGTATTGATAATAGTGCTTGCCTATGCTTACGTAGGCTATAAAATTGCAACATCACCAGATATAGACGAATTTCCATCCTATTTTTCTGGCTTAGACGGCACACAGACACTAATTTTGACAGCCATTCTGCTTTTAATGCCAATAAATTGGTTATTAGAAACTTGGAAATGGCAAAGACTTGTTTGTAGCATAGAAAAGATTGGCATATTGAAAAGCATAAAAGCTGTAATGGCCGGTGTAACTGTAGGAACGCTAACGCCCAACCGTGCAGGTGAATTTGCAGGCAGGATACTTTTTGTAAGTCCTGAAAATAGAGCAAAGGCCTCCTACTTGACAATCTTTGGCGACATGGGACAATTTTGCGCAACGGTAATATTTGGAATCATCGGGCTGATAATGCTTGGCACTATTGGAAACGAAACAATTTCCTTCACTACTTTTATGGTAATCGGTGCCGTATGCGGACTATTGATAATTGCATTGTACATAAAATTCGATGGTATAATAAATGCTTTGGGCAAAACCAAATTAGTACAAAATCGCCTGAAAAAATATGTTCCACAATGCAATATTGAAAACAAGCAAAAACTTGTAACACTGGCAATTAGCATGTTGAGATACATTGTGTTTGCATTTCAGTTCTACCTGTCGCTAAAGTTTTTTGGCATTGACATTTCGGCGGGCAACGCATTTGCAGCAATAGCGGCGACCTATATATGTACCTACATCATTCCAAACATCGCCGCAGCCGAACTAGGCATACGCACCTCGTTTGCACTTGTATTTGTCGGAATGTTTACAACTCAGGAAACCGCAGTTGCACTTGCTTCGCTCCTGCTATATATTGTAAATGTTGGAATCCCAATACTTGTTGGCGGAATAGTAATGATTGGAAAAGAAGATTCTAAAACAGAAGAATGATTTTTAGCAGTTGTAATTTTGTAAAAGAAGCATCTGTAATAATTTAATCTTCTCGTAATCAATTCAAAACCAATATACAAGCATCACAAAACCACCAAGCAGCAAAAAAATATTTTTTTTCCTTGCCAATTAAATAAAAAGCACTACCTTTGCAGTCGAAAATTTTGGCCCATTAGCTCAATTGGATTAGAGCATCTGACTACGGATCAGAAGGTTGAGGATTCGAATTCTTCATGGGTCACGGAAAAACTGCGAGCAAAACTTGCAGTTTTTTTTGTTTTAGGCAATAATAAAATTACGCAAAGGCAGTTTATTATCTAGCAGGAAAAAAATATGAAACGAAAAGGATTTAAAGGAGGTAACAAATCGCTGCTGGAGTCACTCAACAGTTATTGCTGCGAATGTTTCTACTTCTTTTTTGCAATTGCCATAATCAGGATAGCTGAGGCTATAGCTCTGTTAATCACTGGTTACCAATCCGAGATTCTTTTCAATTGCTTCCTTGGATTCCATACCGACATTGCCTACATCGGGTGGATTGTTGCTGCATTATACCTTATATATTATATAATAGGTAGGATTTCGGAAACCGCAGCAAATATCACAATAAAGACAATTTTTGCAAGCTACCTCTGTGCATCATTTATTTTGACAGGATATTTTGCGACAACGCACATTCCACTCGACAGCATTATAACAGCCTTCTCTCTAAAGGAGATGTTTGTAACACTAAACGCCAACGGCTGGTACAACATACCTATTATTATATTGATTTTCATTAAGTCCATAATCTATATAATCATACCATTCTCTCATTACAAGATTCCAAGATGGGGCAAAATCGTATTTATAGTCTTGGCTATTGGCTGCATCTTCTTTCCCGGACTTGACAAGCAAAAATTCAAATACGACAAGGAATACTACATCGTTGAAAACAAAGTCGTATATCTTTTAAACAGCCTGAAGTCCGACAGCTCAATAATACAATTTACAGACAGCGAACTGCACGAGAAATCAGGCGAACTTGCAAGTTATTTTCCTGAATACGAGTTTGTTGACTACAAATATCCGTTCCTTCACAAAGACAAAACCCCCGACATTCTATCCAGCTACCTTGAACATAGCGAACAAAAACCCAACATTGTCATAATCATAGTGGAAGGCCTCGGAAACTATATCAGCGGAAAGAACAGCACAATAGCCTCGGCTACTCCTTTCCTTGACTCGCTTGCCGAACATGCGTTGGTATGGGACAACTGCCTGTCAACATCGGAACGTACATTCGGAGTGCTGCCTTCAATACTCGGAGCATTGCCTTTCGGCGAAAAAGGATTCATGTCATATCGCCGCGACGTCCCGAATTTCAACACATTGCCGACAATACTTAACGGCAACGGATACAAAAGCACATTCTTCTACGGCGGCTGGTACGGATTTGACGACATGGACATTTTCGCACAAAACAACGACATGGACATGTACTACAATAATCCCAAATTCGAAAAAGTAGATGAACGAAACCAATGGGGACTTCTTGATGGCTATCTGCTTGAACATTCGCTCGACATGGTAAACAAGTCAAACGGAACACCGCGCCTTGACATCTACCTCACGCTATCCACCCACGACCCGTATGTCTATCCCAATGCCGATGAATATATGCGCAGGTACAAGTCATTGCCGCAAAAGGAAATCCCGACAACAAGGCCGGAAGAAAACGCATCGTTCATGTACGCAGACGATTGTCTGAAAAACTTTTTCAGGAAATACGAACAATGCGAACAGTTTGACAGGACAATCTTTGTGATTACAGGCGACCACAAGTTTAGCACCAGCGACAAAAGCAATATCATTGACAACTACCATGTTCCACTGATAATATGGTCGCCGATGCTACGCGAAAGCCATCGTTTCACCGCAATAGTTACACACAGAAACATTGCACCGAGCATCCTCTCCTATCTCAAACACAGCTACAATGTAAAATGTCCCGAAAACGAAGCATGGTTGAATGTTGGTCTAGACACTTGCAGCACATTCAGGTCAAACACTTTCTCTCCACACTATTATGACAACAGAAAATTAAACGGATTAACATACGGCAACTATTTCATAACGCTAGAACAAACATACCAATTTGACAACACAGGCAACAAACTTTCGCTAAAACCAGCATCAGAAAATGTAAGTTCAACATTACCGGAACTTTACCAAGCCCTTGAAACATACATAATGAACAACGATGCACTTGTGAAAAAAGAGAAAGAGTAAGGAGGAAAATGAAGATTTGATGAGTTGAAAATTTGATGATTTGAAGATTGCTTTGCCATTTTACCCTCTGATAACCAAGAAATTAAAATTTTACTAAAAATGTAAAAGATTATTTCGCCATATCAAAAATATGTTATACCTTTGCCGAGCAAAAATTTTAAAGTATTTTATTTATTAACAAATTGATTTTTAAAGATTATGATTAATCAGTACGAAACCGTTTTCATTGCAACTCCCGTTTTGTCTGAGCCACAGATGAAGGAAACGGTTGAAAAATTCAAGAAGTACATCACCGACAATGGTGAACTTGTACACGAAGAAGATTGGGGACTGAGAAAGATGGCATACCCCATTCAGAAGAAAACCACTGGCTTCTACCACTTGTTTGAATTCAAGGCAGAAGGTGCATTTGTCAACAAGCTCGAAACCGAGTACAGACGTGACGAAAAGATCATGCGCTTCCTCACCTTCAAGATGGACAAGCATGCAGTAGCTTACAGCGAAAAGAAAAGAAGAGAACAAGAATCTAAAAAGGAGGAATAATTATGGCACAGAACAATTCAGAAATCAGATATTTGACTCCTTTGGCAGTTGAAGTTAAGAAGAAAAAGTATTGCCGCTTCTTGAGAAGCCGTATCAAATATGTTGACTACAAGGATCCGCAGTTCCTTAAGAAGTTCTTGAACGAACAGGGCAAAATATTGCCGAGACGTCTCACCGGTACTTCCCTCAAGTATCACCGTAAAGTAGCTCAGGCAGTTAAGAGAGCAAGACACCTTGCATTATTGCCATACGTAACCGATATGATGAAATAATTAAAGGAGGAATAGAAATGGAAATCATACTGAAACAAGACGTAGAAAACTTAGGTCACAGAGACGAAATAGTTAATGTAAAACCAGGATACGGAAGAAACTATCTCATTCCTCAAGGTTATGCAATCCTTGCTACCGAAACAGCAAAGAAGATTCATGCAGAAAACATGAAGCAGAGAGCTCACAAGGAAGCTAAACTCCGCGAAGAAGCTGAATCGCTTGCAGCAAAGATGGAAGGACTTGAACTTACTATCGCTACCAAGACTTCTTCTACTGGAAAGATTTTTGGTTCGATTAACACCATCATGCTTGCTGAAGCTCTTGCTGCTAAGGGCTTTGAAATCGACCGCAAGAACATCCTCATGAAGGACAAGGCGATAAAGGAAGTTGGCAAGTACAATGCTTCTGTAAGACTTTACAAGAACATCAAGGCTAATTTCAGCTTTAACGTTATCACCGAAGAAAATTAATTTTTTCATTAGATGTAAATTTAACGAAGGCAATGATTTTCATTGCCTTTTTTGTTTTGTATAGTTTGCAACTATTTGTCCAACCTTTTGAAAAAGTTGCTATTAACAAATAAAATCGTTAATGTTAACAAATATTGTGGCGGGGAGAATGGTAAATGACAATTTTAAGCATAAATTTGCAGACTACATATTAACAATAAAAGAATACGACTATGTTAGAAATTACAGAACAGAACTACGAAGAAGCTATCGGCAACACAAATTTGCCAGTGGTATTGGATTTTGGTGCAACTTGGTGCGGACCATGCCAAGTAATTAAACCTTACATCGAAAAAATGAGCAACACCTACGAAGGCAAGGCAATAGTTGCAAAGGTTGACATTGACGAAGCAGGCGACCTGCCAATGAAGTTCGGAATCAGAAATGTGCCTACAGTTATTTACCTTAAGGGTGGCAAGGTTGTTGACCGCGTTGTCGGTGCAGTTCCAGAAGCAGAATTAATCAGCAAACTAGAGGCAATATTATAGTCGAGAAATGACGATAAATGAAATACAAGACGGAATAATCGAAGATTTTTCCGTCTTTGAGGATTGGATGGACAAGTACGCATACCTTATTGAATTGGGTGGCGAACTTCCAGCATTTGACGAGGCGCATCGTACCGACAGCAACCTGATTAAAGGCTGCCAGTCAAAAGTTTGGTTCAACGCCGAATACGTTGACGGAAAAATCGTGTTTACAGCCGACAGCGATGCCATAATAACCAAAGGGATAGCATCGTTGCTAATAAAGGTAATGTCGAACCAGACACCAGAGGACATTCTTGCTGCCGACCTATATTTCATTGAACGAATTGGGCTGACGCAACATTTGTCCCCTACCCGTTCAAACGGACTGCTGTCGATGGTGAAGCAGATAAAGATTTACGCACTTGCATACTCAAAAAAGTAAAGACATGAAGACAAAACTTGAATTGCAGCAGGATATTATTGCAGCATTGCGCACAGTGAAGGATCCTGAAATCAATGTCAACATATACGAGTTAGGTCTTGTTTACAGAATTGACATCAACGACAACAATGATGTTGAAATAGACATGACAATGACAGCTCCTAACTGCCCGATGGCCGAGGACATGCTGATATGGACACGTGATGCCGTAAAACAAGTGGAAGACGTCAAGGCTGTGAACATCAACCTCGTATTTGATCCGCCATGGACAACCGAAATGCTGAGCGAAGAAGCAAAATTGGAACTTAATATGTTCTGATGCTTCCGCTTGATTTCCAGAAAAGGAATTTCCATTCTCCTAAATAATTGTCAGCCGCAACTTCTGCGGCTTTTTTTATTTAATAATGGTTAATAACTTCCGTATTTTGTTGTAAAAAAATAGCAAAGACAAACTACGACTAAAGTTTTTTATGATAAATTTGCAGCCATTAAATTGTAGAGGTATGGAAACCATAAAAGTTCTAGACAGGGAATTTGTTCCCTTTATCGACCATGAAACCATAGTGTCGAATATTAAAAAGATGGCCGCAAAAATGGATGAGGACCTTCGCGACAAAAACCCGTTATTCCTTGGTATTCTAAACGGTTCGTTCATGTTCGCCGCTGAATTGTTCAATCATCTTACCATTGATTGTAACATTTCGTTCCTGAAACTTGCTTCGTACCAAGGCACTAACACGACCGGAAATGTAAAGCGACTTATTGGTCTTAACGAAGACATCAAGGATCGCACGGTGGTAATAGTTGAGGACATTATTGACACTGGTATAACAATGGATCACATTGAAAAACAGCTTATTGGCTACGAACCCAAGGAAATAAAGATTGCCACACTGCTCTACAAGTCGGAAATCTACAACAACAAGTACCCTATCGACTATTTCTGCTTCGACATTCCGCAGAAATTCATTGTCGGCTTCGGTCTTGACTACAACGGATACGGTAGAAATTTACCCAGCATTTATCAGGAAAACAAATAAAAACAAAATATCATGCTTAACATTGCAATATTCGGAGCACCGGGCGCAGGAAAAGGAACACAAGCCCAAAGTATCATTGACAAGTACAACCTGAAATACATATCAACAGGCAACATCCTCAGGAATGAAATAGCCCAAGGAACGCCATTAGGTCTTGAAGCCAAGTCTATTATTGAAAAAGGCTACTTCGTTAGCGACGAATTGGTTACCAAGATTATAGAAAAGTTCATCGCCGACAACCGCAATCCAAACGGATTCCTTTTCGACGGATTTCCACGCACACGCGAACAGGCAAAGAACCTTGATGAAATCTTGAAGCGCGAAGGAATGGAACTTTCCTGCCTATTAAACATGGACGTTCCGCGCGAAGAACTTATAAAGAGGATGATGCATCGTGCACAGGTTGAAAATCGCGCAGACGATACTCCAGAGGTCTTTGAAAACCGCCTCAAGGAATACGAAGAAAAGACCTTCCCAGTAATGGAACACTACCAGAAGCAAGGCAAAGTGATGTCGATAAGCGGAGTTGGCAGCATTGAGGAAATTTTTGTCCGCCTTGCAGAAAAAATTGATAGTCTATTATAATGAGACCGAAAATACTTATCATATACACAGGCGGAACAATCGGCATGATTCAGGACAAGAATGGCGTTTTGCAGCCGTTCAACTTCGAGAATCTGCTGAGCTACATTCCGATGCTAAAGGATTTTCCTGCCGAAATCAGTTCGTACAGCTTTGAAACGCCAATAGATTCATCGGATGCCGACCCGGATTTCTGGGTTGAAATAGTGGAGGTAATTGAAAAGAATTACGACCACTATGATGGTTTTGTCGTGCTACACGGCTCAGACACAATGGCTTATACCGCTTCGGCATTGAGTTTCATGCTCGAAAATGTCAACAAGCCGATAATCCTCACCGGTTCGCAGTTGCCAATTGGACTTTTGCGCACAGATGGACGTGAAAACATGATTTCGGCAATAGAGCTTGCCAGCATGCAACGCGACGGAAAGCCTGTCATCCACGAGGTTTGCGTATATTTTGAAAGCCGCCTATACCGTGGCAACAGAACAACAAAGTACAGCGCAGAGAATTTTGATGCCTTCCGTTCGCCCAACTATCCTTGGCTTGCACAAGCTGGCATTGACGTAAAGGTTGAAGAGGACAAGCTGTGGACAAGCAAGAATGCACCGCTGGTAACACACAAAAAGCTTTGCCGCGACATTGCCGTGCTGAAATATTTCCCCGGCATACAGCCAAAGACCATTGAGGCTATCATCAACATTGAAGGTTTGCGCGGACTGATAGTAGAATCGTACGGTTCGGGAAACCTTACTACCAACGACAAGATTATCAAGCTGTTTGAAGAAGCCATTGACAAAGGAATAACCATACTCAACATAACGCAATGCACAGTAGGTTCGGTTGTTCACGGCAAGTACGCCACCAGCCTCAAGTTGATGAACTGCGGTGTAGTAAGCGGCAAGGACATGACCATTGAAGCGGCAATCACAAAGATGATGTTCCTCTTGGGAATGGACTGTCCAAAAGACAAAATGAAGCAACTACTCATGCAATCGATTTGCGGAGAAATATCATAGAAACAACATAGCACAATTGATGAAAATAAAAATCTTCTTTTTAACACTCACGGCTTGCCTGGTCATGAATATGGCCTTTGCGCAACGACAAGGCGGACAGCCAGCCGATGGCGTAATTTACGGCACCATACTTGAAAAGGACAGCAACGAGCCTGTAGAATTTGCCAACATTGTTGTTTACGACAAGGACGGCAATGTTATTGCCGGAAGCATGAGCGACAGCCACGGCAAATTCAGCGTACAGAATGTTCCATACGGAACGCACAAGGTAGAAGTTCTGTTTATCGGCTACGGCAAGGTTACCCGCGAAAACGTAAGCATTACTGCCGACAAGAAAACGTTCAACTTGGGCAAGATACACCTGAGCGTTGATGCACAGATGCTTGGTGAGGTGCAAGTGGAAGCCACGATGAACAATGTCGATTACCGTCTCGACCGCAAGGTAATCAATGTAAATCAGGACATTGTATCGTCCGGCGCTTCTGCCGTGGAAGTATTGGAAAATGC
>JAGCNN010000011.1 GCA_017645925.1 Bacteroidales bacterium
AACTCGTCAATCGTCAATCCTTTGCATCTTGTCATCCAAATCTTCAAATTCTCGAATCATCAAATTTTCAAATCATCAATCTAAAATCGTAACTCGTCAATCGTCAATCCTTTGCATCTTGTCATCCAAATCTTCAAATTCTCGAATCATCAAATTTTCAAATCATCAATCTAAAATCGTAAATCGTAATTCGTAAATCATTTCTCGTTTCCATCCAGCATTATAAACGCTGCCCAATATCTCGGATTCTCAAAGCCTGCAGTGGTTTTCACCTTGTTTTGTGCGGCATTGAAGGCTTCGCGCTTCGACATTCCGTTGGTTAGGTTTGTGTAAAACTCGGTCATCATCAGCAATGTTGCATTGTCGTCCACCGGCCAGAGGCTCATGATGATGGTACGTGCGCCAGCCTTTTTAAAACCGCGCTGCAAACCGAACACGCCTTCGCCAGTGATTTCTCCCAAGGCGGTTTGGCAGGCGGATAGTACGACCAAATCGGTTTTGCGCAAGTCCATGAAACTTATTTCCTTGGCAGTAAGTATGCCGTCCTCAACACCATCGGGAATTGGAAGGTTCTGCCATGCCAAGTTTGCTCCCGACAGCAGAAGTCCCGACTGAATGAGCGACTGGTCGCCCGACAATTTTTCGTCGGATGGCAGGAAGAACCCATGTGTGGCAATGTGCAATGCCGAAATATTGCTGCCCGACAGTGCCTTGAACGATTCCTCGCTGGCTTGCGAACCTTCGTAGAGTGTTGTGGTGACTTCCTTTTTCTTCAATTTGACCACAATGTCCTCAACTTCGGTTTTTGTTCCCTGAAGGTAGTTGAGGCTTCCGCGGTCTTCGCCCTTGTTGAACTCGGCAAACGAATTGTAGGTTGCACTGCGTGTTGAGTATCGCTCGCTTTCCTGCTTCATTGTGGTTGTGTCGCTGTCGTAGTAAACGCCGCCGTATAGAACGGAATTCGTCATTGGCTTGGTCATGTAGTCCATTGCAAGGAATCGGGTAGAGGAGACACGGTATATCTCGTATTTGTCCGAAATAAGCTTGCCTTCGCCAACAGGAGCATATTCGATTGCAATCTGGTGTAGCGTTCCCGATGGTGCAAAGTAAATACGCGGATTTTCGGGGAAGTATTTTTCCAATGGTTTCCAAAGCGTCCTGTATAGTTCGGTAGATTCGTATATTCCAAGTTTTTTTGCCGAAACTGATATTGCACCTCGGTTCTCGTCATCGTTAGGCGTTTCGTCCTTTGTTGGTGCCACACCGCGAATCATTTTCTTAAGTTCCTTGTCGTTGAAAAGCGGAACGCAAACGGGAGCTTCCATATCTTTTGTCAGTACAAGTGCGACAAATTTTGTCGAATCTTCAAATGTGTAGTTCGCAAATTCTATCGCCACATCATTTTGTTTAAGCGATTTTTGCACTTCTTTCCAGTCTATTCTTATGAAATGTGTTACATCGCCAAACTCCTTGCAGTTTTCCATAATGTTGCGTTCCATCTTCTGGAGTTCGTTTTCGAGCGAATCGCAGTCTAAAACACGCTCTGCAATAGGCTTTTCGAGTTCCTTGTTCAACTGCAGATGTGCATCTTTCATAGCTTTGTATTCGGAAATAAGAGCTTCGTTTCCGCTTTCCATAATAATATTGGTGGTGTTAATTTCAGAAGCAAGCAACAAACCTTTGGTAATGAGTTCTGCATCGTAGGAATTTTTTGTTGCAATTGGGTCGTCAGATAGCAGATTCGAGAACAGAATACTCATTGAAAAACAACTATTGTAGGCGTTCCAGTATGCTTCTCGTTCTTGTGCCGTCATGAACGAAAAGTTTCTAATTAGATTGCGCCTGTTTATTTCGGTAGCCTCTTTATTTGTATTCATGGCCTCTGTCGTCTTGAACATAAATAAATATGTAGGAGTTATAAAATTCAACGATGCTGCGTAGTCTGGATGTTCCTTGCCAAGAACCTTTTCCTGAATTTTCAGTCCGCGCAATTGATATTCCAAGGCATTTTTGAAATCACCCATTAACAAATACTGTGTTCCAATATTTACCAGCATGCTTGCATATTCGGGGTGTTCCTTGCCGACTTTCTTTTCAAGGCTTTTCAATGCATTTAATTGGGATTCCATTGAAACTTGGTTGTCATCCATAAGATTACGAAGCATATTGAAATTGTTTAACAAAGCAATATAGTCCGGATGACTCTGGCCAAGAGCCTTTTCCAGAATTTCCAATGCTTCCGACAAATATTTCAAGGCATTCTGGTAGTCGCCCATGTGGGTATATTCGGTAGCAATATTGTTGAGCGCCTTTGCATAATTAGGATGCTCTTTGCCGACTGTCTTTTCTACGATTTCCAGCGCTTCAAAGAGATATTCAAGAGCTTTCTGATGGTCGCCCATGCCAGAACATATTGAACCGATATTGTTCAGCGATGCTGCATAGTTAGCTGGTGTTGGTGCATTTTTATGCCCGTTTGCCAATACTTTCTTCCATGTTTCCGTTGCCATCTGTGCATATTTCAATGCATTTTTGTTATCTCCATTCTCTTTATATACAACACTTATGTTGTTTAGCAAATTGGCATAGTCGGGATGCTCGTTGCCGAGGACTTTTTCCCGTATTTTCAAACATTCAGTATAATATTTAAGAGCGCTCTGGTAGTCACCTTTGTTTGAATAAACAAATCCGATATTGTTAAGCGATGAAGCATAATCTTCATTTTCCTTGCCGAGAACCTTTTCCCTGATTTCAAGTGCTTGCAAATGATATTTCAAAGCGTTGTTACTGTCACCAATATATGAATACATCAAGCCGACACAATTGAGTGTCGTAGCATAATCAGGATGGTTCTTGCCAATAGTTTTTTCTCTAATTTTCAGGCATTCCAGATAATATTTCAAGGCATTCTGGTAGTCTCCAAGAGTAGAATACAACTTGCCGATATTGCTTAGCGAAGTAATATAGCTGGAATTTTCCTTGCCATGAATCTTTTCCTCTATTTCTAGGTTTTGTAACATATACTTCAAGGCATTTTTATTGTCTCCAAGCCTATAATACGCTGTACTAATATAGTTTAGCAAAAGAGCATAATCGGAATCTTGCTTGCTACCACTCTTTGTATAGGTATCTAACGCTTGTATCAAATAATCCAAAGCCTTTTGATTGTTTTTCATGAACAAATACGATATTCCTATGTTTTTCAGCGTGGAAGCATAATCTTCATTTTGCTTTCCGTAAACCTTTTCATCAATTTTAAGTTTCCGCGAATAGTATTCAGCTGCTTGCTGATAATCTTTTTGCTGGTAATAAAAATATCCAACCCATTCCAATGCGTTTTCATTGTCGGGATGCTCCTTGCCAAGAACCTTTTCGTTGATTTCCAGCGCCTGCAAATAATATTTCAGTGCATTTTTGTTGTCTCTTTTTGCATAATAGGCGTAACCCATATTTTCGCAGTATAAAGCATAATGCTCGTTGTATCCGCCATTAATATCCTTAGTTAGTTCCGCAGCTTGGCTGTACAATTCAAGGGCTTTGGAATAGTTATTTTTGTCTGTATAGGCATCGCCGAGGTCGTTTAGCGAATCGGCCTTGTGGAAAATTGCTTTTTTATCTGTCTGTGCGAAAATAGTTCCGCACGATAGGAACATGAATAATATTGCGAAAATAGTTTTTGTGTTCATTTGTTTGATGTTATTAAATCTTTTAGGATTGTAAATCCTTATATTCCAATCGTCTGGATTGCAAATCCAGACGAACATGTAAGCAATGAGCTAAAGGTTACAAATCCAGACGGACAAAGTGTTTAATATTAAAAATCCTTAAATTTAATTTGTCTTTCATACTGTTCTTGTTCTCGTCGGTATTTCCTTTCTCTTTCTTCTCTTTCTTCTCTTTCCCGCTCTGATTCTTCTTTTTGCTTTGCTTGTGTTCCACCGTATCCGTATCCGTCATCATAGTAGTCATCATATTCGTTATAATAATCAGAAGTGTACGAACCGCCAAAGCAACCTATGGCCAAAAATGCGAACAGAGCAATTATAACTACCTGTGCAACAATAAACAATTTGGTTTTCTTATCCATAATAAAACAAAAATTATAAGTGTTATACAATAAAATATATCATACCTATTTATATAATATTACCACCCTCCGCGGCCTTCCATTCTTTCCCTTTCCCTTTTTTCTTCATACCATTTTTTTTCTTCTTTGGGCGGATTATTACTCTGCTGGTTATATTGAGAACTCGAATAACTGGAACTGCGGTTATCATAATCATAGCTGTCATAATATGAATCCGTAGTGTACGAACCGCCAAAGCAACCTATGGACAAAAATGCGAACATGGCGATTATAACTACCTGTGCAATAATAAACAAATTGGTTTTCTTATCCATAATAAAACAAAAATTATAAGTGTTAAACAATAAAATACAATATCATACCAATCGAAAGTGCCGGGGAGCAATCCTGCGAGTTGCAGAAACTCAAGCAAAAACGGCATAATTATCATTACGCCGAACAATAGTTTGCTGAGAACCGACCCCCTGACATAAAAAGTAGAAGCCAATATAAGCAATGCCGAATACCATAATACATCGGACAGGCAATACATCATGAAATAATGCAAGAACCCTCCGCCGCCATCGGTTTCGCACTTGATTGAAGCAAGCAAATCACTGATACCTATCCACTTGAATAATATTATGTCTGGTCGGAAAAACAGATACACAAGGCTGCCTGCAACAATGAGCAGGCTTGCCGTCAAGATATTGTTTCTTATTTGTGTATCAGATGTTTGCATAAAAATTTATTCCATTTTTTTAAGACATGTAATTTACAAATGTAGTTGTACTTAGGTGCTCAATCATGCCATACCGTAAAAATAGATTTGCATTGCGTAAAAAACTGTCCAGTAGTTGCTTCATGTTGTCCTATTTATTTCCCATTATAAGTATTATTACCATACTCGTCAACAAAATACTGTATTTCCTTTTCAGGATCGTCCAGCGATTTTATTACGAACTTGTAGATTCCCTCGCCGATATTTACAATCCATTCGAAGGGCGCCTTGACGATTATGTTGCCCTTGTTGTCGATAAACGCAACGCTGCCATCGTTGAGTCTTGCTTCAAAGTGCTCGTTATCAACATAATAAAGGTATTCGTATCGGAATGGTAGCAGGCGGTTCTCCCTTATGTCCAGCAGAGCTGTTTTTCCATCTTTATTTACGGGAATTATTTCTATCCCATAGTAATCCTCAATTGGATAGAAAGCACTTTCGTAGGTGCCAAGCAATGTTCCTTTTCTGTCATATACCATAAGCATATAGCCGTCCGCCATCATCACTATGCGGTCGGGGATAGTTTCATCAAATATATCCTGTTCTTCCTTGAAAGGTATGATGGTGCGGCCTTGCATGTCAACAGCTCCGTAACCGTCGCCCCTGAACCCCCAAATAAGGCCAGATTCGCTCTGATAGAACGGAACCGTGTCATCGATATGCTTGCCAATGTTCTTGTAATATCTTTTGCCGCTTGCATCTACCAAATACCAGTGACCCTTATTCTGCACAGAGATGAGTCTGCCGCGCATCATTATATTATCGTATTTGCCCTTGAGTGCTTTGCGCTTGTTAGTGTCGTAAAAGTTCCATGTTCCACCATTCTTTACTGCGATTATGCCTTCGTATTGGGTGCGGCAGTAGTCGTCAGGTTGCATAAGCGTGTCGCCATCAAGGTTCATAATCGCATAGTGGCTATCATAAGTCTCGTAGTCGTAGCTGGAAGCAAACAGCAGCGACAACTTTGTATCGAAATATACAGGTCCATTGAATTTCAGCGGTATGACAACGCGACCAGTGGTGTCGATGATACCATATTTGTCATTACGGGAAACGGAAAGCATTCCGTTAGTGAAAGTCGGTGCATCGTCCGCCCCGAATGCTTCTTCAAAGTCGTATCCTTCGTCAGGAATTACAATGTTCCCGTTACAGTCGGCAAAGCAGGCTTTGTTGTCCAACCACAGCATCAGCAGATTGCTGCCGTAGGTTCTGTAAATCCAATCGTATCGTAAGGGTTGTATTATGCGGCCGTCAAGGCTTACTATGCCGGATTTCTTGTCCTTTTCGACTACTACGGCATCGGGACCAGCAACGCGCTGTATGTCGTATTGTGTGCTGAGCCGCTGCAGGGCTTCAATTGTTTTTTTGCTCTGATGTTCGTCGGCCGTCTGCTGCGAAACTGCCAAAAGTGGCAGGAACAAAAATAAAAGTGAGAATAATCTGTTCATCTCTCTGTTTTATGCAATTACTCCAGTTTCAAAGCGTTAGGATTTATCTTCGAGATTTTTTTCTCGGTCTTGCTGCCAAGGTTCTTGCATTCGGCAAACGCCCCGTCACCAATGTTTTTAACGGAACTTGGAATTTCAACAGACAAGTTGGAACAAGCGAAAAAGGCACAATATCCAATCTCCTTTACCGAACTTGGAATGGTTATCGTGGTCATGTCGGGACCAGCAATAGCAAAGGCAAAACTGCCGATACTCGTAATCGAACTTGGGATAACCGTATTCTTGCAACCGGCAACAATGGTATTCGATGCTGTCTCAACTATCGCATTGCAGTTGTTGCGCGAGTCGTATGTAGGATTGCCAGAATCAACCGTTATCGTGTTAAGCCCTGTGCACCCCATAAAGGCGACACCGCCTATATACTCTACCGATTTGGGGATTGCGATAGATGTCAAACTGCTACAACCGAAGAAAACAGAACCTCCGAGGTACTCCACCGAATTGGGGATAGTTATTGAGGTCAGGCTGCTACAACCGCAGAAGGCGGCATTGCCTATGCTTGTTACCGAGCTGGGAATATTCACAGATGTCAAGTTTTGACAATTAAAAAAAGTGCCAGCACCAATATGCGTAATCGAATTTGGTAAGGTTATCGAAGTCAAATTGT
>JAGCNN010000086.1 GCA_017645925.1 Bacteroidales bacterium
GATACATAATAATCCCCAATTGTCTGCGTTATTAGGTAAATAGTCAAACCTAAAACACGCCTATGACAAATAGTTACACCTCTTACCCCTTATCCGTTGAAGACGCAGTGTTGGTATCACAAATCAAGGTGGTTTTCCGTAGGGAGAGCGAGCAACAGCAACCCAGCCGCAACGTATTGCGCTACCTGTTCGACTACGCCGCAGCCTACGAGTCGGTGAGCACCGGCCTGATGGGGCAAGTTTCATACATGAACAACTAGGTCTTACGGATGATGAAGACAAAAAGCCGCTGAATGCTCAGCGGCTTTTTTGTTTACTCATATTCTTCAAGATGTTTCAGGTAAGGAAAAAGTTCGTAAATTTGCGGCATGGATAACAACGAACCCAAAAAGTACGAACAAGACAATGCGTCTTCAAGCATGGCCTCCGAGCCAACAATGACTTACGGTTATTTGCATGGTGCGCCTTTAAGCGGTCTGCTTGAATATCTCTATGCCACACTTCCGCCAAACAGCATGCGGTGGCTTGGCGAACACCTTATCGAACGCGCCCAATCTGCCGAACAGCCTTACACGATGGAGGAAATCGATGCCATGCTGGAAGAATCGGAGCGTGATTTTGAGGCGGGAAGATGTTACAGCACCGAGCAAGTGTTGCAGATGTGCAAAGAGGCGCAATCCAAAAAGCAAATGGCATGAAGGTGTCATGGTCAAAAAAGGCTGGTGATGCCGTAGTGCAAACTTCAGTTTATATTTTGGACAAGTTTGGTCAAAAGGCAAGTGAAGACTTCTTGCAAGAAGTGCAGCATGTGTCTGAATTATTGGAAAACAATCCTTGTCTTGGCCCCGTTGAACCTTTGCTGGCTCAAAAGTCAAAGCAATACAGAAGTGTCGTTCTGAACCATCTGAACAAAATAGTCTATTACATTAAGAGCGACACTATCAGAATTGCTGCTTTTTGGGATACTCGCAGGGAACCAAAGGCGCAAGCAACGAAGTTAAGGTAATAGAATAGATGTCGAGAATGAAACGACTTCCTTGGTCTATTACAATTGGCGATTATTCTTAAATATGACCATTGATATACCGTAAATTAAAAGCAAGTCTAAATTGCAGTATTTTTTTCATCTTCGTCGATTCTTTACCGGCTGAGAGCGTCTAGCGGCATTTTGTGGTTCCAGCCTGCTTTATAGGTCATTCCAATAGGGGGAAGTGGGTAGGTTGGAATCTATAAGAGGCAGGCAGCATTAGAAGGTTTTAAAAAGCATAGATTCCATGCCCTCGTACGGCCTTTCGCAGGAATGACATGCTTTTCAAAACCTGCTTCAACCAAGGGGATAAAATCCTGACATTATTAGGGTTATACACCTCTTTATAAAATAAATATTAATTTGTTTGGAAACTCTTGGAAAAGTCAGTAAATTTGCAGACTTTTAAACGAATTACAATTTCAAAATCTAAAACATAACACATTATGAACAAGCAGATTACATTAGAGCAAGCTGTCGAGAAGGTTCACGACGGCATGACCATCATGATCGGCGGTTTCCTCGGCGTGGGA
>JAGCNN010000012.1 GCA_017645925.1 Bacteroidales bacterium
ACTCAGCCCGAAATTCTTACCGTAACTCTTAATGCAGGTACAATAGCTTGTAACGGCGAGACAACAACCATCAGCACAAACATTTCTGGCGGTACAGCACCTTATACATACGCATGGAACAACGATGCAACAACTGAGAGCCTGACAGATGCAGTTGCAGGAACTTATTCAGTAACTGTAACCGATGTCAACACTTGTGCAACAAGCACAGCCATAACAATAACCCAGCCCGATGCTCTTTCGGTATCTATTTCCGGTCCTACATCGGTTTGCGAAAACACCACCACAACCCTCACAGCAAATGTTCAGGGCGGAACCGTAGAATATCAATATTTGTGGAGTAACGCCGCAACTGCCAACACGATAACAACTCCAGAAATTGATACAGAAACACCTTATTCTGTAACTGTTACCGACCAGAACTCATGTACAGCTTCGGCAGGCGTAACCGTTGTAATTGGCGATACCCCTGGAATCACCATTGCTGAAGTACAGGCAATTTGCATTGGCGGAGATGTCATGTTGCAGGCAAACGTATCTAATGCTGGCACCGACTATACTGTGGAATGGACGGCAAACCCGACAACTGCTGCTGGTCTGCCGGCACAGCTCAATACCGAAACAATAACCGTAATGCCTGAAGAAGCAGGAAGCTATACCTACACGGCAAGCCTCACAGCAACATCGTGCAGCGACGGTCAGCCGTTCAACAGTTCGGCAAATGTAACACTCACAGTCAATTCTTTGCCAGATGTTGCAATTACCAACAATACAAACACAACGGAACTTACCTGTAGCATAGCCGAAATTTCACTCACTGCAACAGGCGGAACGGCATATCAGTGGTCAAACAGCGCAACAACTGCAACTACCAGCGTTACCACACCTGACACCTACATTGTAACTGTTACCGACGACAACACTTGTACCAACACTGCAAGCATTACGCTAACTCAGGATATTGCAGTTCCGACAGTAAGCATAACAAACAACACGGGAACAACATTGCTCACCTGTACAACGACTGAGATTGAAGTTTTGGCAGAAGGAACAGGCACATCCTACCAGTGGTCGAATGGAGCAAGTACGGCAGCAAACACATTCACGCAAGACGGAACCTACACCGTAACTGCCACTGCCGACAACGGATGTACAAGCACGGCAAATATCCAGATTACACCTAACTCCGATGCACCAACAGTAAGTATAACCAACAACTCGGAAACTACCGTTCTCACTTGCTCGCTTACATCAATAAGCGTTACTGCAACAGGAACTGGAACTTCGTACGTGTGGTCGAACGGAGCAACCACAGCGACAACATCGCTCACCGAAGTTGGTGAATATGGAGTAACAACAACCGCAGCAAACGGCTGTTCGGCTTCCGCACAAATCACAATCACTACCAACTACGAAGCTCCCGAAATCGTAGCGGAAGCATCCGACAGCAGCATCTGTCAGGGTGCAAGCACAACCCTAACAGCAACAGGCGGAACCTCCTACACTTGGTCGCCCGAAACAGGCCTGCCAAGTACAGTTGGAGCAACACTTACCGCAACTCCGACTGCAACCACGACCTACACTGTAACTGGTGTCGGTACAAACGGCTGTACAGGCAGCGGAGAAGTTGTAATAACGGTCAACCTGCCGACTACATCTGAATTTACAGCAACCGCCTGCGAATCATACGAATGGAACGGCACAACCTACACCGAAACTGGTGATTTCCAGCAGACATTTGCAAACGCAAACGGCTGCGACTCAGTTGTAACTCTCCACTTGACAATCAACCATGCAGTTACAAACGAAATTTCGGAAACAGCTTGCACATCGTTTGAGTGGAACAATGAAACCTACACCGAAACTGGCGACTATGTACAGACATTGCAGACAGTGAACGGCTGCGACTCGGTTGTAACTCTCCACTTGACAATCAATAGCGCGGTTACAAACGAATTTTCGGAAAATGCTTGCATCTCGTTTGAGTGGAACAATGAAACCTACACCGAAACTGGCGACTATGTACAGACATTGCAAACTATCAATGGTTGCGATTCTGTTGTAACTCTTCACCTGACGATTAACATGCCAACCGAAAGCAACGATACAGTTGCAGTTTGCGGCAGCTACGAATGGAACGGCACAACCTACACTGAAACTGGCAACTATCAGTTTACTTTGCCAAATGCCAACGCCAACGGCTGCGACAGCGTCGCCAACCTGTACCTGACAATCAATCAGCCGCTGACCGAGCAAGTAGAAGTTACGGCTTGTGATTCCTACGAATGGAACGGCGAAACCTACACCGAAACTGGCGATTACGAGCAAACATTTATAGCTGTCAACGGCTGCGATTCGGTTGTAACCTTGCATCTCACCATTAACAGCAGCACCACTGGCGAATTTGCCGACCAGATGTGTTCGGGCGTTCCATACGTTTACGAAGGTCAGACATTCACCGAGGCTGGAACATACGAGGTTACGCTTGTCAACGCAAATGGCTGCGACAGCATTGTAACCCTCACCCTTACATATTCTAATAGTTGCAACGGAATTATTTCGGGTATCATTACCGATATAAGCACCGACGAGCCAATTTCTAACGCAAGGGTTACTTTCGGCAACAAGGTTACAAGAACCAACAGCAACGGTGAATACTCATTGACAGTTCCTCGTGGTCGCAAGTCGTTGAGAGTTTCGGCTACAGGTTTTGCTTCTCATAGTGAAATGTTTGACGTTCAGTCTGATACTGTGCGAAACATAGCACTTTACAAGCCTGAGATTTCTACTGACGTTGATAGCATTTCGGTAACTTCATACCCATACTTGGCACAATACGATTCCATAACCTTGCACAACACAGGTAATGCCGCATTGATTTGGAGTTCTGTAACCGAGTACGACAGCCTTGCACTTCTGCCTTACGATGAGGAAACTCAGCAGCGTAGAAATTCGCGCAGCCTCTGGGACAGCATCCAGACCTTCACAACCCAGTTCAATGCAGAACAGGCAATTGCTACCGATGGATTCTTCATCTACACATCGTCGTGGCAGCGTCCTGGCGAGTTCAACCGCTACATGCCCGATGGCGAATACATCGAAACCTTCTACATCGAAAATGTCGGTATGATTAGGAACTTGTCCTACGATGGAAACTACTTCTACGGAACCGAGGCAACCAACATTATCTTCAAGCTTGATTTGGACAACCAGATGCTTGTTGACAGCATTACAACCGACATCAGCAATATCCGCCACTGCTCGTTCAACCGTCAGGACGGAAGCCTGCTGGCTGGTGACTGGAACTCGCTCTACAGCATCGACACCGCAACCGGCGTATCAACCCAAATCCGCAACGACCTGATGAATGTCTATAGCTCTGCATACGACAATCTGTCTCCTGGTGGTCCTTATCTGTGGCTGTTCTCGCAAACCTCACAGAACAATGGTCCGTCGGCATACATCCGCCAGTTCAGCATCAGCAACGGCGACTACACCGACAAGACTCATTACCTTGACGATATTGGTCTTGGCAATGCTTCACTTGCAGGCGGTATCTGCGCTTCGGAACAGATTGTGGACGGTAAGTTCGTTCTGCTCGCCGACGTACAGAACCCGTCGGGCAACAACATCATTGCTACCTACGAAATTGGACGTACCAACAGCATAGTTGCTCCAGAACACAAGAGTGGACGAATTGAACCTAACGAAACCCTCAGCATTGGCGTTCGTGAACATGCTGTTGGAGTAGGAGAGTTCGAGGCTACCATAAAGTATCGTGCCGCCGTAATGGGCAACCGTACCAAGAATGTCAACGTAATGGTTACGGCTGTGGCTCCAGAATGTGATGCTGTACAGCAGATTACGGCAGTAACCGACACTTTCCACACCATTACACTTGATTGGCAGCCTGTTGAACTTGGTGATTACAGGTCGGTTTCGTACCTCATTTTCAGCGACAACTCACAGTTTGCAATTGACACCACCACCGAAACAACCATAACCTTTGATGCTCTTTCGGTAGGCGAACATTGCTTCAACGTGAGGGCTTTGTCAGTTGGCGACTATTCATGCTTGTCGCAGTCGTCTGACACAGTTTGTGCTGAAATAGAGCCGATACCTTGCAACGTTGCTCTTGCAATTTCGGCAAGCAACGACGGCGAATCAATATTCATCACTTGGAACAAGCCTGTCGGTGTTGAGTATTTCCGCATCTACAGGGACGACGGCAACTTAGAGGAGGTTTTGTATGACGGTAATTATACAGATACGAATGTTGTTCCCGAGCTAACTTATTGCTACACTATTTTCGCATATTTTGAAAATGACGTATGCTCCGAAATTTACGGAACGGCTTGCACGAAGATTGTAAGTGGTCTGTGCGCCGAATCGCCGGAATTGCAGATTGAAGCGGTCGGTTATTCTATACACCTCAACTGGACAAGAAGTTCCGAACCGTTTACATACAAGATTTTCAGGAACAATGTCGCTATCGGTTTTACAACAGACACCACCTATTTTGACAATGTAACACCGGGATTTAACTACTGCTACAAGGTCGAAAGTCTTTGCGATTACGGTATGTTTGCTTACTCCAACGAGGAATGCGTATATGTTGAAATTATCCCAGAGGATGATGATGAAAGCGGACAGGGTAGTGGTGAAGGTGATGCCATCGAAGAATGGACAGCCGACAACCTAACTGTTTATCCAAACCCAACGTATGGTCAGTTCTTCATTGATGGTTCGAATATAGCTACCGTTCTGATATACAATGCAGCCGGTCAGATTGTCCTTGAAATAAATGATAACGAGGACGAGCGTATAACCATCAATTGCGCTGGCTGGAATCCTGGATTGTACCATCTCCGCATAATTTCAACGGAAGGTCAGGTTGCAACTAGGAAGGTTTCTATATTTAGGTAAAATGTTGTTTCATTGTAGGGGCGGGGTATTCCTGCCCCTACAAATTATCTCTTTGTAAACGAAAATTTTTTATTGAATCTTTACTTCTGTAAAATGAAAAAATATGTAACTTTGCAGTTTAGTAAATTTCTTTAAAGACATATACTATATGAAATTAAGAATCATCATATTCATTGCGTTTGCTTTAGTGCTTTCAGGCGCGTATGCTCAAAATAGCGAAAAACTGTTGCAGGACGGACTTTTTGCATTCAAGAACGACAATTTCACTCAGGCAATATCTTTCCTGTCGAAATATACCGAAACCGATAAGGAAAATGCAATCGCATACAACACTCTTGGCCGCGCATACTCGTACATGGGCAATTTCGACAAGGCCATGATTAATTTCCAGATGGCTATCAAGCTTAATCCCAAGTATTACGAGGCTGTGAAGAATCTCGGATATGTTTATTACGATGAAGGCGATTTCGAGAAGGCGATAAGCTTGTTTGAAAGCGCAATAAAGATTAATCCCAAGTACGATACAGCCTACAATGCCCTCGGCAATGCCTACGACGAATTGAAAAATTACAAGAAGGCCATTTCGTACTACACCAAGGCTGTTTCTTTCTGTGATTATTATGACGGTGCCTACAATAACCTCGGCTTAGCTTATTCGCACAACGGAAATTACGAAAAAGGAATTGAGTGCTGCAAGAAGGCAATTGAAATAAATCCGCGCAATGATGATGCTTACAATGCAATAGGTGTCATCTACGAAGATCAGGGGGAATACATCGAGGCAATAGAATGGTTCAAGAAGGCAATTGAGGTAAACAATTTCAATGCTGATGCATATAATAATCTTGGTGTTGCTTACTATTATTCCGACGATGTGAAGGGTGAAAACAAGGCTGTGAAAAACTATCTGAAGGCTCTTGAACTTGATCCCGATAATATTGATTCGTATAACAACCTCGGTGCTGCATATTTCTCAACAAATCCTACCAAGGCAATGGAATACTACAACAAGGCACTGAGTATCAATCCAAACCATGTCGATACAAATTATAACATCGCAAAGCTCTACCTGTCGATGAATCAGGAAGCCGATGCTATAGCACATTTCCGCCGCGCTGCACGTGCAGGTCAGGAACTTAGTCGCAAGGAACTGAAACAAAGAGGTCTCGACTGGTAGCCTATCCAATGGACGAATTTTACATGAGACGGTGCATCGAACTTGCAAAATGCGGGTTCGGGACGGCATCACCTAATCCTATGGTGGGGGCTGTAATCGTTTGCGACGGAAAAATAATTGGAGAAGGGTGGCATCGTAGGTGCGGTGAGGCTCATGCCGAAGTTAATGCTGTGAATTCGGTAGCCGACAAGTCATTGCTGAAAAAATCCACAATCTACGTTTCGCTCGAACCTTGTGCCCATGTTGGTCGTACGCCAGCTTGTGCCGACATGCTCATTCGCGAGGGAATACCAAATGTTGTTGTCGGCAGCATCGATCCGTTTGAAAAAGTGGCAGGAAAGGGAATTGAGAAGCTGAGAAATGCTGACGTTGATGTAAAAATCGGTGTCTTGAAAAATGAATGCGACTGGTTGAACCGTCGTTTTTTCACCTACCATACTAAGCGCAGGCCTTACATAATTCTGAAATGGGCGCAGACAGCCGATGCTTTCATTGACAACCTTCGCAGCGACAGCAAGCAGCCACCTTTGAAAATTACAAACGAGCATTTCAATCGCTTAGTGCACAAGTGGCGTACCGAGGAAGATGCAATTCTCGTGGGAACACGTACGGTACAGCTTGATAACCCGCAACTTACAGCAAGACTTTGGTCGGGTAGAAATCCTGTGCGCGTTTGCATCGACCGAGAACTTAAACTGCCGATTTCAAGCCGAATTTTCAGCACCCAGGCAAAAACAATAATCATAAACGCTAGCAAGGAATCTGTTGAAAACAATTTGATATACAGCAAAGTGGATTTTTGTGAAAACATTGTGCCCCAAATGCTTGATGTGCTATATCGAAACGAAATACAGTCGGTAATAGTGGAAGGCGGTACGCGGACAATCGAATCCTTTATTTCGCTGGGATTATGGGACGAAGCAAGGGTTTTCACTAGAAATGAAAGTATTGCTGGTGGTGTAAAAGCTCCATATTTTCCGTATTCGAGTGTAAGAAGAGAAACCAATGGCGGTATTTCGCTTGATTACTACTACAACAATGATTTCTATACGGAAAATATAACAACTGATTTATAACTGATTACCAATATGTCTCCTTTTAAGCAATTATTTATCATTATTATTTGTTTTTGTGTTGGATTTCTGCTTAGCACGTCAGTGGTTGGTGTATTATATCTTTTCATGCATGGCGAATACTCCTACAAGTTGCTGCTTATAATATCATCGGTTATTTCGTTTGGACTTTCGGCTCTGTTTGCTGCCAAATTTATAGGTAACGGCGAGATGCCATTTCGTTTTATGGGTATGGCTCAGAGTCCGAATTTTGTAAAGTACATTCTTGTCATTGCTTTTATGCTCGCAATAATGCCTACAATAGAGTTTATTTCGAGTTTGAATGCCTGCTATTCGTTTCCCGATTCCATGAAAGGTATAGAGGATTTTTTTCGTGCTATCGACGAAAGTGCAAACCAGTCCACTCTGAAGGCTTTGTCGGGAGAAGGTGTGGGTGCTTTTGTTTTGAATCTCATAGCTATAGCAATAACGCCAGCCATTTGCGAGGAAATGTTTTTTAGAGGTGTATTTCAGAAATACCTTGTCGGAAATATGAAGAATCCGCATGTCGCAATATTGATTACTGCTTTTATATTTTCGGCAATCCACATGCAGTTTTCGGGACTTGTACCGCGATTTATACTTGGTATGGTGCTAGGATACTTGTTCTATATGTCGGGGTCGCTGTGGCTGTCGATTGTGGCACATGTAACAAA
The DNA here is from genome assembly GCA_017645925.1 of Bacteroidales bacterium. Lineage (GTDB taxonomy): Bacteria > Bacteroidota > Bacteroidia > Bacteroidales > ML635J-15 > Bact-19. The sequence continues at coordinate 7,872 of JAGCNN010000012.1, forward strand.
CAATGCTTTGGTTGTGATAGTTGCATTCTTTTCAAAAGATTTTGTTACTGTAAATTCCGACCTTGGAGCATACGCCAATCCGTGGTGGATAGCCGCGATAGTTGGTGGGCTTGTTATTGCAGGGCTTGTTGTCTGGTTGTGGAAAAGATTGGATGCGGGTAAAAGCCAGTCTTAGGCTACATCATTTTTCATTGTTCTTGTTCATCAGTCTGATTTTCTCTTCCAATTTTCTTTTGCGGCGTTTTGTTAGCCAACCTATAAGCAGGTTGAATGCTTCCAATCCTATGAGTACCAGTGCAGTTGAAACAGCCGCCAAGATATACATTCCACCTCCGCAGGCAAGTCCTATTGCAGCGGTTACCCATACGCCGGCGGCAGTTGTAAGTCCGCGGATTACATTTTCGCTTTTGTGGAATATTATTGTTCCAGCACCGATGAAACCTATGCCAGTTACAACTTGAGCAGCGATTCTGGCTATGTCCCAGCGTTGCTCCTCACCGAGTTTTATTCCGTCGAAGCCGTAAGCCGACACCACCATGAACAAAGCAGAGCCTAATGCTACAAGGAAATGTGTGCGCAAACCAGCTTCTTTTGCACGGTATTCGCGTTCAAGTCCGATAGCTCCGCCGAGCATAGCTGCTACAAATATGCGTAATATGAATTCCCATGTCTGATCCATGCTGCAAATTTATGTTTTTTATTGTATATTTTGTCGTTTGTTTTTAAAAATGTTAGCGGAAATCACGGCACTTTCATTTAACCGCCCCCTGAGCCTGTCGAAGGGTAAGGTTAGTACGCATTATATCATTTCGTTACCTTGACTTCGACAAGCTCAGCCAGCGTATTTATTCAAATGCTAACTATTTGTATCATAAGTAACAACATTGTCCAAATGAAAGAACCGTGGCGTACACCAATGAAAAAAATCTTTTAAGGCATCCTAACTCATAAATTAGTTTTACCTTTGCGCATTGATTGGGGAATTAGCTCATCTGGTAGAGCGTCAGGTTCGCAATCTGAAGGTGGTCGGTTCGAGTCCGATATTCTCCACAGTTAGCTGGCTTCGGTCAGCTTTTTATTTTTCCACAATCACCTTCTTCGTCGTGCAGGTTCCATTTATGTCAATGATTCTTGCAAAATAAGTCCCAGCAACGAAATTTTCAGTGCTAATGGTATATCCGTCGCATGCTTCTGATGCTTTTTCGTAGATACATCTGCCTGTAATGTCGTACAATGAAACATTTGAGATATTTTCACCCTTGATGTTTATTTCGCTGTTCGCCGGGTTGGGGTAAATTTCAATGTAATCTGTTTCTATTTCCGTTTTTCCCGTAGGTTCGCCAACTTGATAAGCGATTTTGAAGCCGCCAGCGCGTCCCGATGCATTGGTTGATAATACAACGGTTGCATTTTCTCCATCGAAACTTATAGGTTCGGGAAGCGTGTTGCCCGAAAATTCTGCGTATTGTCTTCCGTTGCGCAGAATCTTTACGAAATCATAGCCTTCTTCGGTGTCCAATTCCAAAAACTCAAATCTGAAATTTGATGTTGTTTCCGGTCTGATTTTCCAACTGCAACTTGTGTTGTTGTTGTAGTCCCATCTGCCGCTTCCGTCTGTAATGGTGTCTATTGCTTCGGTAAGATTTGTCAAGCTATTGCAGTATTTTGGCTTTATTGGTGCGAACGAAATCATCCAGCCATCACCCGAAGCATTTTCGTCGGAGATGAACCGTACAAGTATTGACGTGGAGTTTATCGAGTAGCTGCTGGAGGGAGTTTCATCACCAAAAATGCTGAATGCTATTGGTGCATCTTCGTTGTCGCCTTCATAAACGATTATGTTGTCGGTAGCATCGATGTCGAATTTTGAAAATGTGAGCGTGTAGCCTTTTATTGAGTCGTGCTGCGTTATCAGCCACGTGCAGTCGCTATTGGGTGCATAGTCTCTCAGTGGTCCGCTGCCGTCCTCTATTATGCCTTCATAAAAGTTGATTTCTTTTAAACCGTCGCAAGTCGGAGTTTCGTATTTGGGCACTGCATTTATTATCACCTCGTGTGCCAGTCGGAAGTTTGCACCGCTTGGCGAAAGGTTGCTTATAATGAAGAACCCGTCATACGAGCCGCCCCAGCCCCAGTTGATATGGTAGCGGGTGGAATCGCTGTAGCCGTCGAAAACGAAAGCATGTCCGCTGTTGTATTCGTAGTCGCCCCAGCCTGCATAGTAAAGTGGAATATTGCGGTTGAGGTGGTTGACCAATATGCCGTTCCAGATTGTGTCAGGTATTACGGTGTCGTTCTCAATGTTGTCGGGGATTACAGTTGGCAGAGTATCTTTGAATATATAGCGGGCATCATCGCTGTAACCGAAGTAGTTGCGCATGGTGTAGGCTCCCTTGTGGTTGGTCATGCCGCTGCCGTTTGGACCATAGTTCATGTCCACCGAAACGCCTATGTTGTACAGAAGTCGTGCAAGGTTTTCGTTGTAGTCGGTTGGTTTTGCTGGCATGAAATCGTAGTCGTAGTGCTGTTCGGCAAAGTTTACTTCCAGATGTCCATAGTCGGGATGGTCGTAGCCATAACTGCCAGTGCCTTGTGTCGGATATCTGAAATAGTTGAATATCTGTGCAATGGCCGTAGCTACACAACCAACTACAACATGTCCGTCAGTACCTCTTGAATCTTCTGGACAATCTGTATTGAAATATTTGCCCTGATTCCATTTTGTTATCAGTAGTGGTGCAACTGTCCTTACGGCACGGGCGTTGAAATCGGTTGCCGAGTAGTGTTCCCATTCGGCGCTTGCCTGCGAAGAAGCAACCTGCCCGTTCTTTATTGCGTATGAAATTTGTTCAGCGTACGATTTCAGCACAGCCTCTACGCTTGGATGTCTGTCGGTTGTCTCGCAGGTGCTTTCGTACGAAAATGCAAGCAATGGTTCTACCGACCGGTCTGCCGAAACAATTACAAACCCTGTGGGGGCAAGGTTATATACATGGAAAACTTCTTCTCCGTTGAATGTTTCGGTATATGAATTTGCAATTTTGTAGTTGTTGGGATTTTGTCCAAGTTGGGTAAATCGTTCTGCGATTATGTTCTTGGCAATGTATTCTCCATCGGTGATGCTGACATGCTGAGCCAAAGCATTTATTAATAAGGTAGCAAATGTAGCGATTAGAAATATCTTTCTCATTTTTGGTAATGAATTATAATTGATGCACAAATTTACAATATTTTGATTAATTGACAATGAACAATTGATAATTGACAATGAACTAAAAGACATCGCCAAATAGCCATTCAAATTGTACATACGCAAAATTTTGCGTCTCAACACAAAAACAAATCTTATCTTTGCGCTTTCATTTTAAATGCAATAGATTTTGACAGCAGAAAACTATATAGACACCACAGTTCCCTATGTAACACCCGACTACACATGTTCGCGTGTACTGTCGCTGATGGACACTTTCAAGATGTCGCATCTTCCGGTAATTGAAAATGATATATATATAGGTGTAATTTCTGAAGACGAATTGTTTGATAAGGAAATGTTTGAGGAGGTATTGTCGGATTTTGGTGTTATGAGGTCGCCATACGTGCTGTCAACTCAGCATGTCCTTGATGTGCTTGCCATTGCTACTCATTTTTCTGTGCCGATAGTTCCGGTTGTAAATGTCGAACGCAAATATCTTGGAGCAATAACCTCGCAGAATCTTATTGATGCCTTGGCAAAGATTACGAATGTGCAGTCGAAAGGTGCTGTGCTTGTCCTTGAAATGGGCGTGCACGACTATTCATTGTCGGAGATTGCGCGGATAGTGGAGTCGGAAAATGCCAAGCTTATTTCATCGTATGTTACCGAATACGAGGATTCTACACGAATTGATGTAACACTTGTTGTGAACATGGCCGAAATATCACCAGTAGTGAAGGCGTTGGAACGTTATGGTTATAAGGTGAATACTTTTTTCTCGGGAAGCAACAAGATAGACGATTTCTATCGCGAAAGGTACGAACTGCTAATGGACTACATGAAGATATGAGAGCAGTTCTGCTGTCGGTACTCTTTTTTGCATGTTCGCTTGCCGTGCTTGCGCAGGAAAACTATATGCGCATAGCCGACATTACAATTTCGGGCAACGAAAAGACAAAACCACAGACAATTCTCCGCGAATTTCGCTGCTCGGCAGGCGACAGCCTTCCAGAGAAAAATCTGGAATCCGAACTGCAGAACTTCAGCGATAATCTGCATAGGCTCATGCTGTTCAACAACATAGAGGTATCGTATTCGCAAGCCGACAGCACCAATGCCATCAATGTAAATGTGAATGTTGTTGAGCGCTGGTACTATTGGGTATATCCAATTCTCGAAATTGCAGACCGCAATCTTACTTCATATTTCCATTACAAGGATTTCCGTAAGATAAATTATGGTGTGGCCTTTGACTGGCTTAATTTTCGTGGGCGCAACGAAATGCTGAACTTCAAGCTGAGGTTCGGGTACAAGGAACATTATGCAGTATCGTACCAGAAGCCAAACATGGGACGGCATAGGCGCAGCGGCATTTTTGCCAAGGTGGAATTTTTCAGGCAGAAGAAGGATATTGCAAGCATATTGGATTGCAAGCCAGTGTATGCCGAGAACGAAAACGAATACATACGCACAATGTTTGACGCTGGTGCAGGCTATGTGTTCCGTCCCGACATGAACTACGAATTTTCGTTGTCGTTGGCATACCAGAATATCTGGAGTGGCGACACGTTGTTGCTTTCGTCGGGTTCGCAGTGGCAGAACTTTCTTGTGCCGGTCTTTACTTTCGACTACGACAATCGCAACAGCAAAGTGAGTCCTACATCGGGAGTACATGCAGAACTTGGCCTAAAGGTCTTTTCGGAACTGAAATCTAGCACTTTCGTTTTTGCCGACCTCGGGTTCGAATACAATACCAGCATTTACCGGAACCGAATATTCTATCATGGTACGCTTTCGCACAGGCAATTCTTTGGCTCATATACTGATATTCCGACAAACAAGCAAATCGAACTTTGCAGCGGTAACATTATACGCGGTTTTGAGTACTATTATATTTTAGGTAGGAATTTTTCGTCGCTGCAGAATACGTTTAGCGTAAAGATTCTAGACAGGCGAGACTTTATGTTGCCCAAGTGGATTCCTTCAAAGTTCAGGAACCCTTATATTCAAATTTACGTTGATTTGTTTGCTGATTTGGCATATTGTAGTAATTTTGCACCCAATTTTGAAGCGCAAAACCCGTTGGCTTATAAGCCTATATACTCGGCAGGCGCAGGCTTTAGCTTTGAAACCTACTACGACCGCGCATTGAAGGTGTATGTGGCGTATAACGGAAACTTTAACTTTGTCGGTGTTTTTGTTGACTATAAGACACCAATATATAAGAAATTTTAACTGGCATTTCGGTAGATGGGAAAGATGAACATAGCTATTCACGGCAGGAACTTCGGAAGTAGTTTCAGTGGAATGCTTATTCAGTTGTTTGAGCTTTTGAAACAGCACGATATGGATGTGTATGTCAACGAGAAGTTCTACGGATTTATGGTTGAGAAAACAATGTTCCGTCCCGAAGTAAAGGGCTTGTACTCTGACCGTTTGCCCGATGATGTTAAGTTTGATTTCATGTTGAGCATAGGCGGAGACGGCACTTTCCTCGAATCTGCAACCTTTGTGGGTTCGTCAGGCATACCTATGCTTGGCATAAATACCGGCAGGCTCGGTTTTTTAGCTTATGTCAACTCCCAGAATATAATAAAAGCAATAGAACAGCTTGAAAACCACGAATATACCATTGAAAAACGTATGTTGCTGGAAGTTTCTGCCGAAACACCTTTCTACGGTGACATAAATTTCTGCCTCAACGATTTCTCTATTTTGAAGAAATCGAGGCTGAGCATGATAAAAATCAAGGTTTCGGCTGACGACAACTACATAAACACCTATTGGTCTGACGGACTGATTGTTTCAACGCCGACAGGTTCTACTGCTTATTCGCTCAGTTGTGGCGGACCAATCATTACTTCGCAGTCGGATGTGATGCTAATAACGCCAATTGCAAACCATAATCTGACGGTGCGTCCTTTGGTGATTTCTGCCGATTCTGAAATAAAAATTTCGGTCGATTCAAACGAGGGAAGTGTCTTAGCATCACTTGATTACAAGTCGTATCCGATAAAAAACTTAAAGCAGATAACAATAAGGAAAGCAAATTTTTATATTAATTTTGTGAATTTATTTAAAAATACATATTTTTGCACCCTTAGAGAAAAACTTATGTGGGGCGTTGATTTAAGAAACTAACCGCATGTAAATTGTTGAATATTATAGATTTAGAATTATTAATAGAAACATGAGAAGATTTGCAGTCTTAATAATTTTTCTGACTTTTGCGACGATTTCTGTCGTTGCACAGACAGGAGACTGGAGAAGGTACAGGCACGAATTTGTTTTCGGCGCAGGTACTGCAGCATTTATGGGCGACCTTGGTGGCGGCAAGGGTGTCGGTACACATTTCGTAAAGGACTTCGATATTCAGGCGAACCGTTGGGCTTTTATGGCAGGTTATGGTTATAAGCTGACCGATAGATTTGCTTTGCGTACCAGTGTTTACTATGGTCGTGTTTTTGGAAATGATGAATTTACTCCAGAACCAGCACGTAATGGACGTAACTTGAGTTTCCGTTCTCCGATCATTGAATTGAGCGAAGTTGTTGAATTTTCTATTCTTCGCGAAAAATTCGGACATCGCTACAATATCAAGCATGCTAAAGGTAAAAAACCAACGCCAAACGTGTATATTTTTGCCGGTTTGGGCGGTTTCTATTTCAACCCGAGAGGTCAATATCTACCAGTAGTTAAAGACGAAACAACAGGTTTGCCAGTATTGGATGCCGATGGTAACACAACTCCAGACGAATCCGACCCGGACTATGGAAAGTGGTTTTCGTTGCAGACTCTTGGTACCGAAGGTCAGGACTACGTATCAACTCGCCACAAATATAGCAGAATACAGATGTCAATTCCTTTTGGTGTCGGTTTGAATTGCATGCTTACAAAAAGCTTGGGAATAGGCTTCGACTTCGGTTTCCGCTACACACTTACCGACTACATTGACGATGTAAGTAGTTCTTATGTTTCTCCCGATATATTTGAAGATCCTATTGCAAGATATTTCAGTAATCCAGCAAGCAAATATAGAGTTGGTGCTGGCGAACAGCGTGGCGACACCAAGTATAATGATGCCTATATGTTTCTTACTGTGAAACTTACATATAAGCTTAACTCAGTTCGCAGAGGTAGGGCTAAATTTTAAGATAATTTTAAAAATATTTGTGATGATTCTTCGTTATATCCAATATGGATAGGCAAAAGAGTGACACATATAAGCTTGTAAAACAAATGACGGTAACGGCGTTACTGTCGTTTGTTTTTTTGTTTACAGCACTGCCGGCAAAGTCGCAGTTTGGTATCGAAATCGGTTTTAATGCCGGTGTTTCATACTATATGGGCGACATAAACTATGCAAAGCAGTTCTATCATCCCCGCCACAATCTGGGCGCTTCTATCAAATTACATTTCAGCAATAGGATAGATTTGAGGCTCGGATATTTCAATTCAAGGCTTGTAGGTAACGATGCCGATTTCCAAAACGTTTTCCAGCAGGTGCGAAACAAGTCCTTTGCAGTTACCTTGGATGAAATTTCAGCAATTGCCGAAATAGACTTTTTGCCATATATATACGGCGATGTAGCTCGAAACAGCTTCACTCCTTATGCTCAGGTGGGAATTGCTGGTACTTTTATCGGCAGGACCGCCAACGATGAGGATTTCTTCACTCTGGCAATTCCTTTCGGATTCGGATTCAAGAAAAACATACTTCCACGACTTGTGCTAAGCGTAGAGTGGGGCTTCCGTTGGACCTTGTCGGATATGATTGATGGAATTAGCAACGAGAGTATAAAGAACGATTACGAAATAGCTTATGGAGTACCATTGTCTGAGGATGTAAATATGAAACAACTTGGATTCCGCTATACAAACGACTGGTATTCAGTAGCTTTGGTTGGAATATCCTATACCTTTAAGATTGGAGGTCTTGGGTGTCCCGCTTATTATAAGAAACATCAGAAGTAGAAAATGGATTTACTGGAGCAAATAGATAGGTCGAAACTTCCACAGCATGTGGCATTCATAATGGACGGCAATGGTCGCTGGGCTAAAAAGCGCGGTCAGATTCGTCTTTTTGGTCACAATAATGGTGTCAAGGCGGTGAAGGAAATTCTGAATGCAGCCGGTAATCTTGGAATAAAATACGTTACGGTTTATGCCTTCTCTACCGAGAATTGGAGTCGTCCTGCCGATGAGGTAAGCGGCATTATGAACCTTCTATCGAGAGCAATAGACGACGAGATAGAAAGTATGATGAAAAACGGCATCCGTGTGTCAATTATTGGCGAAATGGAACGTTTGCCACAAAAACTGCGCGAAAAGGTGTCTAATGTTATCGAAATGACCAAGAACAACGACAAGTTGGATTTCGTTGTGGCACTGAGCTATAGTGGAAGATGGGACATTGTAGAGGCAACGAAGAAAATTGCCCGCGATTGCGCCGATGGGAAGATTTCTCCTGACGACATTAATTCGGATTTGATTTCCAAGTATCTTTCTACTGCAAATATTCCCGACCCCGAACTTATGATTCGCACAAGCGGTGAGTCGCGGATAAGCAATTTCCTTTTGTATCAATTGGCATACAGTGAGTTGTATTTTACAGATGTGCTCTGGCCAGATTTCAACAAAGAAGAACTTTACAAGGCGCTGATTAGCTATCAGAACCGTGAACGCAGATTCGGCAAAACAAGTGAGCAAGTAAAAAAGTAGTGGTATGAAGAAGATTGTTTTGATATTGTTGCTGTTTGTTTTTGCTGTTTCGGCTGTAAAAGCACAGAATATATATTCGGGTGGAGACAAGGTCAACTACTTGTCGCCCAAGGAGTACGAGATTGGCGGCGTAACAATTTCCGGAGTTCAGTATCTTGACCAAAACGTATTGTTGTACCTTACTGGACTTGAAATTGGCAAGAAAATATCAGTTCCCGGTCAGGATATAGCCGATGCAATAAAGAAACTGTGGGAGCAGGGTTTGTTTTCCGATGTAAAAGTGTCGGTTACAAATACTATAGGCGACAAGATTTTTCTAGATATTTACCTTGAGGAACGTCCACGATTGTCAAAATTCTCGTTCAAGGGCGTGAAGAAAGGCGAAGCCGACGACATACGCGAGCAGATTAAACTTACAAAAGGTTCGCAGGTTACCGAGAATATGAAACTTACGGCAGAAAGGTATATCAAGGACTATTTCATTGACAAGGGTTATTTCAATGCCGATGTTACAATTACCGAAGAAGTTGATTCAAGCCTTGCAAACAGTATTATCCTTTCGTTTGATATAAATAAGAACCAGAGGATAAAGATTAACAAGATTATTTTTGAAGGCAACAATTCCATTAAGGATGCAAAATTGCGTCGCAAGATGAAGGAAACCAAGCAAAAAACTTGGTACAACATTTTCAAAGCATCGAAATTTATTCCAAAGAACTACGCAGACGACAAGAAGAAAATAATTGAAAAGTACAACGAGGAGGGCTTCCGCGATGCTCTTATAACCTACGATTCAATTTCACCGTACGACGAGAAGACAATCAATCTTTACATAGGTATAGAGGAAGGTCATAAGTTCTATTTCCGCAACATATCGTGGCTTGGCAATACCATGTACACGTCGGAACAACTGTCGCATGTGCTTGGCATCAAGAAAGGCGATGTATATAATGGCAAGGTGCTTGATGAAAAGCTGATGTACGATCCTATGGGTGTAATGGCTTTGTATCAGGACAATGGTTATTTGTTTTCAAATGTTCAGCCGATTGAGGTGCTTGTAGAGAATGACTCCATCGACCTAGAAATGCGAATCTACGAGGGCAAGCAGGCAACGGTTAACCGAGTAACGCTTGTGGGCAATACCCGTACCAACGACCATGTAATCATGCGTGAGGTTCGTACCCGCCCCGGCAGCCTATACAACCGTTCCGAAGTGCAGCGTACAATCCGCGAGCTTGCCCAGCTTGGATATTTCAACGCCGAAAAGCTAAATGTTGACTTCAACCCAGACCCCGTTTCGGGAACTGTTGACCTTGAATATACCGTAGAGGAGAAACCTTCCGACCAGATTCAAGTGTCGGGTGGATATGGTTCGGGTATGTTTGTGGGTACACTTGGTGTTACGTTTACCAATTTCTCGTTACGCAACATTTTCAACTTCAAGACATATAGGCCTTTGCCGTCTGGCGATGGTCAAAGGTTGTCGATTCAGGCTTCGGCAAGTGGTCTGTGGTATCAGAACTATAGTTTCTCGTTTGTTGACCCGTGGTTTGGCGGCAAAAAGCCAAATTCTTTCTCGCTGTCGGTATATCACTCAAATGTAAGAAGCTATTCGAGCAAGGAAAAGGAGGAAACCAAGGAAGAAAGGAAGACTTTCAAGGTAACGGGCGCCGGCATTGGTCTTGGACAGCGCTTGCAGGTTCCGGACGATTATTTTACCTTGTATCTTGAATTGTCGTACAAGCGTTACAACATACACAACTACACCGATTATGCTGTAATATTTAGTCAGGGCGTATCCAACAACTTGTCTTTAAAGGCAGTGCTTGGCCGTTCGTCATCGGGTCCTAACCCCATTTTCCCGACAACAGGTTCCGAGTTCTCGGTATCGGCAGAACTTACGCCTCCGTATTCCTATATGAACGGCAAGGACTACACAAATCCCGACATGACATTGCAGGAACGCTACAAATGGATTGAGTACCATAAATATAAGGCTTCGGCAAAATGGTTTACAACCTTGTTTGGACCAAAGGACGGCAGCTCGAGGGCATTGGTACTTGTAACAAAGGCAGAATTTGGTTTGCTAGGAATGTACAACAAGAATGTCGGCAAGTCTCCTTTCGAGTACTTCCAGCTTGGTGGCGACGGGCTTTACGGATACAATCTGTATGGAGCTGAGAATATAGGGCTTCGTGGTTATTCCAACCAGTCGCTTACTCCAGCAGCAAACGGTTATGTCTATAACAAATATACTGTAGAACTTCGTTACCCGATGTCGCTTAATCCTACAGCCACATTCTATGCAATTGTGTTTGCCGAGGCTGGTAACTGCTGGCATTCAATCGAGAATTTCCGTCCGTTCGACGTCAAGAGGTCAGCAGGTGTCGGCGTAAGGGTTTACATGCAGATGATTGGCCTTATTGGTGTTGACTGGGGTTATGGTTTCGATGAGGTACCAGGTACAACAGGAGCTAACGGCAGTCAGTTCCACTTCGTAATAGGACAGAATTTCTAAATGGAACAATTATTGCAATGTCAAGCGCCTTGGTATGTTATAAATGAAATTTTTGAATTAACTTTGCAACTTCTTGTAAAGTCGCGGCGCGCCACGACTCAACAAGAAACGGGCGAAGCCCAAAGAAACTTAGAAACTTAAAAACTTGAAACTCAGAAACGGCGTTAGCCGAAGAAACATAGAAACTTAGAAACGGCCTTAGCCATAAAAACTTAGAAACTTTAAAACATTAGGTATATGAAACGAATTATTTTACTTGCAGTTGCTATTTTGTTTGCAGCCTTTGCTTTTGGACAGAAGTACGCATACGTTGATACAGAATACATTTTGAACAATATTCCAGTTTACGAGTCGGCAAAGACTCAGTTGGAAGACCTCACAAAGGAGTGGAAAAAAGAAATTGATGCCAAGAAGGCAGCGATTGACCAGATGTATCAGAACTATCAGTCGGAAAGAATTTTGCTTACCGAGGAACTCAGGGCAAAACGCGAAGATGAGATTATGAAAAAGGAGCAGGAACTCAAGCAGTTGCAGCAGAAGTATTTCGGTGAAAGCGGTATGCTTTACAAGAAGCGTGAGGAGTTGATAAAGCCTATTCAGGACGACATTTACAATGCAATAAAGGAAATTGCAACCGAAGGTAATTTTGCGGTAATATTTGATACTGCTAACAATCTCAATATGCTCTATACCGACCCACGTCATGATAAGAGCGATGAGGTTCTCAGAAAATTGGGATATAAGAATTAAATTTTTGAAACATTTTAAATTTAGGATAGATGAAAAGGATAATTTTAGTATTGGTGCTGTGCTTAGGCTGTCTGTCTATGTTTTCGCAGAAGGCTGTGAAGCTTGCCCATGTGGACGTTCAGTCGATTTTTGGAGAAATGCCCGAAAAGGCGGCTGCAACCAAGGAAGTTGAAGATTACGCAAAGACTCTCGAAGACCAGATGCAGGTTATGTACAAGGAATACGAGACTAAGATGAAGGAATATAGTGAAAACAAAGACAATTGGTCGGCTCTTATCCGTCAGGACAAGGAAGAAGCAATAATGTCGTTGCAGCAGCGTATTCAGAATTTCCAGCAGCAGGCAGAAACCGACTTGCAGAACCGTGAAGCTGCTTTGCTTGAACCTATCACCAAAAAGATTAAGGAAGCAATAAGCGCAGTGGCTTCCGAACAGGGTTTCACCTACGTTTACGACAAGACCACCTTGCTTTACTCTTCGCCAGATGCTACCGACATCACCAGCGATGTGAAAGCAAAGCTTGGTATAAAGAAATAGTACTTCTATTAGTCATTCCGTAAGACAAAGCGAACAGGCGCAGTAACGAGCCTTGTGAGCCTGTCTGTACGGAATCTTTTTCGTATTATGGAAAACAGCCCCATAGGAGTATTCGACAGCGGAATAGGCGGACTTACCGTCCTACGCGAACTTCTCGCCGAACTTCCCGACGAGGATTTCATCTATTTTGCCGACAGCAAGAATGCCCCGTATGGTCCACGTTCGGTCGAGGAAGTTACGGCTTTGTCGTCGCGGATTGTGCAGTTTCTTGTGGACAAGGGCTGTAAGATTGTCGTAATTGCCTGCAACACGGCAACGGCAGCGGCAGTTTATGCAATGCGCAAGGAGTTTAAGGTGCCAATCGTGGGACTTGAACCAGCCGTGAAGCCCGCCTGCCTGAAAACCCGCACAAGACACGTCGGCGTTCTGGCAACTGAGGGGACTTTCCGTGGCGCGCACTTCAAGAATACCAGCGACAAGTACCGTAAATATGTTTCGTTACATTTGGAGATTGCCAAGGAACTTGTCGAACTTGCCGAACGAGGCGTTTTCAGTGGCGCCGAGGTCGATGCCATAATCGAGAAGTATGTTGCACCGCTAAGGCAGAACAATGTTGACCATATAGTGCTGGGTTGTACGCATTATCCGTTTTTCCGTCCGGTAATTGAGCGTGTTGCCGGCAGCGGAATAAAAATCATTGATTCGTCGGAGGCTATTGCTCGTCGCACCAAGGACATACTTATGACAACCAATATGATGCGCACGGAAAATCCACATCGTACAGTCCGTCTGTATTCCTCCGATTCTCCCGAAAAACTTTCACTTATTGCAAATGCTTATCTAGACGAGGCAGTAAGCATTGAGGGGAATGTGGTGATATAGGTTGTGTGGCATCCATGAATATTAAAGCAACTCAGGCTTCTAATAACCACAATCTAGCCAATGGGTTAATAAAAAGTTAAATAATTTTTAAAGAAATCTTTTTTTGTTTGGAAAAACGAATATAACTTTGAAGCGAAATTTTAAAAAGTTTGTATTATGAGGAATTATTCTAATAATCAGAGAAAAAGGTTATTAGGTTCTATTACATTAAAATGTATAATACCTATCGTCATATTGCTATTTGCTAATAGTATTATAGCCCAAACCGTAAGTTTGTTGCCGGAGCTATGCGGTCAAGCCATACCTTATGGTAGACCAATTGTCTGCACAGCAAACGATAGCGCAGTTGAATATGAGTTCAAATTTTTCACGTCGGAAGATACAGCAATTATCACATCCCAAAGAAATTACATACTTGCAGAAACATATTACAATATCTTGCAAGCTGACTTGGCGTATCAGACAATAATTAGATGCAAATTTGGTAACAATTGGGGTGCTTATGGAGATACTTGTATTACTAAGATTGTAATAGACTGGTTCTCAGAAATGCAGGCATTATACAATACAAATGAGCCAATTACTAATCGTACAGAATTCAATTGTGAAGAAGATCTCAATACCGAATACATAATTCCTGTAGTATTCCATGTTATTGTCCCTGATAGCTATGATGGGGAAAACATAGTGGATTATTTGCCTCCAGACAGAATAAACGAACAGTTAGACATAATAAACAAGTTTTTCGCTGGAGAAATGGCAGAAGAAGGGGATAACAATGTTATAAATGCGAAAATGCACTTTTGCTTTGCAAAGAAAGATATCAATGATACCTCAATTAGCATCCAATATAATGGAACCACATACTATGGGATAACGTACCGAAGCCGTAGTGAGGGTAAAAATATTTCTGTTGATGAAATAACATACCCTAATAGTTTGCGAGATATTGAATATGAGGCTTGCAGTTACTATATTTTATTTCCGCGAAACAAGTATCTCAACGTATTTGTGTTTGAAAAAATGTCAAGTCCTTGCTACTATGGAGAAGCTGGTTCAATACGGGCGCTTGGTGATGGTGCACGTTTTTCTTATATCAGACTAAGGCAAGATGTCGTCGGGGCAAGGAGAGAAATGCAATCATTTGCCAAGGATAAAGGATATACGGCAGTACACGAATTAGGACATTTTTTCGGGCTGAAACACACATTTGATGAAGAAGATTATGAAGATTTGGGACTAGACAATCAACCGAATCCACCATCTAATTCCAATTGTATTGAAACGGAAGCAAATGTTCATAATGTAATGAATTATGTAAACGACGAATGTAAAAGATTTTTTACAGGAGGTCAGGTGTGTAGGATGCGAGAAACAATTGCAACAGATTTTGAACTAAGTGCTCTTGCCAATTCATCAGTTGCCATAGAATGTGAGCCGACTCAAACAAATATATATTCGGCCAATATTGTTTCTCCAGTTGAGAAGATTATATGCCAACATCGTTCAGATATTATTACCGTCACTGTTGATGATATTGATCTAGTAAAACAAATTACAATAAATGGTAATCCAGTTGATTTGAGTGACAGCGATGTTGAAATTGACGAACAAGCAAATACAATAGAAATCCAATATACTTTTGATGCATTAGGGTATTATGACATAGAAGTTTCGTGCGGATATGAAAACAGTTTAACATGGCGAACTACGCATAAAATCATTGAAGCCATTGAATGCGAAGCTCTTACTGACAATCTTGAACAGGCGCAATGGTACTACGATTCGTATGCAAGTTTGGACTTTCGTGATGGTCTGGCAAGATTCAAGAACGATTCGGATATGGGTACAGACACTTCCGAATCATCAATATGCGACAGCCAAGGCAATCTGCTGTTTTATACCGATGGAAGACAAATATGGAACTCACAGCATATACCGTTGGTAAATATCCTTCCACAAAGCCCAATAAAAGAAAGGAGTACTATCATTTTAAAATTTTCAGAAAATAAGTATGCAATTATAAGCATCTTCGAAAACGATGGCAGACTATATGGTTGCGTTGTGGATGTTAGTAACGGATTAAATGCAAATACACAATTGTCATGGAATCCATTACCCTTGGGAACCGACTGGACAGACCTATCCGTTCTATCGGCTGTCCCCACTAGAGAACCTAATAAATATTGGATACTGACAACAAAAAAAGTGGTTGGCATAGATGAATCTGCTGCATATTACAAGTGCATAGTTAAACTTACATTTGACAATATTAATAACACCATAACGGTTTCTAATGCCGACATTGCTTCAGAAGAAATTTCTGTGTCCAAAGTTTTCTTAATAAAAGTGTCACCAGATGCGCAATATGTATTGTATAGTACAGCAAGCGATGGCGTGAAATTTTTTAGATTCTACGTAAATTCCGGAGAAATGGAATTGTTGGAATGTAATCTATTTGTAGCAGGAACTAAAGGGTGTGCAATAGAGTTCAGCCAAAGTGGGAAGTTCTTGTATATGGCAGGTGTTGTTAATGAAATTAGCGATAAAATTGTTATAACACAGTGTGTAATGGAGCAAATGCAATGTGTGTGCGATATACAACGGACAGATATTTGTAAATGGGAAGACTTATACGATGGGAATTCTCGCTCTAATGTAAATCTTCAAAGAGCACCTGATGGGAAAATTTATATTGGTAGATATTCGGAGATATATTCCAATTCGCGTATGATCGGAGTTATTTTAAATCCCGAAGTACGAGACGAAGACAATGGTCGAAGTAATATGTGCGGTGTGCAAATGCATGCTATCGATTATAATGAAAATCGGTATGTTAACCATATTAACTTTCCAAATCTTGTGGATGTAAAAGAGATTGACACATGCAAGGTCGATTTCTTTGTATGCGCAGACTGGTGTCTAGGAAATGTGCCTCGTGAAATAAATAATATAGTTAATCTGTCGAATACCCTACATAATACATGGCAATTCTATGACGAGAATAATGTCTTGATAGCAACAAGTCCATCAAGTTATGACAACGACAATGGAAGACCGAACAGTCATGATTACAGAGATATTTATTCGCACGAATTTATAACTATTGAGCTTACTTCTACAGAGTGTCCTTCGGAAGTAAGGACAATAACCATAGGACACCGTGGTGATGTGCATCCATATATTTCTGGGCAAGATTCTATTTGTAAGGACGGACAACCGCACAGCTATAGTGTTAATGTTCCAGAACTGGAGACTTCAATGCGTGTCAATTGGACATCCCCTTATAATGATGACAATGATGATTTACATTTAATCTATAACCCAAATTATGTTGTTGATAACCAAATCCCACTAGTAGCCGAAATACGGGATAATTCTACTGATGATTGTCCATATATTGTTTCTAAGCAAGTCGGAGTGACAGAAATAAACTATGTCTCGACACCTACTACATACTGCAACGAAAGCAATCCGGGAAGTGTTGAATTTATTATCAATAATTATCAGGAGTCAAACACATTGCCGCCTTATAACTTTTCAGATATCTATGGCAACGAATATTCTAGCGAAAGTACATTTACTGTTGGAAACCTGCCTATTGGAGAGTATTCATATAATATCACAAATGATTATTGCAATTATGATAGCAACATTAATATAGAATCTTCACTTGGAGACATAAACATTAGCGTAGTTCAGGATTGCGAAGTTGATACGATAAAATTATGGAAGGAAGACAATACCTCTTTGAGTGGATATGTGTTCACATTAAATAGCGGCGAATATTCATACGAAAAGACTACTGAGGAATCAGTTCTTACACTTGTAGTCAGCCAATATTATGAATCTTCTCAAATGGTTGTGAATCCCGAATGTAGAATTGATATTATTGGACCGGAACCAGATTTTTGTTCCTTAAGTATTGATGTTTTTATTCCATCGCTTCCCGAAGTAGAAATTATTACTCATTGTAATAATGACAATACAGCGTATGCCACTGTCATAATACATAATGTTGAAGATATTAATCTGCTTGAGTTCGAGATTGATTTTGAAAACAATGGTAATGCCACAATAGCATTTGACCATTTTGATATAAACAATGATGCGTACTACATAATTTCTAACATAGAATGTAGCGATTTGTTAGATGTTAACGAACTATATGTGGAATACGATGATTGCGTAATATACAAGGCTCCTATAAATGGATGCTTTATAAAGGAGATTATACCTACCTATGCTCCAATATGTGAAACTGGCGGACTTACTGATATTAAACTTAGGATTATTTCTCATACTGGACTAATGATGCCTGATAATGTAATATGGACTTGGAGCACTGCCAGTAGCACAGTGCTAACACCAACTGTACATGTATCAGTAAATGAGGCAGTAACAATTCTTCCTAATGTAACAGCAGGAATCTACCATTATTCAGTTAATTTTGGCAATTGCATTCAGGAGGGAAACATTGAGATAGTAGAAGTGCCAGAATATACAATTGAAATAGAGAATGGTATAGTTTGCATAAACATCACATCATTGCCACCAGAAACAAATCGCCTTGTAGTCTGCAATGCGGAGGGTGCTATCGTAATAGATAGTGTAATATCGGTAGGACAAAGATATTGTTTCGTTTGTGGCAGCGAATATTACGCCAACATTATAACAATTTGCGACACATTCCCTGTATATTTCAATGTGTCCAACATAAATGTAGATTTGGAATCGGAAACCTGCTACAAAAGTACGGCCGCCGTAAGTTTTGAAATATCGGGCGGCACGGCTCCTTATACTGCAACCTTTACGAGCGGAAGCCTTACGACAACGCAGACATTCAGCAGCAGCGGACAAAATGTAATGTATGCGGAAATTATGCAGGGGACAGCAATTTCACTCCTTGTTGAATCTGCCGACGGACACTCGTATTACATTGATTTGAACCCGATAAATTATATTTCTGGTTTTTCTGTATTGCAAAGTCCAATGCAGAATTCATATAGCAATCAGACATTGATAGTATCCCCAAGTCAGCATTTGTCATTCTATCATGATGTGACATTTACGAATTGTACAATATATTGCGCCTATGAGGACTATGATGACATTGAGCAGACAAAATGGATAATACAACCCGGCAAAATGGTAACTTTTAATAACTGTACGATTAAATCGGGATGTTCGGATGAAATGTGGAAGGGAATAACAATTGATGGGAATGAGAATTCTGCCCATTCCACCACAAGTCTTCACGGCAAGGTAATATGCCAAAACGGCACAACAATTGAAGATGCAATAAAAGCTTTGGAATCAAAAAATGGCGGAATAATATTGGCTAACGGTTGCAATTTCAACAACAATAAGTACGATATATATTATAATGATTATTCATACACTCATTTGTTTAGTAGCGGACACAATATCATTCCGAACATATACAATTG
>JAGCNN010000087.1 GCA_017645925.1 Bacteroidales bacterium
ATGACAGGTCTTGTACATCTGCTGTTGACCATATACAATGCTGCTGACATTTCTTCCGAAACGAAGCAAAGCGACAACGGCAAGCGTTCGCGTATGCTTTTGAACCATTTCTTTGAATTGGTAAGCGAAAATGCAATGACTGGACAGAGAAGCATTTCTTTCTACGCCGAACAGCTTTGTGTATCAGTTCGTTACCTTTACAAGGTCTGCAAAAAGGAAACAGGCAAAACCCCGAAAGATTTTATCAACGAAACAATAATCGGAGAAATCAAGAACGCCTTGCTTACCACCGAAATGTCGCACCAGCAGATTGCCGACCGCTTCGGTTTTCCCGACCAATCGGCATTCGGGCAATTTTTCAAACGACAGGAAGGAATTTCACCATCGGAGTTCAGAAAGAAGTACAAGTAAAATAATATCTTTGCCCCTAAAATTCCACATTACAATGAAACTAAAAAAACGGAAAATCAAGTATTCGGCAATATTCTTTATCTGCTGGTTTGCATTTTTGATCATTCTGGTGGATGTAGTTCTGAAATTCCAGACACTGGTTGATTATTTCGGGTCGTATGCACTTGTAGAGGTTGGGCTAGTGCTGTTGGTCATTCTTCCGACATTGGCAGTTTATGTATTTACAAAAGAACACAACCAATGACTATCATATTACTGCCGAACTTCATAACTGCGCTAAGGATAGCAGGTTCTTTTAGTCTGCTTTTCTGCGATGTAGCAGGTATGGCGTTCTGGGTACTCTATGTGCTCTGCGGAATCACCGACATAGCGGATGGATGGGTAGCAAGAAAATTTCACGCAGAGAGCAAAGCAGGAGCAATTTTGGACAGTTTGGCGGATTTGGTTTTCGTGGCTTGCTGTTGCTGGCAGATTATCCCTATATTGAATTTCCCCAAATGGCTGTGGATTTGGGGAGGAGCAATTGTCGTCGTCAAACTCATCAACCAAATCTGCGCTTTGGTAATGTACAAAAAGTGCGTATTCCCTCATACCTTGGCTAATAAAGCGACAGGTTTGCTGCTGTTCATCGGTGTTCCATTGACATTATACTTGGAATCCATTATTCCAATCGTCATCATTGCCGTTTTGGCGACATTTGCCGCTGTGCAGGAAGGACATTTCATTAGGACAAAAAAGACAAAGCATAATCGGAAAAGTTGTATCTTTGCAGAAATAAAACAACAAAACAAAAACTATGAGTAATATTTGCAAAGCGTTTGAAATGACTGATACGAAAGAACAAAGAGAACATTTCTCGAAACTTGAAGTTGTGGAGCGTTTTGGTGACGAATGCAATGGAAAGGACCTGTACAAACATCATGAGGGATGCCGAATTTTAAAAAGATGTCCTGAATGTGACGCCCTGGTTCTTTGCCAATATTCTGTATTACATTTCTATGAAGACGAGAATTACACCGATTATTTTTCTGTTGCATCGAGAGAAGAAGCCGTTGAATTGAACGAAAAATATGATGGATACGAAATAGAAAAGGAGTTCAAGGGGAAGAAGATTCTTCGATAAATGGATTACAGACTCTTGATTGGAAAAGGCAATAGCATCACAGAATTGCTACATATATTATTTGAATATGAAACTTATTTTTGTGACTTGCTGTAGAATTTATAGAAGAAAACAATATGCAACAAATCTGTAATTTCATAGCCAAATGGATGGGGGCGATTGTGCTGATAGTAGCCGCATTGAGCCTCATAGTACCTGCATCGCTCGCATGGATTAGCACATGGGTAATCAATCCTATGCTCGGCATCATCATGTTCGGCATGGGATTGACACTTACGGAGAAGGATTTCAAAATTGTGCTGAGTCGTCCGAAAGATATTCTC
>JAGCNN010000088.1 GCA_017645925.1 Bacteroidales bacterium
AGTTCGACTTTTATGTTGGTGCAGGAATGTCGTTCATGATATGGAAAAACCACTTCAATATTGACTTGGGTGCAAAATATTCTCCAGTTTTTTGGAGCAATATTTTTTCAAAAAAAGTTGTTTTCACTTGGAAAATCGGTTATAACTTCAATGCAAAGAAATAACAGATACGCTGGAAGGTGAAAAATGTGTTCGTTTCAAAATAACGCTTTAAAATATTTTTTTTGTGCAATATTATACTTACCTTCGCGTTATGTATATAAAAGCATTTTGCATGAAACGATTTGTAGTGTTGTATATGTTGCTGTTAAGCTGTTGTGTGTTTGCGCAGAACGACAGCATAAAGTTGCGTCCAAAGCAGCAGATTGAGTACCGGCACAACATATCGGCGCAGGTAAATCCTGCTGGCGATTACTTAGATCTGATGATTTCAAATCAGACCACCGAAAGCAATTACGTGAACTGGCATGGCGCAATAAGATATACCTATACCGTGCATCCCAATATTCTAGTGGGTGGCGAAGCGTCATATACGTCGTTTGAATATTACAACGCCGATTCGCAAAAGGACAAGACCAAGCTGGAAATTGGCTATTGGTCGCACGATGTAGGAGCATTGGCGAGGTTCATATACAACAAGCCGCAGTGGTGCCGACCTTTTGCCGTCATAGTAATAGGCTACCGCAGGTCATACGCTTTTGGCAAGGATTACAGCCCAGAGAGGAACAGTTATCTATATACATACAACAGGTTCCAGTGGTACGCTGCCGTGGGTGTGTCGTTCCGGTTCTGGCAAAACCATTTCAACATCGACCTTATGTGCAAGGCTTCTACATTGAGTTTTGCCGACTTGCGAAGGGTTACTTTCGGGTGGAAAATAGGTTATAACTTCAATTCCCAAAATAAGAAGAAATGAACAGATTGCTCGTTATATTGATTCCTTTGGTTCTTGCAATGCCCGTATTGGCGCAATCCGAGCAACTATGTTATTTCTGTGATTCCATGCAGCCCTATAAGCATAGTATCATGGTGCAAGCAAATCCGGGATTTGACGACTATAGGGGACTTGCCGACTTTTTGTTTTATGACGTTAGCTTCGAAGATGGGTTGCCAAAAACATTTTATGCCAATATTCGATACGGTTATAGGTTGCATAAGAGTATAATCGTTGGACCAGAATTGAATTTTTTAAATCACAAACGCTTGCTTAATGGAAATCATAATATATTGTATATAACAGGTCTTAATGTTGGAGGATATGCCCGTTTTCTTGTAAACAGATGGCAGGTATTTAAGCCATACGCCGACATAGGAATATCATACCTTTATTCGCACGGCAAGTATAGTTGGCAGGAAAATTATAATCCAAGTGAAGAGGAAATGCTAAGATTTCGTCCGTATAATTTTCATCGGTTTAGTACATATATATCACCGGGAATGTCGTTCATGATATGGCAGAACCATATTAACATCGACCTTGGTATAAAGTTTTCACCATTCAGATGGAGCAATGTGAATGGAAAAATGTTTGTTTTTACTTGGAAAATCGGTTATAACTTCAACAGCAAATGAAAATAAGGATTTCAATATTGGTTGTTGCACTTTGTATGCTTGCTGCCTGTCAGAGTAAGGTCAACTACGACTTTCCCAATAACTACAAGCAGGCTATAGTGATGAACTCGCTAATCACCCCCGACGAGCCTATAAGCGTTACCTTGACGCTCACTATGCCCATTGCGCCAAGTTCTTACAACCAC
>JAGCNN010000089.1 GCA_017645925.1 Bacteroidales bacterium
AATTTCATAGCAAAAGCTTTACAATTATCTTTTAGTTCTTGCATTTCATCTGCTGTTGGCATTCTCCAACCAGCGCCCCAATTGGCTGTGGCGGCATCATCACAAGCCTCAAGAATTGTTAGATTATCAAATTGTGCAGAATATTTAGAGCAAACTTCATAATGTTCATCTCTATATTTGTAATTTTCCCAAGTGTAAGTGTTTTTAGCATAAGTTTCGGCCCAAGCATAATAATCGCCATACCCATCAGGGCTGCTTGCTCCGACATTACAAGTCGCCCAAAGCAAACCGCTAGGAAGTCCGAGATCAACATAGTAATGTCCATTCAATTGCCCCGTTGTCTGAAACTTATTCCATTGTGCATATAGAATAATATCATCAATTACATATATATCCTGCCCATCAAAAAATGTATCTCCGCTACCGTTTGGCATAGTGTTCCATCCTACAAAAATATATCCATCACGAGTATAAGTGTTCAAAATCAGTTTCTGCAAGTTATTTTTGGCAACTATTATTTGTTCGGACATTTCTCCATCGCCACCATTTGCATCAAAAGTAATCCTGTATATCTTTTCCTTTCCACATCCGCCCATTATCAACATTCCAACAACGGAAACAATTGCGAAAAAAAGAAATATTTTCTTTTTCATAATTTAAATTTTTGCCACTCAGTACCCAGCAGGCAATTAAACACACAAATGAAGCGTGGCACTGATATACCACTTCTTTAGTTGGAGGTCCTGAGAATTTACCTTTGATAGAAAAAGTTGTAAATAGTCCACGCTATATGCGCGACACATCACACTCTCTTGCTATCGTTTAGAATTTCTCAGGTTCCCAAATACAAGTCGAGCATAACGCTTCGTTAATCAATATGTACGGCTTGGTTATTCACCAAACCAACGGCAAATGTATGGAATAAAAAGGATATGACAAAGAATATTTTTTATTAGAATTGATTTAAATGGTCAAAAACATTCCTTCATTTGCCCTTCCATATTTCCAAAAAACTTACTTTTGCAGAAAATTTTTTTGTATGGACGCAACAGAAAGAAAACAGATTATCGACCTTATTAAGAGTGAAGTAGTTCCGGCTATCGGATGTACCGAACCCGTGGCAGTGGCATTGGCGGTGGCAAAGGCTAAGGAAACTCTTGGCTCTGTTCCCGAACGCATCGAGGTTTACCTGAGCGACAATGTGCTGAAAAATGCAATGGGCGTCGGTATCCCCGGAACGGGAATGATAGGTCTGCCTATTTCTATTGCGTTGGGTGCCTTGATAGGTAAGTCGGAATATGGACTCGAGGTGCTGAAGGATGTGAACGCCGACAGCATTGCCAAAGGCAAGCAGATGATTGACGAGAAGCGTATCGGCATAAAGCGCAAGACTGGAATCCCCGAAAAACTATACATAGAGGCAATTTGTTATGCTGGAAACGATTCGGCAAAAGCCATAATCGCCTGCGGACATGCAAATTTCATTCATATTTCACGCAACGAAGATGTTGTTTTTGAGAAAAAGGTTGACTCTTCGGAATGCAAGGACTCTGAATGTTGCCACCTAAGTATGCGCAAGGTTTACGATTTTGCAACTACTGCACCTATTGACGAGATTTCTTTCATTCTCGAGGCTGGCAAGATGAACATGTCGATTGCAGAGGAATCTTTCAATAATAATTTTGGTCATACCTTGGGCAAAATGTTGCACGGACATCAGCACGATGCACTTTTCGGGAACGGCATTTTCAAGGATATTGTTTCATATACATCGGCTGCTTGCGATGCTCGTATGGCTGGCTGCCCGAGTCCGGTAATGAGCAACTCCGGCAGTGGAAACCAAGGCATTGCAACCACAGTTCCTGTGTGCATTTATGCCAGCGATACCCAGCAACCGGAAGAAAAGCTGATAAGAGCATTGATTTTAAGTAACTTGACATCAATCTATATTAAGCAGAGCCTCGGTCGTTTGTCGGCTTTGTGCGGATGCGTAGTTGCATCTACTGGTTCCAGCTGTGGCATAACCTACTTGATGGGTGGAACCTACTAGCCGATATGCTATTCGGTGAAGAATATGATTGCCAATATTACAGGTATGATTTGCGATGGTGCTAAGCCTAGTTGTTCGCTAAAGATTGCCACTGGAATTTCATCTGCAGCATTTTCGTCAATGCTTGCTATGGAAAACCATTGTGTTTCGTGCGTAGAGGGAATTATCGACAACGATGTCGACGACTGCATCCGCAACCTTACCCTCATCGGCACCAGCGGCATGAACGAAACCGACCATTATGTACTGGACATAATGACTTCGAAGAAGTAGGAGAGGGGCTGTACCTATTTACTCTACCGAAATATATTTTGAGATTTTCTCGTATTCGCTATTCGACAAGGCTTTTTGCT
>JAGCNN010000013.1 GCA_017645925.1 Bacteroidales bacterium
AGTTCGGTCTCGATATAGAAACATTCGGGAGCCTTTATGTCTTCTAGGTTTATACCGCCGAAAGTAGGTTCCAAGGCTTTTACAATCTCCACAACCTTCTGCGGGTCTTTCTCGTTGATTTCAATGTCGAACACATCAACATCGGCAAACGACTTGAACAGCAAGCCCTTGCCTTCCATTACGGGTTTTCCTGCCTCTGGACCAATGTCGCCAAGACCAAGAACTGCAGTTCCGTTGCTAACTACAGCCACAAGGTTTCCCTTTGCTGTATAGTCGTAAACTTTCTGCACATCGTCCTTAATTTCAAGGCATGGTTCTGCCACACCCGGTGTGTATGCAAGCGACAAGTCCTTCTGCGTCTGGAAATCCTTTGTCGAAACAACCTCTATCTTTCCTTTTCTGCCTTGACTATGATAGTCGAGGGCATCCTGTTTTGTGTATAAGCTCATTTTTGTCTGCTTTTTGGTTGCTATTCGTCAACCGTATTTATTTCGTTAATATTATAGTCATCAACATTGTGGCGCGATTCCTCAAGGTCAACAAGGCTTCTGCGGTTGTTGTAAATGTCAACAGCCATACGAATCGCATTGCACATAGGCAGGTAGTTTGCCTGATTCTTGCCAGCAATTTCGTAGGCAGTTCCATGTGCAGGAGAGGTACGAACTATCGGCAAACCTGCAGTATAGTTAACGCCATCATCAAATGTCAATGCCTTGAACGGAGCGAGTCCCTGGTCGTGGTACATTGCCAATACAGCATCAAACTTCTTGAAATCGCCAGAGCCGAAGAAACCATCGGCAGAATATGGTCCGAAAGCTAAAATATCCTTTCCGCGTGCCTCGTTTATGGCTGGGATTATAACATTTTCCTCCTCGTTGCCAATTACACCGTGGTCGCCACAATGGGGATTCAAACCAAGAACGGCAATACGCGGTTTGGTTATAATGAAGTCGCGTTTGAGCGATTCGTTGAGGATTTCCAATTTTTCAAGAATAAGTTCCTTGGTTAGAGCATTCGAAACTTCCGAAATTGGAATATGTCCCGTAGCCACACCAACCTTCAAAGCCTCGCTGCACATGAGCATCAAGCACTTGTCGGCATTGAACTGCTGGGCAAGGTATTCGGTATGTCCGGGAAAATTAAATCCAGCCGACTGAATGTTCCATTTATTTATAGGTCCTGTTACAAGGATGTCAATCTCTTTGTTTTTCAAGTCAGTAACAGCTTTCTCAAGAGCCTGGAACGAAGCCAAGCCTGCCATCTCGTTAGACTTGCCAGCTTCAACGCGTATATCCTCGCTGTTGCAGTTAATTACATAAATGCCCATATTTTTGGCATCTTCAGCCGAACTTATGGTAGTTGTGTTGACATTGTTTCCGAGATTCTTCTTATAGTAGGCAAGAATTTTTGGAGAACCATATATTATTGTTACTGCATTCGGGATGTTCTTTATATCTATCAACGATTTGAGAATCACCTCATAGCCAATTCCGTTGATGTCGCCGGGCGTAAAGCCAATCTTTATTTTAGTCATAATGTTATGTTTTCAAAAAATTTGGTGCAAAAATAATTTAATTTACGATTTTTGAGGTACGATTTACGATTTTTGATTTGTAGCAACGCAATGCATTGCGTTGCTACAGATTATCATATTATTTATCAGTTGCCATTTCTGTAAAATATTTAAACAACAACCTTGTCGGTACAGATGTTCCGCCATTACCGCGATACGAATCCTTCTTTTCGGTGAAGGCAGGTCCTGCGATGTCAAGGTGAACCCACTTGTAGTCGGTAAAATGCTTGAGGAACATGGCTGCTGTGATTGTTCCGCCATAACGCTTTCCACAGTTCTTCAGGTCGGCAATAGGCGATTCCAACTGCTCGGCAAAATCATCCCACAATGGCAGTTCTATAAGCCGTTCCCACACATTGAAGCCACATTTCTTTAGTTTTTCAATATCTTCGGGCGAATTGCCAAGCACAGCGGTATTCTTTTCGCCTACCGCAACTATAGCCGCACCAGTAAGCGTTGCAATGTCAATCACAAGTTCCGGATTATATTTCTTTGCGTAAGCAAGCGCATCGGCAAGAATCAGACGGCCTTCGGCATCGGTGTTTGCAATTTCAACAGTTGTACCATCGTACATTGTAATGATGTCCTCGGGAACGTATGCCGTCGCCCCTAT
The DNA here is from genome assembly GCA_017645925.1 of Bacteroidales bacterium. Taxonomy (GTDB): domain Bacteria; phylum Bacteroidota; class Bacteroidia; order Bacteroidales; family ML635J-15; genus Bact-19. The sequence continues at coordinate 2,187 of JAGCNN010000013.1, forward strand.
CCTATTTTCGGTTGCAGGAATAAGCCCGTAAACCTTGACCGGAACTTTAGCCAACGCAAGCGCAGCAATCGTACCGACAACCGCAGCACCGCCCGACTTATCGCTCTTCATGGTATCCATCGAACTGGACGGTTTAAGGTCGTAGCCACCAGTATCAAACACAAGTCCCTTTCCGACAAGGATATACGGATGCTTGTTAATGGCATTCTCAGGTTCCCACTTCAAAATGCTAAACGTAGGAGGTTCAACGCTACCACGGTTTACAGCAAGAAGTCCGCCCATCTTCAGGCTTTCTATCTGCTTCTTGTACAGGATTTCAGTCTTGAAACCGCAGGCCTTTCCCACAGATTCCACTTCGTCCGCAAGTTTCTCGGCGGTCATGTACGACAATGGCTCGTTAATTATGTCACGAGCAACGAAAACGCCCTTCACAAGACTGTTCAAACGAAGGATTTCCGACTTGTCGGCATTGCCAACAATCTTCACATCCGACAGCGAGACTTCACTCTTCTTAGCCTTGTACTTGTCAAAACGATAATTTGCAAGCTCGATTCCTTCAGCAAGCACATACGACATTCCTGCACCGGAGTAATCAATTATATTTACCGACTTCTGCTTTGCGGCATTCAAACAGTCAGAAATATTGCATCCTGCCTTGCGGATTTTTTCACGCTGCTCGTCAATCGGCTTATCGGTCTTGAAATCAACAACAAAGCAATATTTTCCGTAAAGGTTAATCGTTACGAAATTTTTATCCTTCAGCGCCTCAATAGCATATTTTTTTTCCAGATCGCCTATTTCCAAGGCTTCTATCTTGTTCAAATCAGCGAGAATGTAGGCAACACTTTCGCCGACATTATATTTCTTTACATTCTTTATCATACAACTTATTTTTAATCAACATATTCCTTTTTCCTTACTATCACAACAAAATCACTATCAACATAATATCCGTAATCGTAGCAATAGTAGTATATTTTATCGGTCTTTGTCTTGTATATGTTTGTCATATAGTCGAACTTGAAACCTTCCTTTGAAAGCTTATCCTTAGGAATGGAGTGTCTTTCCTTGTCGGGCTTTTCGATTTTAGCGTACAAATCGCACAATATCTGGCGGTTTTTCTTCAACAGGCGGTTAATCTTGTAGGTAACACTGTTGTCTTCTTGTTTCAACTGATTATTATATGTATTACGGCACTGGTCGCAGCAAAATTTCTTGTCGGCTCGGCCATCAAATTCCGTATGACATACTGGACAAATCCTTTTCATTTTTGTTTCTCGTTAAGCAGTGGCAAATTTAAGCATTTTTTTAAATAAGTCCGAAAGAAAAATGGAGAAGTTGAAAATGGGAAAAGTGTTTGAAAAGTAACGATTGAAAGATTTCACAAAAACCAATATTTTTTCGTTTCTTTGCACCTTAAAATAATAAAGATATGTCAAACGATGCTCTCATGGCAGTAAGTCCGATAGACGGACGCTACTACTCTAAGACAAAAGAACTTAGAGAATATTTTTCGGAATATGCACTGATAAGATACCGCGTTAGGATTGAAATCGAATATTTCATAGAACTTACAAAAAATGACATTCCTCAACTCAAAGGCTTTGACAAAAGCAAATACGAACTTCTGCGCAGCCTGTACCAAAATTTCACTGCCGAGGATGCCGAAAAGGTGAAAAACATTGAAAAGACCACCAACCACGATGTGAAGGCTGTGGAATATTTCATAAAGGAGTTCTTCGATGCTCACAACCTTTCGCAGTACAAGGAGTTCATACATTTCGGACTAACATCGCAGGACATAAACAACACAGCTACGCCTCTCCTGCTTAAGGAAGCTGTTGAGAACGAATATCTTCCACGTCTGGCAAATACAGTGGCAACAATCGCCAACCTCGCCGAGGAATGGAAGGACATACCAATGCTTGCACGCACACACGGACAACCAGCATCGCCAACACGTCTTGGCAAGGAAATGAATGTCTTTGTAGTCCGCCTCAACGAACAAATAAGACAACTGAAGCAAATACCGTTCAGTGCAAAGTTCGGCGGAGCAACAGGCAACTTCAACGCTCACAATGTAGCTTTCCCACACATCGACTGGATGGCTTTCGGAAACAAGTTCGTAAACGAAACCTTAGGACTGCACCGCAGTTGCCCGACCACACAAATCGAGCACTACGACAACATTGCCGCCATGATGCACTGCATGGCAAGAATCAACACCATATTCATCGACTTTGCACGCGACATCTGGACTTACGTCTCTATGGAATACTTCAAGCAGAAAATCAAAGCTGGCGAAGTCGGTTCAAGCGCAATGCCCCACAAGGTGAACCCAATAGACTTTGAGAACGCTGAAGGCAACCTCGGAATCGCCAACGCCATCTGCGAACACCTTGCACGCAAACTGCCAATCAGCCGTCTGCAGCGCGACCTCACCGACTCGACAGTTCTTCGCAACCTTGGCGTTCCTATGGGACACATTTTCATTGCATTGGCATCTCTGAACAAGGGAATGTCAAAACTTTTGCTCAACCGCGAAAAGATTGATGCCGACCTTGAAAACAACTGGATGGTTGTGGCAGAAGCAATACAAACAATTCTTCGCCGCGAAAACTACCCTAATCCCTACGAAGCGCTCAAGGCTCTCACAAGAACCAACGCAAAAGTTACCCACCAGACATTCATAGACTTCATTGCAGGACTTGATGTAAGCGAAGACGTGAAGGCAGAACTCATGCAGATTACACCATTCAACTACACAGGAATATGAAAGATATTCTAAAGGTTACAAGATACATACTGCCATACAAGGGCTACGCATTGCTGAATATACTGTTCAATATCCTGTCAGCCATATTCAGCCTTTGCTCGTTCACAATGGTAATACCTTTCCTTGGAATACTTTTCAACACGCAGGAACCTGTGAGAGACTTGGTAGAAATGAGCATCACCGACCTTGAATCGATGAAGCACAACTTCTACTACTGGCTCACAAGCATAATCGACACAAACGGCAAATTCACGGCCCTGATTGCAATATCAAGCATAGTGGCAATTGCCGCCTTCCTCAAGACTGCAACCGCTTATTTAGCCAACCATTTCATAGTACCGATACGTAACGGCGTCATTAAGGACATCCGCAACTCATTGTTCCAAAAGACATTATATCTTCCAATAGCATATTTCTCGGAAGAGAAAAAAGGAAACATAATCTCAAGGATGACAAACGACGTACAAGAAATCGACTGGGGCATAGGCAGTTCGCTTGAAATGTTTTTCCGCGACCCGCTTAAGATTCTGATATATTTGGTTTCAATGTGCATCATAAGCTGGAAACTGACAATATTTGCATTCATTCTCCTTCCAATATTCGGAGTGCTTATTGGCAAGTCTGGACGTTCGTTAAGAAAAACATCAATGACAGGACAAGAGCAGATGGGCGGACTTCTGGCACAAATCGACGAAATGATTGGCGGTCTGCGCGTAATAAAAGCTTTTAATGCAGAAAATCACATAGACGATAAATTTGAAGAAAGCAACGATGAATACACAACACTTATGAACAAGATTCATCGCCGCAGATTCCTAGCCAGTCCTTTGAGCGAATTCCTTGGTACAATAGCAGTTATTATAATACTATGTTTCGGAGGCATGATGATTCTTTCCGACAATAGCACACTTTCGCCCGAAGCACTAATTGGCTACCTAGTGATTTTCAGCCAGATAATACAACCAGCCAAAAGCCTTTCTACAGGATGGTTCAACGTAAAGAAAGCAATGGCTTCGGTTGACCGCGTAAACGAAATACTTGATGCACAGAACCCAATAATCAACACCCAAGGCGAAGAAAAAATCTCAGAATTCTGCAATGAAATTGAATTTCGCAATGTCAAATTCTCATACAATGCCGATACGGAAGTTCTGCACGGCATAAACTTCAAAATCAAGAAAGGCCAGACGATAGCACTTGTTGGGCAAAGCGGTTCGGGAAAATCGACAATAGTTGACCTGATTCCACGTTTCTACGATGTAACCGAAGGAGAAATTCTCATTGACGGCAAAAACATCCGCGACTACAAGCTCAAGGAACTGCGCAGCCTTATGGGATATGTCAACCAAACGCCAATCCTATTCAACGACAGCATTTTAAACAACATAACACTCGGACAGGATGGCATATCTCAGGAAGACGTGGAACGTGCCGCCAAAATAGCCAATGCCTACGACTTTATCATGGAAACAGAAAAGGGCTTCGACACCAACATCGGTGATGGTGGTTGCAAACTCTCTGGCGGTCAGCGGCAAAGGATAAGCATAGCCCGCGCCTTGCTGAAAAACCCGCCTATCCTAATCCTTGACGAAGCCACATCGGCTCTTGATACCGAATCGGAACGCCTTGTGCAGGATGCAATAGAACATCTGATGAAAAACAGGACTTCGGTAGTCGTTGCACACAGATTGTCAACAATAATGAATGCCGACATTATAATCGTAATTGACAATGGCCAAATAGTGGAAACAGGAAAACACAACGAACTTTTACAGAAACAAGGAATTTACTACAGACTCCACAGCTTACAAAAGCAACAAGAGCCATGACACCACTATCATCGTACATATTGACGCACAACAGTGAAATGCACATTGGCAAAATCCTTGAGCCGATGTCAGATGTTGCTGATGAAATAATAGTGGTTGACAGCGGAAGCAACGACAGAACAAAGGAAATCGCAGAATCGTTCAGCAAAGTAAAATTCATATTTCATCCATTTGAAAACTTCAAGGAACAGAGAATTTTTGCCGAAAAAAGCTGTAGTTACGACCTCATATTTTTTCTAGACTCGGACGAAATTCCAAACATCACGCTAATTGAAAACATAAAGCATCTCAAAGAAACTGATGGCTTCAACTCTGATGCATACACAATTACGCGAAAATGGAACGTACTTGGAAAAAACATCCATTCAATATACCCAGTCGTATCACCCGACAATCCAATAAGGCTATACAACAGAAAAAACACATCGTTTGAAGGTTCACAGCTTGTACACGAATCAGTTACGGGATACAAAGACTTAGGTCATATAAATGGAGAAATTACACATATCACATTTGAAAGCATTAATGACTTCAAGCACAAACTAGAACTATACACCAATATTGCAGCAAACGACCTGATTATAAAAAAGAAGAAAAACAATATTTTCAAACGGATATTTTCACCAATCGGAGCATTCATAAAATGGTATTTCCTGAAGTCCGGCTACAAAGACGGCAGAATCGGACTGATAACAGGTCAATACGCCTACAGATACACAAAATTAAAATACATAAAAGCAAAGAACATAAACAAATAATTGACATGAAAACAAAACTTATTGCATTTCTTACCATTATAGTGATTGTTGTAGCATCGGGTTGCAACAAAACACCAAAGCCCAAAGGCAACAACGGAAACAAACCGTCAAAGGAACTAAAAGTCAAGAAATACGATTTTGACAATCCTCCCGAATTCCGCAAGGATGGCGAACTGCATTTCATAAATGAAAGCGACTCCGTAATTTTCAGCATCGACATGGAGCTGGCAACCAACGAGGAAGAACACGCACGCGGACTAATGTTCCGCAAGCAGATGGATGAAAACAAAGGTATGCTCTTCATCTTCCCCAACGAAGACTGGCGTTCGTTCTGGATGCACAACACGCTGATTCCTTTGGATATAATCTATGTAAACGCAAAACGCGAAGTCGTAAGCATCTGCAAGAATACCAACACTTTGGACGACACTTCCCTACCCTCCGAAGCCCCTGCAATGTATGTAATCGAAATCAACGCAGGACTTTGCGACAAGTACGGAATCGACAAGGGAACGAAGGTGAACTTCTAGGGCTTCGCCCGTTTCAATAGCTTCGCCGTTTCTGTGGCTGACGCCGTTTCTAGGGTTCAATGCCTACGGCGTTTCTAAGATTCCGCCCCCTGAGCGTAGTCGAAGGGGCGACAACCCAACTGACACTAATTGTTCATTATCCATTGTACATTATACATTCTCTATTGTGTTAAAGTTTATATAAAACTCATTGGGGTACAATTTCTGCAAAAAATTAGTTATATTTTTGTGAAAATAAAAAACATACGATATATGAAGCGGCTTATCACTTTAATATTATTCATATCAGCAATTTGCGTAGCAAGGCTTTCTGCGCAGAACATTGAAATTTCAGGAACCCTTATTGAAGCCGACACAGGCGAAGAAGTACCATACGCAACGGTAATGCTTCTTAACGAGACAGACTCCACACTGCTCGAATATGCGATTTCAGGTTCCGACGGGCATTTTGTTTTCAAGAGTGTGAAGAACCGCGACTATCTGTTGAAGATTTCGCACATTACCTACACGCCGTACCAGAAGCACATCAAGAAGACAGACGGCAAGAGCATAAACCTCGGCAACCTCAAGTTGTCGCCTATTGCCGAAGTGCTAATGGAAGTCGTTGTACACGAAGCTCAGGCTCCGTTATTATTTAAAGGTGATACCGTAGAATACAATGCAGCAACTTTCAAGGTTGCACCTGGCTCTACCGTAGAAGACCTGCTGAAGAAACTTCCAGGCATTGAAGTTGATGCCGACGGCGGAATAAAGTCGATGGGCAAGGATGTCAGCAAGGTCTATGTTGATGGCAAGAACTTCTTCGGAGATGACCCCAAGATGGTAACGCAGAACATTGATGCAGAAGCCGTTTCGAAGGTTCAGGTTTACAACGACAAGTCGGAGCAGGAAAAGCTTACCGGCGTGAAAGACGGTACGCAGAACAAGGTTATGAACCTCGAACTGAAGCAGGAATACAAGAAGGGTTACTTCGGCAAGGCAAGCGTTGGCGCTGGCTGGGGCGATGGCAACTTCATTCCATGGCTTGCAAAGGGCAGCTTCAACCGCTTCAACGACAAGTACCAGCTTTCGGTTATCGGCTACGGCAACGACATCAACTCGACCCGTACCGACTGGGAAGACATGCAGGAATTCAAAGGTTCGAGCACATTTACCCACGATAATGGCGATTTCGGTTTTGGCAGTGGCAACGCATGGTGGGGCGGATTCGGAGGTGGAATCAGTTGGGACGGCAACGGTTTTGCACAAAACTATGGCGGCGGCGTAAACTTCAACTACGACAACGGCAAAACCATTCTTTACACCAACTACACCTATAATCAAATTAATTCCCAAGCCGACATTTTCGCCAACCAGAAGACAATGTACACATTTATGGACACGGTTAGTAATATGAATGTTGATACAACATATTTTATGACCGACACATCATACAATGCAAACAAGAATTTTTCGCACTCGTTGTCGGCTCGTCTCGAAGAAAAAATCGACTCGCTAGACTACATTATCGGCAGAATCAATGTAAAATTCACAGGTACAAGGAAAAACTACGATAATACTGCTATTTATCAGACTGCTAATCTTGACCTTATCAACCAATACGAAGAACTCAGCAACAGCAAACTAAACAACATAAACACCGATGCTCTTGTGATATACAACCACAAGTTCATGAAGCCCAAACGCTCGTTCTCCATCAGTGCCGAGAACAACAACACAATAGCGTTGGAAAAGGAAAACGAAGAGAATCTGAACGATTTTCTGAACGCAACAACACCAGACGAGCGCATAAAGGTTGCATCTTCGCAGAACACTAATACCAACAATCTGAAATCGAGTGTAATGTATGTTGAACCTATAGGCAAACGATTCACATTCAGCACTTTCTACAATTTCGCAATGAACACCGAAAAGCTTTCGCACGAAGCTCAGGACGAACTTCAGTCGAATGCTTCTATCGACTCGCTGTCGCTCATTTCGCAGCGCGACCTCTTCTACAACCGTCTCGGAGTTGCATTTGCATATTCGTTCAACGGATTGTACATCAATGCTGGTGCAGCATACAAGAACTTGCAGCAAAACGGCAAATACACCCGTGCTAGTGTCGATGGAGACCCACTCAGACGCAATTACGGAAGCGTTATCCCATACTTTGAAATTAACTGGGAATCACCAAATAACATCTGGATGTCGTTTGACTATTCTTACGACATCGAAGAGCCTGATTTCACTTATCTGCAACCGATTTCCACCAATATGGACCCGCTGTATGTTGTAAATGGTAATCCCAACCTTTCATATACCAGCGAACACAACACAAGCGCAATGTTCGGATACCACAACAGAGCGTCATTTATGGGAGCATTCGTAAGTCTTGACTATTCGTACCAGCCCGACCTTATTACCTACAATCAGAAAATTGAATATGTCGATGGACTTGGTTACAGAAATGTTCGTACCCCTGAAATCGTACACGGAGGACACCGCACAGGTGAAAATATACATTTAGAGATTCCTATTATAAAGTCAAAATTTACAACTAGCATCGGATTCCGTCACTCATATAGCCAAGCCCCAACTTTCA
>JAGCNN010000090.1 GCA_017645925.1 Bacteroidales bacterium
TATTTCGTTTGGAATTGTCAGTGCCCACGAGGGATTTGAAGGCATAGTTTGTAATGCCGATGGCTATCACATCGTGAATGATGCCCTGATTAATGACAAGAAGCAAGAACTGCTTTGTTGTTGGAGTAGGCAGAAGCATTATGTTGTGCCGTCGTGTGTAAAGCGCATTGCCGATATGGGTGGCAATCCTTTTGTCGAGACCATTACCGTCAACCAGTTCGTGCAGATTACGATTAACGACACCTTTGCTTCCTGTCCAAATCTCCGCAAGGTTGAATTTCTTGGCGGCGTGATTGATTTGGATGAGGAACTGGGATTTTTTAATTGCAAGGATGTAGAGGTGGTAAAAGGAAATATTCAGTTATGATGAGAACGATAAATTCTTTTTTGAAAAGTTTGAATCTAGGCGTTAACGAGCTTCTCTCCCATCCCTCGGATCCACATTCGTATGCAGATATGTTTCTGTAATGATATATTTGCTTTCGTTTTCGTATATATCACCATCAAATTCAGTGCGTTTCTTGTGAAATACAATCTTTTGGGCATAATCGCTGGGGAGATAAGAATATGCTAAAATATAGCTTTCGTACTCGTCACCATAATCATTTTCAAGCTCTGAATATATTGGAAGACCTAGTTTTTCGTCTTTTTCTTCTTTGTCCCATTTTACAGTACTGAAATCGTACAGGCGACCAAACTGTCTTTCAAGGATGTCGTTCTTGCTTTCGGCGTATGTGCGAATTGAGACAATAGAATGTGTATCAAGGTCTTTTATCTCGGTGTCTGTGTCACGAAGGTTTCCAGGAACATCGTCTGTAAACTGGTCGTAGAAACTTATGCCTTTCTTGAAAATCAAGTCCATTTTTTCCGAAACATACCCGCTGATTACTTCCTTCCATTGTATTGAATCAATCTTTTTGCCACTGTAGTGAATCTTGAACATGCGAATGTATGTTTCGTAGTCGAACTGACCGACCAGGCAGCCGTATTCTATTATTCTGCCCTGAGCATCGTACCTGCAATATTCGCAGAGCGATTCATCGGAATCAGTACCAACGAATTTCATCGTTATCATTATCGGCTTTGACATATCTAAGTACTTGCCGCTTGTGTTGTCAACATCGTATGGCGATTGTGCCGACATGTTATTGAATGAACCATCGCACAAAATTATTGCGAGTATCGAAATGATGACGGCTAATACTCTTGTTTTCATTGTTATTTTGGGTTAAAAGGATTGCTTAGCGCAATTATTTATTGTAGTTGGCGTTGTAGAACTCCATATATGCATTCAGGTTCTTGCTGGCAGTAAGCTGCTTGAAGTTGTCGGCTGAAATTACAAATATCTTGTAGTCCACATTTTTGAGCTTGTTGAATACATCTTCGCTGTTGGCAATCATCTTCGAGTAGTTGACCGACTGGCGCATATTGCGGAACGGACGAACCGTAATCATTGAATAATTGCTGTTGAAAGTGCTTGTTACAACATTGAAAGTACGCATGTTGAAATTGAAGATGTTGAAGTTGCGGATTTCAAATGCAAGTCGCTTGTCGTCAACCTGTTCCGACTTAAAATAAACAACATAGTAGTGCTCCGACATCTCATCGAAAGTATATGAAGCCTCTGTAGTCTCCTCTGCAAAGGATTCGGTCTCCCCGTCCTTATTTTGCTGCTTAACAACCTCTGGTCTTGACTTCAAATCGGCGATAAGCGCATCCATGTCGGCTGTTCCAAAGTAGGACAACAAATTTTCGGCAGCCTGTCTCAGTTCGTGCTTGGGGTAGCGGTCGATAAAGTCCAGAAGCGCAAGCTTGAACTTGGTTGTGTCGGCATTCCTTGCAGTGCACATTGTATTGAGGAAGTCGAAATTCGGAACCAAGTCGCTGTCGCTGTTGTCATTTATGAAATTGGTTGAATTACGTTGAACCGTAGCCCATTCGCCACGCATAAAGGCATCGTAGGTATTTGCATAAAGCTGTTCGTTGCGCTTGCGTATTTCCTCCTGCTCCTTCACAAAATTCGGATTTTGCAGTAACTTTGCATAATTTGTATTTCCGTACTTGCTAATTATCAAATTCTTGTACTTTTCTGCCTGAGGCATATCCTTTATAAGCGTATTGAGTATGTACAGGTCGTAGTACGACAGCAACTGGTAATCTGTGTTAGGATAACGACGGTTCAAGTCCTCGTAGCTGCTGATTGCCTTGCCATAGTCGCCAAACTTTTCCTTGTAAATCTTGCTGGCATTGTAGAGTGCATTTTCGATACGCTTGTGCGATTCCTGCATTGCAGAATCGGTCAGAGGCAAATCCTGCAAGTAATATTCACGACTCTTGGGGTCCTCGTTCTTGGGCTTTGCATCGGCAACAACACTGTCCGAAGCTTCGCTGTCGTCGCCACTATCAAACGACACAATAGTCTTGTCTCTACGTCTCCAATGGTCTTCGTTTTTCCTGTTTCCCCACTTTTTCTGGAATTCGTTCTTTCCATAACTGAGTTGCGCTGGATTGTAGAAATACCATTTACCCGATGATTCGCCAACTGTATTTGTTTCGCCTCGTTTCTGGTCGAAAAGATATGAATTCAAGTTTTCCTGTTGCGCAAGCTCCTGTTCCAAGCGTTCCTGCTCAACAACCTTTGCTATAAGTCCGTCAATCAACTTGTTACGTTCCTTGTCGCTCATCTGGGCTATCTTTTGAACGCTGTCCTCAAACTCTATGATATCGGTATATGTAACAAGTTCCGAAAGATTTTTAGACAATGCCTGTATTTCCTTGAAGTTTTCGTGATTTTCTGGCAAATACTGCATACAAGTATCATAGTACAGATATGCGTTCTTATATTCGAGCTTAGCATAGTACAATTCGCCCAATTTCAAGCACGACAAAGCCTTCTGGTAGTCGTTGCCTACACTAACTTCCGATGATTTCCTGTAGTGCGCAATTGCATCGCTTTCCTTGCCCGACCTCAATTCCACTTCAGCCATTGCATAGTATATCTGGTCGCGGTATTCCTTGTTCTTCTCGTCCTTGAGCATCTTGTTCAACAGTTTGAAAATCTCCTTCCCATTTCCACTATGGCATTTTGCCATGTTTATGCGGGCGTTGAACTCCATTTCGTAGATTCTGTTGCGCTTAGATGCAGCCTCGTAATACTTATATGCTTCACGCAAATTGTTTTCCCTTTCGTAAAGCTGTGCAAGAATGTAAGTGTATCTCAGTTTGTCGGTGCGTTTCTTGGTCTTTTCAATTGCCACTTTCAATTTCTCAGCAGCCTCCTCATGGTTGTTCTGCTTCAAATAATAATCGGCCCACACCGCTGCATAATAGCCTTCGGTCTTCTTGGTTATCTTCTTGTCGGCATCAATCTTGTCGAGGGTTTCCTTTGCTTCCTTGAATTTCTTGTCCTCGCAGAAAGTCCTTACCAAATACATGGCAACTTCGGGCTGAATCTTAGAATTTGGATACTGGCGGAGAGCAAACTCAAGGTTCTGCCGTGCCTGCATATAGTCGCGCTTGATGAAATAAGCCTGCCCCATAAGCAAATAGCAGTGGTCAACCCATTTGTTGAACTCGTTTTGTGCCATAAACTCCTTTTCCTTAGGAGACATTGCTTTCCCCGACGGCTTTGGCTTTTTGGTAATTGAGTGAATTTTTATTCCCTTTGCCGATTTCTGGATTGCCTTTTCCATTTCGCCGTTGGCAACACTGGCATTGGCTTCCTTGCTATCGGTAAAGACATCAAGTATAAGTGCGTAGTTGTCACTGTTCTGGTCATTTATTTTGGCAATACCCTTCCTGTACGATTCACGTCCGTTGAAATAAATGTTATACTTTAACGTAGTACTATGGTAGAAACGTGTCATAGGCGTATTCTTTTCGGTTGAACACGCTGCAATTGCCGCCAAAGAGAACAATATTACCAATATTTTGACAAGTCGCTTCATCTCAGTGCATTAGCATTACTCAACCGTTACTGATTTTGCAAGATTACGTGGCTGGTCAACATTACAACCTCTCATAACAGCAATATAGTATGCAATAAGTTGCAACGGAACTACCGTCAACAACGGAGCCAGTGCAAAGTCGGAATACGGGACTTCAATTACATAGTCGGCCATTTCCTTGATTGTTGTGTCGCCTTCGGTTACAATTGCTATAACAACGCCCTTGCGAGCCTTCACCTCCTGAATGTTGGACACAATCTTGTCGTACGACTTGTCTTTTGTTGCCAACACAATAACAGGCATTTTCTCATCGATAAGGGCGATAGGTCCGTGCTTCATTTCTGCAGACGGATAACCTTCGGCGTGGATGTACGAAATTTCCTTCAGTTTCAATGCACCTTCGAGGGCAACCGGATACAGATAGCCGCGTCCGAGATAAATGCTGTTTGTTGCATCCTTTATCTTTTCAGCAATCTTCTTGATGCTTTCGCTCTTCTGGAGAATCAGGTCAACCTTTTGCGGAATAGCATACAATTCGTCAACCAAATCGGTAAACTCCTGCTCGGTAAGTCCCTTGTTGGCAAGGCCTACCTGCATAGCCATCATTGTAAGCACTGTTATTTGCGTTGTGAATGCCTTGGTCGATGCCACACCAATTTCTGGTCCTGCATGAGTATATACGCCTGCTACAGTTTCGCGCGGTATACTGGAACCTACTACGTTGCATATTCCCAAAACTATAGCGCCCCTCTCCTTTGCGAGCTGAATGGCAGCAAGCGTATCGGCGGTTTCACCACTCTGGCTTATTGCAATCACAATGTCGCCCTTGTTGATTATAGGATTCCTGTACCTGAATTCCGATGCATACTCAACTTCGGTGGGGATACGGGCAAACTCCTCGAACAGATATTCGCCCACAAGTCCTGCATGCCAGCTTGTTCCGCAGGCAACTATTATAATTCGCTTTGCCTCTTTCAGTTCTGACATTACCGTATGAAGACCACCGAGCGTAAGATTCTTTGTATCAAGGCTTAGACGACCGCGATAAGTATCGGCTATTGCTCTTGGCTGCTCGTAAATCTCCTTTAGCATATAGTGGTCGAAACCATTCTTCTCTATCTCGTCCAAACGAAGGTCAACCTGCTGAATATCAATTTTTGCCTTGCGGTCCTTGAGGTTTGCCAAGTTGAAACCTATACGGCTGATAGTTGCAACATCAAGGTCGTTAAGGTAAATTACCGAATTTGTATATTCTATTATAGGTGTAGCATCTGAAGCAACAAAGTACTCACCATTGCCAAGACCAATCACTATAGGACTGCCCTTGCGAGCTACGGTCAGGGTTTCTGGGTCGTCGGCACACATTACCACTATACCGTATGCACCTTCAACCAAAAGTAGAGCCGAACGGACAGCATCGTCAGGCGAATAGCTTTCGTCCTTTGAATGATTCTCGTTGTATATGTACTCGATGAAGTTTACAAGCACTTCCGAATCGGTTTCGCCCTTAAACTTATAGCCTTTTTCTTCGAGAGTAGCCTTCAGTTTGGCATAATTCTCAATTATTCCGTTGTGTATCAAGATGAACTTTCCATTCATCGAAACATGAGGATGGGCATTAATATCGTTTGGTTCACCATGAGTTGCCCAGCGCGTATGTCCAATGCCGACATTTCCTGTCGAATCTTGATTTGCAACATGGGCTTCAAGGTCGCTCACCTTTCCGTGACATTTATAAACATTGTATTTGCTACCATTGTAAATGGCTATTCCAGCCGAATCGTAGCCTCTGTATTCTAATCGCTTCAATCCTTTGATTAAAACGTCGTATGCATCTCTTTTTCCAATATATCCAACAATTCCGCACATAATGCTAATATTTTGAATAATAAATAATTATCTTTACACTATAATTTTCGTGAGCACCACCATAAAGCTGTGCCCTATAAGGTATAATCCTATTTTCGTTGGCAACCATAAATATTCCGTTGTCGTTTTCTCCCTTCTGAAGGTCCTGCAGATGAAGCGGAATATTAAATGTATATGACTTGTCAACTTCATTGTACGCACCGCCAAAGTTCTTGCTGTTCGACTTGTAGTCCTCAAGGAAATCGTAAAGACCGCTGTCGAGGATTTTCGTCATGCTCATACCTGTAGGATTTGGAAGCATGTCTATTTCAGAACCTTCCTTCAAGCTTACTTTCAACTGAGCCCTATTGATTATCACGTTGGTAGAATCAAACAAGTTTGCCAGTTCCGGAAATTTTATCTTTGTCTTCAAACCTGCCAAACCCTGAATAAAGCAATAGTTTGTAGGCTGGTCGGGATTGTCAATAGCAGCTTTCAGTTCGCTGTCGGCATTGGTGTAATCGTGTTCGTACATGTTTATTCGTGCCGAATATTCGCTGATGTCAAAATCAAACGAACATGTATCGTTATAAGTCAGTACCATCTTTGATTTGCTGCCAATAAGGTCAAGCGCGTAAATACAGCCATCGCCAGAATTAAGTTCAGTCGTAAAATACAAGCCTTTGAAGAAATCAATAAAATCGCTGTTGCTCCAAGTTTCCTGTCCTGCATTCTGCCTTACAATGCTTTCAACAAGTTCCTGCGGCATATCAATCTTCATTATGCTGTCTGTTCCAAAATTTATGTCGGTTGAAACAAGAAGCTCGTACTGCGAATCCTCGAAACGAGTATCGTCGTAATAAACCGAATCGAATGAAATATCTGTCAGGAGCCTGTTTACGTTGAGTTTCAACGATGACGGACTTCCATACATGCTGCTGTACTTAAACTGCAATGACAATTTAACATCAGAAAGGTCTTCAATATCTATTTCTCGGCTAAACTGCACATTGCTTGTCGATAACAGCACTTGGAAGGCACACGAAGCCGAAGTCTGACCAAAAATCGGGTCATTTACAATACCAATAAGGTTAACGGTACGGTTGTGCGTCTCCACATGGGTGTCCCTTACTACAAAAGTCTGTATTCCCATTGTATCGCATACAAACTCCATCATATCGCCGCTTGGCATTATGCCCGTGCCTATAGGCGAATCATCGTCCTTGCACGACACTACTGCACAGGTAAGCGCAACCATCAACAACGCGACTGCCAGCAACCTTGCTTTGAAAAGATTTCCCATCAGCACTACTTTTCAATTACCATCGAATAGAATTTCTCACAGTTTTCGGCAAGCACCTCGTTTTCGGAATATTCGAGCATAGGTTTGCCGCTGTCCTGTATGTACTTTATTATTTCCGGGCTTATTTCTTTCGAGCCGAGGATAATGCCGTCCGAATGGTCGATAGCAAATTTGGTGATATTTTCCCATGTCGGGTTCTTTAGTCTGTCGAGATCCTCAATCTTGACTTCCTTCTCAACCAACTTGCGGGCAAAGTCGTTGTTTATACTTCCTTCAAAAGTGTCATTATATATTGTATAAACAACCTTGCAATTGTTGGCAAATAGCGGGTCATACTTGTAAACTTTTCTCATCATAAATGGGAATATTGCAGAGAACCATCCGTGGCAATGTACGATGTTTGGCGACCAGCCTAATTTTTTTACCGTCTCAACAACACCTTTCGAGTAGAAAATCGACTTTTCATCAGCAGTAAAGTTGTCCTCGCTCTTGTCGGTAACAATATATTTCTTCTGGAAAAGGTCTTCGTTGTCGATGAAATAAACCTGCATCCTTACAGGCTGTATCGAAGCGACCTTAATTATCAGCGGGTGGTCGGCATCGTTTATTACAAGGTTCATTCCGCTGAGCCTGATTACCTCGTGCAACTGGTTTCTTCTTTCGTTAATCACTCCAAACTTCGGCATAAATATGCGGATTTCGTTTCCGAGTTCCTGTATTCCCTGCGGCAACTTGCGGCAAGCAAGCGACATTTCATTTTCGGGAACGTATGGAGCAATCTCTTGCGTTACAAATAAAACTTTAAGTTTCATACTTTGTGTATTTCGTCCAATTTAAATTAAGGCACAAAAATAATAAAAATTTTTTCAATACAGATAAACGAAAATTTCAAAAAAATATTGTGCGGACAAATAAGCTTGAAAGAGAAGGTACTAAAAGGCAAACGCAGGGTTCTATCGTGGTACAACAATGACATCAAGCACTTAGGCATTTCTTCTGTTTGCCACAAAAAAAATATTTTGCCTTATTGTTTTTTGTAATATCTTTGCATCGTTGTTAAACGAACTATGTTCGAATGTTTAATTAAAAAATAACAAAGTATGTTTCAAGAGTTTTTTACAGAACACCGTACATTGGTGTTTTTGTTGGGAGTCATAATAGTAGTACTGCCATTCTTGGTTTATTATGTAACTACTGCTCTCAAACATCATCCAAAAGGCTTGATAGCTGCTGCCTTGAGTAATATGGGCGAGCGTTTCGGCTACTACATTATGAATGCTGTGTTGGCATTGTTTATTGTCTCCAAGTTCGGCTTGTCCGATGCGCAGGCAGGTGCCATTTATTCGGTGTTCTATTGTCTCATCTACATCCTTAGCCTTGTCGGCGGTATAATTGCAGACAGGTCGCAGAACTACAACCGCACAATCCAGTGGGGTCTTATTGTAATGGCGTTGGGCTATATTGTATTGTCAGTTCCGCTGTTTGGCAAAGACGCCGATGGTTTTATAGTTGATGGTGGCGCAGGATGGTGGAGTATCCTTATCGTTACCTGCATAGCATTGTTGCTCATCGCTTTCGGTAATGGTTTGTTCAAAGGAAATCTCCAAGCTTTGGTTGGTAAGATGTACGACAACTTCGAGGCTGAGGCAGCCAAGAAGAGTCCAGAAGCATTGGCTGAGGCAAAGGAAAGACGCGACAGCGGTTTCCAAATTTTCTATGTATTCATCAACATCGGCGGTGTAATCGCTCCATTCATTGCTCCTTTGATTCGTGAATGGTGGTTGAAGAGTCACAATTTTATTTACAATGCAGACATGTCGGCTTTGTGCCACGACTGGATTGCCAAGGGTGGCGAAGTTTCGGAAAAATTCGCTGCTACAATGAGTCAGTCGATTGTTGACCCATCAATTACATACACTACTCAGGATTTCTGCACATCGTATATTGATGTATTCAACTCAGGTATTCATTTTTCATTCATCGCATCTGTTGTTGCAATGTTGATTTCCCTCATAATCTTCTTGATTTCAAAGAAGAAATTCCCGCAGCCAGCAAAGAAAGATACAGCAACTGTTGTTGAATATACTGCTGAAGAAAAGGCTGCAATGGCAAAGGAAATCAAACAGCGTATGGCTGCTTTGTTCGCAGTTCTCGGTATTGCAATCTTCTTCTGGTTCTCATTCCATCAGAACGGACAATCGCTGTCGTTCTTCGCACGCGACTTCGTAAGCTCAGATGCTGTTGCCCCAGAAATTTGGCAAGCACTCAACCCATTCTTCGTAATCGTGCTCACACCGATTATAATGATTGTTTTCGCAGCTTTGGCACGCAAGGGCAAATCAATTTCCACACCTAAGAAAATCGGAATTGGTATGGGTATCGCAGCATGTGCATATCTTTTCCTAATGGTTTTGTCATTCATCAACAACTACCCGTCAGCAACCGATTTCAGGGCATTGCTTGATCCTGTCAAGTTAGGACCTTGGGTACTTATTGTTACCTATTTCTTCCTTACTGTTGCCGAATTGTTCATCTCTCCATTGGGACTTTCGTTTGTTTCGAAGGTTGCTCCTCGCCATATGGTAGGTCTCTGCCAGGGCTTGTGGCTGGGTGCTACCGCTGTAGGAAATATATTCCTGTGGCTTGGTCCTTTGATGTACAACGCATGGCCAATTCAATACTGCTGGTTGGTATTTGCAATTGTTTGCGTCATTTCTATGGCAGTTATGTTTGGTATGGTTAAGTGGCTCGAAAGAGTTGCCAAGTAACCCATCCAAATCGATTATAAACAAAAAAGCGGGCGACATCGTCCGCTTTTTTGTTTGCAGTCCGCCACATTCAAATCATGCACCGAAACGAAACTACAAAGCAACAAAAAAGCCGCTTGCAGCGGCTTCATTGTTTTATATCACTTTATTACCCTTTATATTCTCAGCGATAAAAGACTTTTTACTCCATTATCACAGCCAAAAATTCAACATCGCTATCTGTACGATTGGAAATACTATGACGGTTTCCATTAGCTGTAAAAACGGCATCGCCAGCATGCAGAACTTCTGTCCTGTCGTTATCGGTAACAACTGCTTCTCCCTTCAGGATATAGTAAAGTTCGGCATCTTCCACGTGAGCATGTTCTCCTAGGCAGCTTCCTGCAGGAAGCACTACACGGGCAACCATACGCCCCTGCCCTAACATCTCGCTGGCATTTACCATCATATTCTTATACAAGCGTCCACTGCCACCGGCAACGTTGTCGGCTACAACGACTTCCGCTTCTTCTTTCTTTCGTATCATCTTAGTAGTACAGATTTATTGATTTCAAACGCAAATACTTGTTGATAGACAACAATGTTGCAAAAATGCATAACAA
>JAGCNN010000091.1 GCA_017645925.1 Bacteroidales bacterium
CGTACTGAACCTTGACCTTTCTTATGTGCCATGGATTAAGCCTCCTTAGCCTTACGCAAAGAGTTCTTCTTGACCTTAGCCGGCTTCGGAAGTCCCTGAGCGATCTTTTCCTTGCGAGTGAGCGGCTTGTTCTGAGCCTTCTGCTTAGCAAGGGCAGCCACGCGAGCGCGGTTGCGGGTAATAACTTGAGGGTCTACGACTGCAGATTCAGCGCCAGAGCGGAGTTCCGTGACGAGCACCTCGGTATAGCCCTGACGATGACCGTTACGACGTTCGTAACGAGTACGACGCTTCTTCTTGAACACGATGATCGTGTCTTCCTTGCCATGGGCGAGAATTTCGACCTTGACAGAAGCATCATTCAGGACAGGGGTGCCGACTTGCACTTCTTTTCCGGAGAAAAGAAGGACGGACTTGAGCTCCAGTTCAGAACCAACAGCGGCGTCGATCAACGGGAGCTTGTAGGCCTTGCCGAGCTCGACTTTATACTGGAAACCACCTGCTTCAACAATAGAATACATTTTGTAATCCTTTTTAGGTTGCTATTGGGACCACAAATTTAGTAATAGTGCACAGAAAATCAAAGGGGATGTTTGGTAAAAAACGGCTTATTTCTTGTTAATAATCGCAAAAAAACGCAAAAAAAACAATTTTTCGAGGCAAAAAAGACAAAAATACGGGGTCGAGCCCTTTTATCGAGGGACGGAATGTCTTTTAAACGAGAGACGTTCAAAAAGGTCCTCAGGAACATTTCGAACCAATCCAAAACGACAAAAATCATACAAAAAGGCACCAAAAACAATTGTAAATAAAAATTCACAAATATTTTTAAATTCATCCAACCCCTTACATCTCGTACAAATACAAATATTTCCGTATAAAGAATTACAAATAAGAGAAATTACAGTTTGCACAATAAACATAAAAAGTATTATAATTTATTCAACGAAATTTATTCAATAAATTTCGTACATACTAACAAATAAGAAGGATAAAAAAAAATGAAATATATTCCGCTACTATTAGCATCATGCGTTGCCGTATCCGCAAACGCAGCCACATTCAATGCGCAAGGAAAAATCATTAACAGTAATGATGCGAAAAATCCAGGCATTGCAAAGTTCGAACAGAACAAAGACACAACCGCAAAGAGTAACATTAACAAGCCTAGCGCTCTTGCAAAGGTAACGCCCATAGGAACCGTAGACCATGTTTCAAAAGTATGGGCAATGTTCAACACGAACACCAACAAATATCATCTAAACGGGAACATGCGCTCCGAAACGAACTATTTCAGCGCAATTAATAATTTTGAAGCCAACGACACCCCCAGAAATTCCTATAGCAAAATCAATTACACGCATTCGCAAGCACAATATCCAAGCAAAAGCGGTAGCTGCACCGTTGTAAGCAAAGCAGATAACGAAAGCTACTATTCACATAGAGAGCTTACATTCGACATGCTGCGTGTAGGGCCTTTGAAACGCCTTCCAAACGGAGGAATCGTTCAAAAGGACTGCTCCAAGGCGGAAGCGACAAACACCTGCGGTGCAGGCATCAATATTTATAACATTGTCGCCGACAATCCTATAACTTTTTCAGGTAACAACTGCAGCACAAGCAATGTAGCATACAACTACAAATACGGCATTCAGCATTACTACTCCAATTCCGTTCTCAAAGGAATTTCACCAAACGCTACAGTTACTCCAATCAACGAAGGAAGCGCACGTGCTACAAGACACTACGTCACACGCCCGCAGAATCCCTATAGAAACGAGCAACATATAGGAAACTCCATAACATCTACAACCACAAATGTAACACTGTACAACGACGAAGCCGCTGAACAGGACAACTACATTTACCACAATCGTGTTATCGAATTTGCTCCGTTCTCTATCAACGGACAAAGAACAGGCGCCGGCATTTCCTTAAATGCAATTAGCGTCGGTGCAACAAACGACGATTTAGCAGTACTTCTCCCAAACCAAGCCAGACCTAAGTTCGCAAACAAACAGGGCGCAGAGTACACAAAACCCGAAATATACGTTCCCGCCTACACATACAACTCCGAGTACGATTACACCAAAGGAATTAAGCACGACGGTAACACAGTTGATTTTAGGGCCGTTTCTGATGGTTGGGGTGCATCTACGATAGCAGCCGGCATGGCCGCCGACCTTCTTTCAAAATACCCCTTCTACAAATGGCATCCTGAAGTAGTAAAGGCTCTCATGTTGACGGCTTACAATCCAGGTGATCATATAATTAAAGTTAATACAGATAATATCTATCAGTTTAACTACAGCATGTTAAACAACGCAACAGTTCTTTCAGATAAGAACATGCCGTTATTTGATGAAATGGTCAGAAACAACGTTTCTCGTTATTGGTATGGCAACAATGGCGACTTTTTCAACAGCGATGAAACCTATTCTTTCAACGAAACTGTAGAAGCTGGCGCACAATACAACATCGCTATCGCTTGGCTCGTAAGTGGTCGTTATGCTAATGAAGCCCGTCACCTTTCGTCTAATTACCAACTTAGAATCCTGAACAATCAAACCGGAGCATTAATTGCACAAACCACATCTTCAGCAGGCCTAGCCACATTCCGTCAAAAATCCATAACCGTTCCGGCAGGCGTCACACAGCTAAAGATCGAAATCAAACGCACTCGCAACACGGGCGACCGCGTTATCTTGGGCTACAACATGCATAAAGTCACGCCGTAGTTTAAGAATAAATTAAATTTATTTAAACAGAGCCGCTCTTTTCGGAGAGCGGTTCTTTTTTAGCACAGCAAGCAAGTCACAAATAAAATAAAACATATTCTCGACCAAACCGGAATTGACTTCTAAAAAATTCACTTTGCAACAGGGTTTTAGGGGCGGAGCCCTTAGGCGAAGGGGTGATGGATGGTTTACTTCGGCAAGCTCAGCACAGGCTTAGGCTCACCAACCTTTTCTATGGCATTGCCTGTCGAAACAGAAATCAGGGGAAGGCATTGCCTGTCGAAACAGAA
>JAGCNN010000092.1 GCA_017645925.1 Bacteroidales bacterium
CCTCGGAGAGGTTACATATTTATAGAAAAGTATGTGTATTTTTGGAGCGTTGGCGCATATTTTTGTCGCGAGAGCATACAAAAATTGTGACAACGCTAATTTAGCAGACAATAATCGGTAAACCTTGTCCCTTTTTAAGGCTTTATAAAAATAATAAGTGGCGGCACAAGGTTGAGTCGCCACTATATTATTCATAAAATGTGTATTCAAATGCCTTAATCTACGAACCTTACAGCTTCAAGGACTGTACGCAAGTCAGGATTGTTTGGGTCGGTTATATTGTCGGTGGCAACGCGAACAACATATTTCTTTTCGCTGTTGTAGATGTAGCAGCTCATCTTGAAATAGTCGTTGTCATCGGTAAACACCTTCCAAGTATAGTCGCCAACTACAATGTCATCGTGACGGCTTTCTGCAGAATACTTGGAAATAGCATCCTCTAAACTAGGCGAATCCCAGTGCTTTACATCAAACTCAAGTTTTTCACCAATCTTTCTGATGCCAGAATTTGAATAAGCAATAGTTACTTCCCATTTATCGGCAGGCAAAGTGATTTGATAATCGGAATAATGACTGTAAGTCTCTGGTTCGGTGGCAGATTCCTCATTTTCTTGCTCTACATTAGCCTCAACATTTTCTGTTTCAGCCTCATCATTTGCTGGTTCGGAAGTATTTCCGCTGCAATTACAGCCCATTCCCACCATGGAAATTAAGGCTAAGAATAATAAGATGTTTCTCATGTTCAAATATTTAAATGTTTAACAATTCAAGGTTCAATGTTCAAAGTTCAACGTTTAAAGTTCAATTTTCTAAATTTTGACGTGGCAAAATTAGTAAAAATAAGAATAAGTAGAGCCTCAAAAGTTTCCGACTGGCTTGAAACGAAAAACGTTCTTCTCGCCATTAGCCCTTCTTTGGAAAATATTTCGGTGCCAAGATTATCAGCAGCACTGCTACCATTATGGTTATGAAACCGAAAACAAGCGAAATGGTAAATGGTTCGTCAAAAACAATGCAGCCGAAAAATACCGCAGTGGCTGGTTCAAGCACACCGAGAATTGCAGCGGGAGTAGAACCTATATTCCTGATTGACACTGCCAAAGCTATAAGCGATACTGTTGTCGGAAGAATGCCAAGTCCAGCAAGGCAAAGCCACGAGAAACCATCGGGAACAGGCTGCAACTGCGTTCCACAGCCCAAACGGAAGAAAAACAGCACGAATGTTCCTACCACAATGGCATAAAACGACAGCTTGATGCTATTCATTTCCTTCAGCGCCGAACGGTTTACACCTACAATATATATGGCGTAGGTCAGAGACGACATCACCACAAATAAAATGCCCATAAGCGTCACCGAACCAGAATCGTCGCCCTTGTAGAGCAACATAAGACCGCCAAACGACAACACAAGCGAAACCACTGTAAACCAACGTATTTTCTCCTTAAAGAAGACTGCCATTATTATTGCTGTCAGCACCGGATAAACAAAAAGTATGGTTGATGCGATTCCAGCAGGCATCATTCGGTAGCTTTCGAACAAAAAGATTGACGACGAGCAGAACAACGAACCCATTATCACAACGGCAATAAGTTCCTTTGCCTTGAGACGGAAATCAATTTTCTTGACAAGCATAAGAATGGCAAGCGCAACGGCAGCCATCGCATACCTATAGAACAGAATGGAGTCCACCCCCACTCC
>JAGCNN010000093.1 GCA_017645925.1 Bacteroidales bacterium
ACATACCAATCATTTTTTTTCGTTGTAAGCAATTCTATTTTTAACTTTGCGATGCTTTAATTCTAAAAATATGCGAAGGCTAATTATTATTGCAAACATTCTTGTTACGGCAGCCGTTATGGTGTCGTGCAACTCGAATCCGCTTGACGTAGATGTGTCCGACATTGAAGCAAATGTTACAATTGAACGCTTTGACCAGGAATTTTACAAATGCTCGGACAACATTTCGTATTCGGCTGTTGGCGAACTTGCCGAAAAATATCCGCTGTTCTTCGACCTATATAATATGCATGTGATTTCGTGCGGCTCGTACAGCGACCAGTCGTACTACGAATGCCTGCGCGTATTTTTCTCCGACTATTCGGTAGTTGAGGCATACAACGCTGTAAACAAGGAATTTGCAAGTTGCGATGATATACAGAGCACTTTGAACGATGGATTCCGCCACCTGCTTTACTATTACCCCGACGAGGAAATACCACGCGTAGTAACTTTTGTGGCAGGATTCAACCAGTCCATAGTGCTTATGGACGGTTATGTGGGCATAGGATTGGAAAAATATCTCGGTGCCGACTGTCCGCTTTACGACATGCTCCAGATTCCCGATTTTGCCAAACGCGAAATGCAAAAAGAAAGAATTCCGATTGATGTGATGGCAGAATGGTTCCACGACAAGTATCCCTACGAGCCGTCAACCGAAAATCTTGCCAACAAGATGATTTACAATGGAAAGCTTCTATATTTCCTCGAGGCGATGTTTCCAAGAATGAAAGAAGCCCAAAGGCTGATGTACACTGACGAAGAACTTTCGTACTGCTATCATTTTGAGCGCGACATGTGGACAAGCCTCATCGAGAACAACTACCTTTTTTCAACAGACGTATTCGCAATCCGAAAGTTTACCGAAAATGCTCCCTTTACATCACAGTTTGGTCAGGAATGCCCTGCCCGCGTGGCAAACTGGACTGGTCTGCAGATTGTGAAGTCGTATGTTAAGAACAACAAGGTGTCGCTAACCGAACTTATGGAGGAAACCGATTACCAGAAGATTTTGAACCTGTCGGAGTATAACCCAAGGTGAATTACGATTTACGATTTTAGATTGACGATTTACGATTTGGCTGACAAGATGCACGAGAGGTTTCTGAGTTTCTTAGTTTCTAAGTTGATGACAAGATGCAAAATGAATTACGAGCTAAAGGTTGAAACGGACGATGCGAGCATCGTCCCAAACTTAGAAACCAAGAAACGGCTTTAGCCACAGAAACCTGAAACATAGAAACGTGAAACATAGAAACGGCGTAGCCACAGAAACTTTGAACATTGAACCGTTGAACATTGAACCAACCAGAAACGTGAAACACAGAAACTTGAAACTTTAAAAAACATTTATCTGATGAAAAGAACATTATTTATTATGCTTGCCATTGTTTCTCTTGCAGGAATGGTACTGACAAGCGGATGCGGAAAGGAAAAGGTTTATACAGTAACATTTGACGCAAATGAAGGACACGGAACCATGAAATCACAAACGTTTGTGAAGAATGTTTCCCAGACATTGGTTTCCAATAAGTTCACAAGAAAAGGATATGCATTTTCGGAGTGGAACACTATTCCCGATGGTACAGGCGTAACCTATTCCGATGCACAGGAAATTTCCATAAACAACGACATGACTCTTTATGCACAATGGAAGGCTGTGTCGGGAAGCAAGAATGGACACGATTATGTTGACTTGGGACTGCCAAGCGGCACGCTGTGGGCGACATGCAATATTGGTGCAAATACGCCAGAAATATACGGAGACTTCTTCGCTTGGGGCGAGGTGACGGCAAAAAACAGCTACTCGTGGAGCAACTACAGATACTGCAATGGCAATTTCAACGCGCTAACAAAGTATTGCACGTCTTCAAGTTTTGGCGACAATGGTTTTTCCGACAACCTTACCGTTCTGGAAGCAATGGATGATGCCGCAACAGCCAACTGGGGACAGGACTGGCGTACGCCCACCGCAACCGAAATGCGCGAACTCAGGGACAATTGCGTAATACTCTGGACTGTGCAGAAAGGGACAAGAGGATTTTTGTTTACTGGACCGAATGGCAACAGCATTTTTCTGCCTGCTGGTGGCTATTATTTCGATAGCGACCACGAGGATGTAGGCGTTGGCGGCTACTACTGGACAAGCTCATTAGGTTCGGGAATGTCGGGATATGCATGGCTATTCCATTTTTATGCCGATGGCTACGAAATGAATAATTATGGTCGTGGACAAGGTCGGTCTGTAAGGGCGGTTTGCAAATGATAAATCCACTATAGCGGCGTAATGCATTGCGCCGCTACATTGTAAAATCGTGCCATGGCGCGATTCAACAAGAACATCGAATCTTCGAATTATCAAATCTTCAAATCGACAAACCTTCTATTTCGTTTCCAGAATCTTGAATTCCACCCTGCGGTTTGCACTGCGACCTTCTTCGGTGTCGTTGGTGGCTATTGGCTTTTCGTAGGCGTAGCCCTTGTACGACAGACGATTTTCTGCTATTCCCTTGCCAATAAGGTAATCAACAACGGTCTTTGCACGCGATTCCGACAAGTCGGTGTTGTATTTCAAGCTGCCTTGGTTGTCGGTGTGACCAGAAATTTCAATTTTTAGGTTCGGTTGCTTCTTTAGGATTTCGGCTACGCGGTCAAGTTCGGCGTATGATTCGGGCTGCAGCGACGATTTGTTGTAGTCGAAGAAAATGTTTTTCAGGATTATAGTTGTGCCGACCTGGATTTTTTTCAGTTGCACATCAATTACTAGTTCCTGGAAGTCGGCGGTGTCGGAAAGGTTGAAGTTTTCGCTGTGGAAAAGGTAGCCGTCTTTGCTTACGCTAAGTCCGTAGTTCTTTCCCGATGGCAGGTTCACGATGTACGCTCCCGACGAACTGTTAGACTTGAATGTTGATATAACTTCGTTTTTGCTGTTGTCGGTAATTTCGATGTTTGCTTCGAGTGGCGAATTTTTGTCTGCATCGGTGATTGTTCCTTTGACAAGTGTTACGAGAACTTTAGGCGCATTTTGCTTTTGTTCCTTCGAGGGAAATCTTATTTCGTATATGTCCCACTGACCGTAGCCATCTGAACGAGCAGAGGTGTAATAGGCGTTGCGCCCACTGGCGGTTATTGAAAAATAAGTTTCATCGAGAGGGGTGTTGATTGGATAGCCGAGATTTTCTGGTTCCGACCAGTTCCCATTTTCGTCTTTCACCGACTTGAAAATGTCATATCCGCCCATTGTGTTGTGTCCGTCCGAGCAAAAATAAAGTGTTCTGCCGTCGGGATGTATGAACACACCTCGTTCTTCGTATTCCGAATTAATGGGAGCACCTATATTTACTGGTTCGGACCAAGTTCCGTTCTTGCTGAGAGTAGAGTAGAAAATATCGTGTTTGCCCAATGATTTGCTATTGTTCGAAATAAAGTAAAGAGTTTTGTTGTCCGATGACAGGCAAACCGTTGCCTCGTGCGATTGCTTGTTTATCTTTTCGGAAATGTTTTTTGGCTTTTGCCACTTATTTCCTTTTAGCGTAGAAACATAAATGTCGCCACCATTAAGGTCCATATATACATACATCGTCTGACCATCGGGCGAAAGACCTGCCACTGCATCGTTTAAACCTGTGTTGAGTGGAGCTCCTACATTGCGGGCCTTTGTCCAGCCATTTGCGGTGTGTGAGCTTTCGTATATGTCCTCGCAGTACATTCCATCTTCGAGTATCATATTTCCAGTGCCGCCTTTGCGTCTCGAAGTGAAGTACAATTTCGAACCGTCTGAAGTTACAAGAGGAATATATTCGCGGTATTCGGTATTAATGTTTTCGCCTAGGTTAATGATTTCCACATCCATGGTGTCCTTCATAATTTCGATTCCGTTGTTGCATTGTTGGATAAGTCGGCGAATCTCGGCTTGTTCATTCTTGTCTTTCAGTGTTTTCAAGTAATCGGCATAATACTTTTTCGCATCTTCGAACTTGTAGTTCCAATGGTAACCGCATCCGAGGTAGAAAAGGATTTTCTTATCGATGGTCTTGTTTAGCTTGTATGCACGTTCAAAGTATTCGAGACATTTTGATTTTTGTATCGAGTTGAAATGACAATATCCAATCTTGAAGTTAAGGTCGGAATTGTTTGGATTGAATTTTTGTGCTGGCATATAGTATTTCAATGCATTGGCATAATCGCCTGTAAGAAACAATTCGTTACCAGTCTTAACGTTATACTTTGCAGTGTTTAACTCGTTTGTTTTTCCAGGGAAGTTTGAAGCAACGAATTTTGTATCAACTTGTGCCGATGCGATGCAGAAAAGCATTAGCAATGTTATTGTAGCAATAAATGTTCTCATTTTTATAAGCATGAATATTTGTGGCAAACTTAACTAAAATTTTGGTTTGTGCAATGAAAGAAATGAAGTTGCTTTTTTTGCATCTTTGCTTGGCAAATGACGTTTTTGGCTAATTTTGGGTGTTGACTTTTGCTGTAAATGTTGATTTTAGGACAAGAGGAATGTGTTTTTGCGGAATGTAATCCTTTGAAAATAAATGTAGAATAAGATTTTTTCAAGAAAATGAAAAAAATATTTGGAAGTAATTATAAAATTGACTTACCTTTGCATCGCTTTTAGCGAGAATAGCTCAGTTGGTAGAGCACGACCTTGCCAAGGTCGGGGTCGCGAGTTCGAGTCTCGTTTCTCGCTCTTTTTTTTTACGCTCTTTTGAAGTTTAAAAGAACAAGTGCCCTGGTGGCGGAATAGGTAGACGCGCTGGACTTAAAATCCAGTGATCATTGCGATCGTGCCGGTTCGACCCCGGCCCGGGGTACCTATTAAATTTAGAAAGGTTAGAAAAATTGTTTTCATATTGTTTTCCGGATGGACTTTATAGTTCATTCGGTTTTTTTATGTCTTTTTTTAACCCACGAAAAATACATGCTATTTGGCCTCAAATTCCAAAATTATATGTAGGTTTGCACAAAATTATTGACATGGAAAGCCTATTGACAGAAATAAAGGCGGCAAACCATGATTTGTTCGGACAAATTGTTGAATACCGCCGCCATATTCATCAGAATCCAGAACTTTCGTTTCGAGAGTTTGAAACAGCAAAATACATTCGCAACATACTACACAACAACGACATAGTCACCGATGACAGTTTTGGCGACAATGCTGTAATCGCAGTGTTTGGCGAAGGCGGAGAAACCGTTGCCCTTCGTGCCGACATTGATGCTCTGCCTATCCATGAGGAAACCGACGAGCCGTTCAAGTCGCAAAACGACGGAGTTATGCACGCTTGCGGACACGATGCACATGCAGCATCGTTGCTTGGCACTGCCTTGATTCTAAAGAAGTTTGAGAAGTTCATAAAAAACCGCATAGTGCTAATTTTCCAACCCGGCGAAGAACTTTGCCCCGGAGGTGCCAACATATTGGTACAAAAAGGACTGCTCGAAAAATACAACATCAAGCGTATTGTTGGAATGCACGTTTCGGCGGAACTGCCAACTGGGAAATTCCTTTTCGGTAGCGGCTACCTGATGGCTGCAACCAACGAACTTTACATTAAATTCCACGGAGTTGGCGGACATGCTGCCATACCGCAGAAACGTAGCGATACCGTTCTCGCGCTTGCAGATTTCCTTGTCGAAGTTCGCAAAATGCAGGAATCGCTTACTGACAACATGCCGTTTGTGGTGGCTTTCGGGAAAATCGTTGGCGATGGCGCACTAAATGTTGTTCCGCCAGAAACTTCAGCCGAAGGTACAATGCGGACTTTCAATCCAGTGTTGCACAGAACAATAGAGGAAAATCTGAAGTGCATCTCTGAGCAGTCGGCGGCAAAGTACAAATGCACAGCAGAACTCGAAATTCGCAAAGGTTACCCTGCAGTTTACAATAATCCAGAAGTAACACAAGTTGCAAGAAGTCTTGCTGCAGAGTACGTTTCGGAAGCCAACATTGAAGAAATGCCGCTGAAAATGACAGCCGAGGACTTTGCTTATTATTCCGAAAAGATTCCAGCAACCTTTTTCCGAGCAGGAATAATGGGCAACGGCAAAGGACAAATCGGACAGCACAATCCAAAGTTCGACATGGATGAAGATGTTTTCCGTGAATCTGCCGGACTTATGGCATATATTGCGATGAATTTGAATAATTGATAATTGTTTGTAGCGGTGCAATGCATTGCGCCGCTACAAGTTACACCCAATAATGTAAAGACGCAAAATTTTGCGTCTCAAATAAAAGAATAGAAACTAGAAACATTATATATGAAGAAACTTTTAATGTCGG
This sequence comes from Bacteroidales bacterium, assembly GCA_017645925.1. Lineage (GTDB taxonomy): Bacteria > Bacteroidota > Bacteroidia > Bacteroidales > ML635J-15 > Bact-19. The sequence continues at coordinate 6,335 of JAGCNN010000093.1, forward strand.
AAATGGGACGCATGTCGGTTGAGCAATTCAAGTCGGCAAAGAAGAATCCGCTTGTAGTAGTCCTTGACAATGTACGCAGCCATCACAATGTGGGTGCTGTTTTCCGTACCTGCGATGCCTTTGCTTGCGAGCGACTGCTTTTGTGTGGAATTACAGGCACACCACCTCATCGCGACATACAAAAAACCGCCCTCGGCGCTACCGAAAGCGTTGAATGGAAGTACTACGAAAACACCATTGATGCCATTTCAGAGCTTAAATCGTCTGGGTACAAGATTGTTGCACTTGAAATTGCAGAAGGTAGCATTCCCGTAGATTCGTTCGTGGCAGCACTAGAAGAAAAGTACGCGCTTGTACTCGGCAATGAAGTTGATGGTGTTGACGATGCCATAATGGAAATGGCAGATATTTGCCTCGAAATACCTCAGTTTGGCACAAAACATTCATTGAATGTGTCGGTAAGCGGCGGAATTGCAATATGGGAAATGTGCAAAAAATTGAAAAGCTAGTAAACCTGCCACATTTTTTGACGAAAAACATTTTTTCGTGTAAAAAATATATTATCTTTGCGAAATGTGTTTTTGCTGTGCGAAAATACACGGAGCCGCCAATAGCCGTAAAAGTGGAGGCCTAACATTTTTAATCATACTCGATGAAAAAAATATCGCTGCTAATATCGTTGTGCCTGACTGCAATTGCTGTATTCATTGGCTGCCACAAGGATTCTCTGGACCTTGGTAACGTAGGAATGCTGAACTTAAAACTGCAACGTGGCTTCAAGAGCATGAACAAGGGAGCTGTGGAGTCATTTGACGCACGTGTTACAATCTATTACAGCGAAGATGACACAATTAGTTACAACTGCCGTTTTATCGACACCGACGGCGATGGACTTTACATCAACGACCCTAACGAACTGGAATGTATATATGCCCGCCGCGAAGTTGGCTTCTGGGTTGAAGTGCAGGCGGTTGTACAGGGCGATACGGTAACGGGAATGACAGACCCGACAGCCCTACTCTACTTGTCGGAGGAAAATCCTGTGATAGATGTTACCATTGTGCTTGAGGCAGGCTACCCGCGCATTGTGGTAAGCACCAAGACGGAAGTTGCTGGAGAGGACATTCTTATTTTCGGCGAAGTGCTTGAAGGCAGCGAGATGCTTGAGGAATACGCATTCGCTATTAGGCGCGGGCAACTCGGCGATGAAGAGAAGCGCATTTGGGCAAAGCGATTTTTGAACGAGAGCGACATGCAGGAATTGTTCTCGTATGCCGATTATGAATTTTATGAGGCAGAAATTTTTGATAATGAAACTAATAGGTTCGGTTGCGCGCTTGAAATGATGGACTTTGATTCGGTAGAGTATTCGGTGGCGGCAATTGCCTTGATGCGTATGAATGATGGCGATTCCATACAAAATGTCATCCATAGCCCTGTGGTAAGCATGAAAATTTCCGACGGCGGAGCGATTATAGAAGAATCTGTTTACATTGACGAACCATATTACGACGACAGCTCGGTAACATTGTACGGTTACTACGCAGGAAGTTTGCATGTGAACGAATGTGGTTTCGTGCTTGGCTTCAGCGAATACGAGCTTACAGACTCAATGCCATGCAGGCAAACCGATGCAATATTCTCGCTTACGCTTTCCGACCTTCAAACTAATACAACTTATTATTATAGGGCGTATGTAAAAACGGACGATGGCACAATTGAGAGTGAAATCGGGCAGTTCCAGATTATGGGGATGATACAGGAATTTGCCGTTTATACCCAAGATCCTTACAATGTTACAGCATCGTGGGCGACATTGAGCGGTTATGTTACTTCTACAGATGGTGTGGAATCCTGTGGTTTTATATTGAATATGGGAACATATAATGATACCCTAACAGTTGAATCTTTTGATGGCGGCAATTTCTCCTATCAGTTGACCAATCTTACCCCAAGCACAACTTATTCCTGTCAGGCATTTGCCATTAGGGGCGGATGGGTATTCGGAGAGGAGGTTTCTTTTTTCACGACAGATCTAGTATATCATCCTACTGGCGGTTTTAATGGACACGGATATGTCGACTTGGGCTTGCCGAGTGGCTTGATGTGGGCTTACACCAACATAGGTGCAGATGAATCCGCTCCATACGATTATGGCAGTTATTATGCTTGGGGCGAAACGGAAACAAAAGAGACATACGATTGGAGTACATATCATTACTGCAATGGCAGCGAAATGACACTTACGAAATACTGCAATGATGGAAGTTATGGAAACGAAGGCTATACTGATGAATTGACAACATTGGAAGCCGAAGATGATGCCGCCACAACAAACTGGGGCGACGGCTGGCGTATGCCTACGATTGATGATTTTCAAGAACTTGTTGATAATTGCGACACAGCATGGATTACATTAAATGGTGTAAATGGGATGTTGCTTACGAGTCGTAACAATGGTTTGTTCATCTTCCTGCCCGCTGCGGGCATCCGCAACGGCAGTGAGCTCACCGATGCCGGTTCCTACGGCTACTACTGGTCTAGTTCGCTCCGCACGGACTTTTCATACGAAGCGTGGAAACTCAACTTCAATTCGGTCGATTTCATCATGTACGACAACGACCGCTACTACGGGCTGTCCGTTCGTCCCGTCTGCGTTCCATCCAAGAAGAAAAAATAAGTGAAGAGTTGTTTATGATGGATTAATTTGTTTGTAGAGACGTTGCACGCAACATCTCTACAGATTCCTTTTGAGACGCAAAATTTTGCGTCTGTACATACTCTCCGATTCTTCTTTTTTCAAAGACAACAAGAACAATAAAGACAACATTTTTTTGTTTGTAGAGATGTTGCGCGCAACATCTCTACGGATTCCAATGTTGTCCAACGTTGTCATGGTTGTCTTCTTTGAATTTTGGATTTGGGGAGCTATGTATTAATTGTTGAGACGCAAGATTTTGCGTCTTTACATACTCTCCGTTTCTTCTTTTTTTTCAAAGACAACAAGGACAACTTTGTTCGTATTATAATTTATGAATCTTTTGAATCCTCAGCCAAGGCTTCCTTTGCATGTGCCAAAGCAGCATCGAAATTGTCGTGGATATTGCCTTTTCCAATAAGGAAAGATATGCGGCTCTTGTCCAACGACTTGCGAACATTCGGCTGAACACCCGAAAGGAAAATCTTCTTGTTGTCAGTCTTGAGCGACTTTATGGCTTCACGGAAGTTTCGTTCACCGGTTTCGTCCATAAACGGTACATGTCGCATTCGGATTATAAGTATCTTAGTGGAATCGGGACGACCTTTAAGCACTTCGCTGAACTGTTTTGCAGCACCAAAGAAGAAAGGACCGCTGATTTCGTAGATTTCAATTCCTTCGGGAATGTCATCGTAGTTTTCCATAAAGTTGGTGTCGAGGTCGTTCTTCAGAATTGCCTCACCATTGTCGGCCATTCGCTTCATGAACATCAGCGATGCAAGCACAATACCTATTTCTATTGCAACAGTCAGGTCAACAAGCACGGTTAAGAAAAATGTAACAAGCAAAATTATAATATCGTACGGCGAACCGCGAAGAATTGATGTGAAACTGCGCCATTCACTCATGTTGTAGGCAACCACGATAAGGATACCAGCGAGGCACGACATAGGAATCAGCTTCGCATAATTGCCCAAGCACAACATTATAAGCAGCAAGGTTACAGCATGTACGATACCAGCTATTGGGGTACGGCCGCCGTTCTTGATGTTGGTTGCGGTGCGGGCTATTGCGCCAGTTGCCGGAATACCACCAAACAAAGGCGTAATGACATTTGCAATACCCTGACCTATAAGTTCGGTGTTGCTACGGTGGTTGCTACCAATCATACCATCGGCAACGACAGCCGAAAGCAGCGATTCAATAGAACCAAGCAGTGCAATTGTGATGGCTGGTTGCAGATAGTTTCCAAAGTTTTCCCAATGAATTTCGGGAATGCTGACTGAAAGACTGCCCTTTATTTCGCCAAACATGCTTTCGATTGTGGTAACAGGAATGTCGAATATTGAAACAACAAGTGTCATTAGTATAATCGCCACAAACGAACCAGGGATTTTATTGGTCAACTTATTGATTATTATACTTATGAGTATTGTAGCGACTGTAATACCCAAAGCCCAGTAGTTTGTGGTACCAATATTATCGATGTAAACAGCCCACTTGTCGATAAAAGCTGCTGGCACTTCGGTAACTTCAAGACCCAGAGCATCTTTTATCTGCGTGGAGAAAATGGTAAGCGCTATACCACTCGTAAATCCTACAACCAAAGGATGCGGAATAAAACGCAGAAGCGAACCTAATTTCAACAAGCCGAACAAAATCATAAAGATACCTGCCAAAATGGTGGAAATCATAAGTCCATCAAGGCCATACTGCGCCACAATGCCCGAAATTATGATTACGAATGCACCGGTAGGGCCACCAATCTGCACGCGGCTACCACCGAGAAATGAAATCAGGAAACCGGCGATTACTGCGGTAACTATACCTTTGTCTGGCGAAACACCCGATGCCACAGCAAAAGCGATTGCCAAAGGCAGTGCAACTATACCCACAATTATGCCCGAAAACAAGTCCTTTGTGAACTGTTTCTTCGTATATCCCTTCTTCAGCACACTGAAAAACTTGGGATAGAAAATGTCTTTTATCTGAAAATTAGCCATTTAGTCAAATTTGAAAAACGGGCGCAAAATTACAAAAAATATTGCAGATACAAATTGTTCGGAAATTCATTTTTTGGGGGCATCTACAAGGATTGCTTTTATCCTTGGTCTATTGCACCTTTTTGTTCAAATAGCACCACAAAGAATACAGATTTTTATTGACATTTAGCATTTATTTGATTATCAGTAGCATACAAATAAAACTTACACTTTTCAGGACGAATGTTTTTTGAAATCTACACTTTTCAGGACGAATGAATATAGTCCGAAATACATTGCTCAAACTACTTTTGTAACTCAAAATTCCCCACATATAAACCAAATTACAACGTTTCTATTTATTAGGAATATATTTTGATTTGGTTTTGAAAAATTGATTTACCTTTGTCTTTTTACTAATTATAATTGTAATGAGAAAATTATTGTTAATTGTCGCAATGCTAGCGACTGCAATGCTGGCCTACTCACAGTCAATGGTAGTCATTGACAATCAGAAGCCACAGAACTCATCGGTTCAAATCATTGAAGAAAATAACAGCGGAATAACGCTAAAATTGAACGTAAATTCATATTCGCTCAGCGAAGTACAAACACCAAACGGCACCGAAGTTATTGTCGGTTCTCCCGATGGAATCAACTATATGGAAAAGGGCACTCCAGATGTTCCTTATTTTGCAACTTCGGTACGCATTCCTGCAAAAGGCAAGGCTATAGCAGAAATCGTTGAAGCAAACTATGTTACAGTGGAAAATATAAGCGTAGCTCCATCGAAGGGTGCAATCAAGCGCAACATCGACCCGGCAACTGTTCCATACGAGTACGGCAAGTGCTACAACGTTGATGCTTTCGTTCCAGATGTCAACGCTACAAACAGCGAAGCTTTCTGCATAAGGGACGTTCGCGGAACAACGGTCCGCTTTTTCCCGTTCCAGTACAACCCGGTACAGAAGCAGTTGAAGATTTTCACCGAAATAACAGTTAAGGTAAAATTCACCCAGCAGCCGAGTGAAAACGAAATCACAGCTTCATACGAAAAAATTGACGAGTTTGAGAACATCTGCAACCGTCTTTTCATCAACTACGGCAGCAAGACTCGCTACACTCAGCTGCAAGACGGACATCCCGGCAGAATGTTGATAATCTGCAAGGATACCTATCAGTCGGCAATGCCTGAATTTATAGCATGGAAGCGCGAAAAGGGCATCGAAACAGAGATGGTACTCATGAGCGCAATTGGCACAACTGCTGCTAATGTTCAGACCTACATTACCAACTACTTCAACGAACACAGCGACCTTGCTTACATACTTCTCGTAGGTGACGGTGGAGATGTTCCTTCAAATGTTATAACCGGTTCGGGCTGGATGGCAGAAAACCAAACTAGCGACAACCAGTACGCATATCTTGTTGGAAACGACCACTATGCAGATGTATTTATCGGTCGCTTCTCCGGTCAGTCGGTTGCCAACATACAAAACATGGTTCGCAAGGTCATCCTTTACGAAAAGGAACTTACAACAAGCGACACTTGGCTGACAAACGGCTACGGTAGCGCTTCAAACGAAGGCGGTGGAAGCAGCGGCGGTCACAATCAGGGACATGGCGTCGAAAGCGATATGACACACATGGGCTACATACAGACCGACCTTGAAAACTATGGCTACACAGTAACTCGCGTAAATCAGGCTTCATCTGGTTATACATCAGATTTAGCAGCAACATCGGCAGCCTTCAATGCAGGAGTTGGCCTTGCTTGCTACATAGGTCATGGTGATGTAACAGAATGGGCAAGTACAGGATACACCAACACTCATGTAAATGCACTTACAAATGAAAACAAGCTCCCATTTATAATAAGTGTTGCTTGTGTCAATGGCGACTTCAACGGAAATACCTGCTTTGCAGAGGCTTGGCTTCGCGCAAGCAAGAACGGCAACCCGACCGGTGCACTCGCTTTCCTCGGTTCAACAATCAATCAGGACTGGAATCCGCCTATGACCGCACAGGACGAAATGGTTGACATCATTGTTGAATCCTTGGACGGAAACATCAAAAGAACAATCGGAGGAATCTCATTCAATGGTTATTTCCGTATGATTCAAGATTTTCCTGCCAATAGTTCTAGCGGTGACGGAGTAGCAACCGCCGACACATGGACAATCTTCGGCGACCCGTCAACAATGTTCCGAAGCAAAACCCCTGAGGAAATGACAATTACTCATCCAAGCGTTATTACAGTTGGACAATCATCAATCGATGTAAGCAGCACAGCCGACGAAACCCTCATCGCTATCACAAAGGAAGTTGACGGTGAAGTTGTAATTCTTGGTGCTGGATACGCAAACAACGGAAGTGCAACAATAGACATTGCAGAACTGACAGAACCTTGCACTGTAAAAATTACGGCAACTGCATACAACAAGGTTACTTACCAGCAGGAAATAATGGTAATTGTTCCCGAAGGTCCGTACGTAGTAAACGGCGGCTACACAATCAACGACAGCGAAGGCAATAGCAATGGTGCAGCCGACTACAACGAGACAATAAAGCTCAACTACACATTAAATAATGTAGGCGTTGAAGCTGCAAACAATGTAAGCATGGCAATATCATCGTCAAGCAACGACATTACAATAAGCGACGACAATGAATCGTTTGGCGACATTGATGCAAATGGAAGCACAACAAAGAACGATGCATTCACAATGTCAATCCGCAACGGTATTGCAGACCAAACCAACATCGCAATTTCCTACACAATTACAGCAGACAACTGCGAAACAAGAAACGGTTCATTCATGCTGACCGCAAATGCACCTGCTCCAGCAATCTCATTTGTAAGAATTGACGATTCGGAAAACGGCAACAACAACAGCATGATTGATGCTGGCGAAACTGTAAAAGTCATATTCTGCATTGCAAACAACGGACACGCACAGCTTGACGCAGGAACAGCAACTTTGTCAGTAAACACAGAAGGCATTGCATTAATTTCAGATGAAGCTCAATTCGATGCAATTAACGCAGGAAGCTCACAAAACATCGAGTTTGAAATTTCTGCTGCCGACGACATTGCAACTGGAACTACCGTATGCTTTGCAATACAAACAACTGGCACATACGATGCAAACATTAGCACATGCCTCTCTGTAGGACTTCAAATTGAAGACTGGGAAAGCAACAGCTTCGATTCGTATGCTTGGGAAAACAGCAGTGCAAGACCATGGACAATAGTTTCGACAGGTGCGTACGCAGGTCAATACTGTGCAAAATCTGGCAATATTGGCAACGATGCAAACAGCGACCTCACAATTACCTTGGAAGTCCTCAATGCCGACAACGTTGAATTCTACAAGAAGGTTTCGTGCGAAAATCCATATACTGGCGGCGGCTGGTGGGGCGGTAGTAGTACCGACACATCTTTCTACGACTACCTTGCATTTTACATTGATAGCGATATGAAAGGTCAGTGGGCTGGCACAAGCGACAGCTGGAGTTTGAAGACATATCCTGTAACTGTAGGCACACATACATTGAAATGGTCGTATGTAAAGGATCAGTCGCAAACAGGCGGTAGCGACTGCGCATGGATTGATGATATAAAGTTGCCGGCACACGCAAACTCAACCGTTAGCATACATACCGACATCGAAGTTGCCGAAAACACAATGGACATCTACCCCAACCCGGCAAGCGACAACACTTACATAAACCTTAACCTCACCGACAACAGCGAAGTTTCAATTTGCATATACAACGCTGTAGGTCAGCTGGTAAAGACTATCAACATCAACTTGCAGTCGGGCGAAAACTATGTAGCCGTTGAAACTTCAACTCTTACAGCAGGAATGTACATAGTTAAGGCTAACATCGGCGATTCTGTTATAACCAAGAATCTATCAATTGTAAAATAATAAAAGACGATATTTGTAATGGCATTGCGCGAAAGTGCGATGCCATTGTTTTTTAAACATAGAAACATGAAAAGGTCATTCATAACAATTCTATCAATTCTGTTTGCTTCGGCATTGTTCGCACAGGAAATTCCGCAGGAACTGCGAGGCAAGTACCACGCTTTGCGCTGGGAAGAACTTTCGGCAAAAGGAAACACACGCGACCTCATCGTCACCGACCCACCCGAGAATCCGCGAAGCATAGCCGAATTTGAACCGAACCAAGGCGTAATTGTGGCAGCGCCGTCAAATTATTGGGGCAGCGGTGTTAGTTTTGGTGTGCCGTATTCGCTTATAGCCGAACTTTCACAGGAAGATACCGTTTACCTGATATGTGCTTCAAGCAGCCAATCATCTGTAAGAAACACATTGCAGAACAATGGCGTTAATATGAACCACCTGAAATTTGTAACTCACGAAATTGACTCGTACTGGTGCCGCGACTACAGCCCGTGGTTCATTGAGTACGGCGACAAGCAGGTTGGAATGATTGACTATGTTTACAACCGTCCACGTCCCAACGACGACGATATTACAAATTACTTCGGCACCTATTTCGACAAGCCTGTCTTTGGAATGGATGTCGTACATACTGGCGGAAACTACATGACCGATGGACTTGGTGTGGCAGCTTCTTGTTCGGCATCACTGGATGCTGAAAATTCAGAAGACGGATACACATATACGCCGGCTCAACTTGACACCATTTTCAAAAATTACCTTGGCATCACAAACTACATGCACTTGGACGACCCGCTGAACGACTACATTGCACATATCGACTGTTGGGGCAAGTTCATTGATGTCGATAAGGTTGTAATTACAAAAGTTCCTACAAGCAATTCGCAATACGCTGCATACGAGGCAATGGCCGACTACTGGGCAAACCAGACAAGTTCGTATGGCAACAAGTACAAGGTTTACAGAACTTACAGCCCTAATAGACAACCCTATTCCAATTCGCTGATTCTTAACAAAAAAGTTTACCTTGCATTTCCGAACAACGATGCCACAAACAATGCCAACGCAAAGGCTGTTTACGAAGAGGCAATGCCCGGCTACGAGGTCATTGGCTTTAATCCTATAAGCAGCGCACCATGGGAAGGAACAGATGCATTGCATTGCCGTACGCACGAGGTTCCGCGCTTCGATATGCTGAGAATTGCCCACTACCCTATCCTCGACACTGTTGAACTCGCTGAAACATACACCATAACTGCAAAAATCTATACTCTCGGAAATGGTGGAGCCATTGCAAATGCCAAAATATTTTTCAAGATTGATGATGACGAATACATTTCGGAAGATATGGCACTTATTGCAGAAGATGAATATTCGTTCACATTTGAAGGACTACAACGTGGACAGAAAGTTTCGTACTACATAAAGGCAGAAACCGAAAACGGACAAGTACAGACACATCCATACATCGGAGAACCCGACCCGCACGTTTTCGTAGTTGAACCAGAAGATAATCCAACGTCAGTTGAAGATTTTGCGACAGACAACGGCTACATCAAGTGTTTCCCAAATCCAGCCACCGAGGTTCTGTATTTCATTTCAAACAATGTTGACAAAGGTAGCTACAGAGTGGAAATCATCAACCAGCAGGGCTCAGTGGTAAAAGCGCTTGCTACCGATGCTTCATCTCGCTGGGAGGGCGCTTGCATCGACATTTCCGACATGGAAGCAGGATTGTACTTTGTCAGAATGTACAACGCAGAAAAGTCATATACATGCAAATTTGCGAAGATGTAAAATTCTTCGCTCTACATATATTCTCAATTATTAGTATCCGCTAAAAACATGACGATGCGAGTAATTATAATGTTATCAAGTATTTATGCAACAATACAAACAAAGGGTCTCGTCATTTACTTGCTTTGCTGCGTGAGCTAAAGGTACGGAAGCTAGTCGTAACACGCGATACGGAACGGGGAGCGTTGTGAAGACTGCTGTCCGTAATCTGTTAACGGATTATTAGAGAGCAGATTACTCACTTCGTTTCGTGAGAGAGTTCCGGACAAGAGAACTCACAAGCAACGTTCCTTTTGCTGTTCGTTCTACTTTACTTGCTTCGCTGCGTGAGCTAAAGGTTCCGGAATGACCAGAAAGGGTTTAAATCTCAATGACTTGGAATTTAGCCAATACCAACCGCTAATTGCCCATCTATAAACTTTACAAAATCCTCCAGCTTTACGGCATCTTCAATTTTTGCCTCTCCGCTTTGTGTTCTGCGGAGGGATTTTAAATAGGCTCCGTTGCCGAGACTTCTACCAAACTCATCAGCCAAAGAACGGATGTAAGTTCCTTTGCTGCAAGTAATTGTTACATTTACAATCGGAAGTTCTATGCTGTTGACGACAATGTCGTAAACCGTTATCAACTTGTGCTTTAGCTCCACTGTTCGACCTTTGCGAGCGAATTCGTATGCCCGTTTTCCGTTTACCTGCACGGCCGAATAAACCGGCGGCATCTGCTCTCGCTCACCGCAAAGGTCAGCAAGCGCATCACGCACTTGTTGTTCGGTAATACCAGAAATATCAAAGGTTTTGTCAATCTTGGTTTCAAGGTCGAAAGATGGCGTAGTAGCACCGAGGCAAAATTCGGCTTCGTAAACCTTTGTACCGCCTTGCAAGTCCTCTATCAGCTTGGTTTTCTTGCCAGTGCAAAGAATTAGCAATCCTGTTGCAAGCGGGTCAAGAGTGCCTGCGTGTCCAACCTTGAACTTGCGTATGCCCGTGTATTCGCTGATTTTCTTGCGCACCTTGTTCACCACATCAAACGAAGTCCACGAGTACGGCTTGTCAAAGATTATGACTTCGCCAGTTTCAAAATCCGGCAACCTGTCAAGCGAAAAGAACTCCATTTAGCTGAGGAATATTATTGTGGCGATACCTACGAGGAGACAATATACAGCAAACCATATCAGTTTGCCCTTCTTAACAATGTTTATCATTAGTTTGCAAGCGAGGCAGCCAACCACAAATGCAGTTATAAAGCCGACAGCCAAAGGCAAAGCACCTATCGAAGCTGTTGCTGCATCAGCACTGCCCTTTGCAATTTTCAGTACATCGAGCAAGGCTTCCCCTAAAATCGGAGGAATTACCATCAAAAACGAGAACTGAGCCAAACTTTCTTTCTTGTTGCCAAGTAATAGCCCAGTTGCAATTGTTGAACCCGACCGTGAAAGTCCCGGCAATACAGCCGCTGCTTGGGCAATACCAATCACAAAGGCATCTATCATGGATATTTTTTCCTTCTGGCGTGGTTTTGCAAAATATGCGAAAGCCAATAAGGCTGCTGTTACAATCAGGCAGATTCCAACAACAAGCAAGCCAGAACCAAAAATTTCTTCAACTGTATCCTTGAAAAGGAATCCAACTATTGCCACAGGAATCATGGAAATCAGGATGTTGACCAAATATTTCATCTCGTCGTTCCATTTGAACTTGAAGAATCCCTTGAACAGCCAAACTATTTCTTTCCACAAGATAACCAAGGTGCTAAGCACAGTTGCAACATGCACAGCCACCGTGAAAGTCAGGTTTTCTTCGCCATTGAGTCCGAAAAGTTTTGCTCCTATTGCCAAATGTCCACTGCTACTCACTGGCAGATATTCGGTAAGACCTTGAATCAAACCGAGGATTAATGCTTCAAACCATTCCATCTGTTAATCCTTTTTTGCGCGCGGACGCCACATTATTGCAAAAATTTCTACTGCAAAGCCGATTATCAGCACTATAGGAGCGAGTGTTATGCGGCGGAAACTGAATATTTCGGGGTTGAATACATTCGGGTCGTCCGAACCACCGCCTACCATAAGCGCATAACCGATGCAAAGTATAACGAATCCCACAGCAAGTACTATGTAATTTTTCTTGCCAAGTGCAAAGCCACTCTTTGCTTCTCCAGCAGGCTTCTTTTCGTTCAGTTGGTCGTTTTTTACCATATCTGTAAAATCAAAATTCGTGTTAGAAACAAATTGCAAAGATAGTGCTTTAGGTTTGAAATAGAAAATGATTTTAGGATTTTTGATTTTTGCAGATTCAACAAGCTATTCGTTTATTCAAAAAATGTAACTCTTGGCCAAACGTCTCCATCAAGTCCAGACAGGAACTTCAACTGGATAGGAATCAAAATGTTGCCTATGCGTTGCAATTTGGTTGGGTCTTCCGCGGGAACTTCGTATGATTTCAAGCAATGCAAATCGTTGGCAGCAAGCGCAAAATAGCGAAGCTGGTCGCCCGATGAAACGCTTACGGTCCAGTCGTGGAAGTTGCCGATTATCATCATTCCATCGGTTTCGGGATTGAAATCGGGGAGTTCTGCTTTCTGAAATTCATAATTCTTGGCATCGAGCATCCAGAAACGTTTTTCGGTGTCGCTAATGAACGCCAAGGAACGTTGATTGCGGAATTCAGTGACAAAAATATGCTTGGGAACAATGCCTTCAGGCAACTCGATAGGCCGCAAATAAGGTCGTCCACGCTGCATTTTCAGGTGGAAAAGCTTGTTGTTTGAATCGGTAATAAGATAGCCGTTGTCGTATTCCTTTTTTGTGGTAGGATTTCCCGAAATAATGTGCGCAGGGAAGGCAAAACCTTTCTGTACAAACATTTTAGTGAACAAATCGGATTTTGTCTCGTCAACCGAATTTGTTGCCATATCAACAAATTCGATGGCATTTTCCGTAATGCGGAACACATCGGTCGGCATTTCCAAATCGACACGCCCCGACATCGATTCCATCAGCGGATAAAGTGCAATTTCCCTCTTGTTCACAGCAGACGGAGCAGTCTTGAATGTAAAATTCTCGTTCTGTATGAATTTCGCACTCACAGGACGACCATACAGGGTGTCGGGCAATTTCTCATTCACAATCAACTGCTTGCAGTAGAATGTCGGAAGCATTTCGTAAAACTGTGCCTCGGTGTATTCGTTGGCGTGCGCATCATAGTAATGTTTTCCTGTATCCTCGTTCTTGAACATTGCAAAGTCATCAATGCCAGTGCTGTACAAGGTGAATGGCGGTTTCTCGGAAGTGTCGGTAGCGAAATGAAACGCCCAGGTAAGAATCCACACGGCAAGAAAAGCGCATACGCAGACGAAAAATGTGCGACCAACAATCACCAAAAGTTTCTCTATCCTATTCATAACTATTCCTTTCCTTCCTTAAAACGAACAACCGACAAAAGTGGCAATGCCAAACTCACTACGACAAGCGCCATTAGCCACGGCAACAGCCTATTGTATGCTTCGGGTGCTGGCGACATATAGAAAATCCGCAGGCAGGCAATGGAAATCAAGATGTTGAGAATCCGTCTGCGCCAAACCGGTTCAAGACAAATCCAAGCAACAAGTATGTACGCCGCCAAGCCTGCCAGATACCACGGCAAGGCAGTAAGAACAATGTGCCGACTATTTCGTTGGCAAAAAAAGTCTGCAAGCCCAGCAGAAGCATAACCAGATTGCCACAGAACAACAATGCAAGGCATCCGAAGCCAAACAGAAGCATCTCCATTACCGAACGCACGTATCCGCGAGGCAGGTGCATTGTGAGTTTCAGCCGTTTATGCACCAGTTCAGGCACAAACTGAACCACCGCAGCCACAATCCCCACCAACAGCGGAACATACCGCAGCATATCAATGAAAATGGCATCGCGAAACATCGCAACCTCCCACAGATGGGCGGCACCTTTCAGCGACACCAGCCTGTTGATGTTCAAAAGCACATATCCGCAAAGTGCAAAAGTTGTCAGCAATGCAACCGCATAAAACCAACGAGTTTTTATCCATTCCTTGTAAAGCATAGCGAGATTTATTATTTGAAAATTTGATGATTTGATGATTTGATGATTCGATTTGTAGAGACGTGCCATGGCGCGTCTCCGCAAACGGCGCGTCGCCACAAATTATCAATTATCCATTGTCAATTGTCCATTATCAATTCTTTAATATTTCCCCGTCAACCCAATAAACGCATCCTCCAAATTTACCTTCTGCGATGAAAAATCCTCGAAAGCAACACCTTTTGCCACCAAACGTGATTTCAGTTCGTCGGCATCCAGAAACGAGCCAAGTTCGACATTGCCACGGATTACCGTAGGATGATAGACATCAGCCATTTCGGACAAGGTGCTGTTTTCAGCCAACTTGAAGTTGTACTGACGATATTTGCCAAGCAATTCGTCAACTGGCATCTGCAAGATAATCTTGCCATAGTCCATCATTATGCAGTCATCTATGAGCCGTTCCATATCCTGTATGATATGCGAAGTCAGGAAAACTGTCTTTCCCGACGATTTCACAAAATCGCGAAGGTAGTCGATGAACAGACGACGGTAACCGGGGTCAAGACCGAGCGAAAAGTCGTCCAGTATCAGCAACTTGGGATTCTGTGCCATCAGAAGTCCGAGTGCCACCTGCGAACACTGTCCGCACGACATTCGCGAAATGCGCTGGTTTGGTGCGACTTTCAGCATCGACATCAGGTCGTAATACACATTCTTGTCCCATTGGGGATAGAATCGGGCATAAAAGCGTTCTATCTGGCGGATAGTCATAAAGCTGTACTGTATATGCCCTTCGATGAGCAGACCGATGTCGCGACGAAGTTCGGGATTCATACCGATTATGTTCTGCCCGAAAATGCGACATTCTCCGCTACGGGGCTTCAGAAAACCGCTGAGAATGTTTATCGTCGTGGTCTTGCCGGTTCCGTTCTTGCCCAAAAGTCCGAGTATGCGACCTTGCGGCACGGAAAAGCTAAGGTTTTCGTATATGCACCTTTTACCGTAGTAGTGGGTTAGGTTAATGCAATCAATCATGGGAGATTCGATTATTCAAAGATTTGATGATTTGATAATTTGATGATTTGATTTGTAGCGACGCGCCATGGCACGTCGCTACAGATTATCAATTATCCATTATACATTGTCAATTGTTAATTGTCCATTATTCATTGTCAATTACATTATATTCCACCGCATCCAAATGATAGAACGACAAATACGCCTTTCCTTCTTTTGCTTTGCGGTCGGCAATCTTTGCTCGGAAATCGGCAATGCGGGCTTCGGGGGTATTGGCTGTTTCCTGACGCGACTGCTTTTCGGCTCCGCAACCCTCGGCACCTTCGCCGTGCTGTTCCATTCCTGCGAGTTCCTTTTCCCATTCGTTCAGGTAGTCCTCGTCAATGCGTTCTTCTCGGACAATGCCCTTTACATAAACAACATGCTCAAGACATTCCTGCTTGAAAGGTTCGCCAAGTTCAACACTTTCAACACGCAAAATCTGCGTATCGTCGCTACCCATAAGGAACATCTTGCGTCCGCTGTGACGGCACAAATGCATACACAAGCCCTCGACCTCCACAGTATCGCCGACCATTGCATCAATCTTTGCAAGCGCATCGTCAACCTGCAAAACCTTTGCTTCGGGTGCTTCTTGTTCTACCTCGGCATTTTTCTTTCCATCGCAGGAAAAAAGAGCAAATGCCATCAATATTACTGCAAAAAATCCAAATATTCTCTTCATATACTTAAATTATTTCGTTTCTGCTCAAATCGACCCTTCGACAAGCTCAGGGTGCGGTTAGTTCTTTTTATTTGTCAATTATTTACATTCAACAAAAAAGCGTCGGGGCACGAAACATAAGAATATGAACAACATCTGCCCCGACATAGGAAATTTAACAAAAAATCTTAACGAATGAATATCTTATCAGTATCATTATCACCAACTTTCACGATGTACATACCTTGCGGCAAATTGTGTATTTCTACATCGCTTACAACGTCAAACGATTCTACAACCTGACCTAACATATTATATACCATCACATTCAAGCCTTCGGCACCAGAAATTACCAATTCGCTTTCGTAGGAATAGATTTCGATGTCCCTTGCTTCGTCAGACATAATAGAAGTAGCAAGTTTGAATGAAACATCAACTGTAGCATCAGCCGTAACGGTAAGCGTATAGGTGTTGTTTTCAACGGCAACTGCTTCGCCGTCAACCTTGAATTCATCAAGTTCGTAGCCTTCCGCTGGAGAAATTGTGAAAACAACTTCCGTGTCGGCAAGCAAGTCGGTCAAAGTTTCGGGTTCGGTAGTAACCGTGCCGTTTTCGCCGACATTCAAGGTAATGGTGTAAGTTTCAGGTTCTACAGGTATCAACTTGAAGGTGACATCAACCGTTGCATCAGCAGTAACGGTAAGCGTATAGGTGTTGTTTTCAACGGCAATTGCCTCGCCATCAACCTTGAATTCGTCAAGTTCGTAGCCTTCCGCTGGAGAAATTGTGAAAACGACTTCTGTGTCGGCAAGTAAGTCGGTCAAAGTTTCGGGTTCGGTAGTAACCGTGCCGTTTTCACCAACATTAAGCGTAACAGTGTAGGTTTGCGGTGCTGGAGCTGTAAATTCATATCCGGGGAATGTGTATTTTGCAACAACACCCTGCCACGAATATGTTGATGTGTAAGAAGTTGCAGTTTCTACAAAAGCAAAATCCAAAGCTTTGTTTGCCTGTACGCGTGCTGCAATCAAGAGCGAATCGCCTTTTACAGCGCACGAATTTGCAGTTATCGAACCAGTTGATTCGCCTAAAATGTGCGATATAGAAGGTTCAAGATTGCGGTTGAACGAATCGAAGTAGAGCGATTTTGGCGTAGTTGCCCAGTTGTAGCCGTAAACGAAAACGCTGTCGACATTCACGGCGAGTCCGAAACTATTTGATATTCCGCTTGTCTGCTTTACAAAGCCCTTGTCGGCAACACCAGTAGCGGAATTGCAACGGAAAACGAAGCCTGCATACATAGTTCCCTGTGCCGATACTGTATCCTGTCCAATCTTGAAACCGCCCTGAATGCCACCTGCGACAAAGAAACTTGAATTGTCGGGGGCGATTTCGAGTGCATTCAACTGCATAAAGTTCTTGTTGTTGACCTGTGCGCCCTGTACCAGCGACAAATAATCGACCGACAAATCGGAAGCATTAACCCTTGCTGTCCAGAAACTGTACTTGTCATCGGGTGTAACCTGCGAACCGCCAAGCGAAACAACAGCATTGCTACCTTTCAGATAACCAACAACATACAATTTCCCGTCCTTGTATTTCATTTGCTTAGCTGTTTCGCCAACCGACGAGCCACCCGTAACGATATGACTATTATAGGTAAGGTCGCTGTTGAGTTTCAACACAAATGCCGAGCCTGCAAATCCTGAGCCGCCATCCCAGTCGGCGACATTGTGTGCCAGAATCTCATTCTCGCTAATGTGCATCGTGCGTCTAAGGTTACCAGTAACGAAGAAATTTCCGTTGGCATCCTGTGCTGCTCCGTAAAGCGAAAATCCATCCGAAATGCCCCAAGTATAACTTGATGCAGGATTGTCAACTGGATTCCAATCGACTGTAGCACGGACTGCACTGCTAATGTTTCCGTAGGCATCTACCTTTACGAAAACTGGCTGATATACATTGTGATAGTCGGCATCGGGGAACGAAAACGAAATTGTTGTCTCGGTGCCATTGTTACCCACCAGTTGCAACAAAATATCCGTTCCATAGAAATTTGCGCTTGTGTGACGGGCTTTCAGTGCGAGGAATGCGCCGCCGTCGGCAGTTGGCGTGTAGTCGCTCGACGACACATCAACATCGCCGTTCTTGGAGTATATTTTCCACAAAGCATTTCCGCTGAAATCGTGCTTTACCAGCATTATGTTGCTGTTGTAGCTTGTTCCCGAATATGGAGCGCCCGTCATATCCTCGCCCAGCAAATGTCCCTGCGTAGCAGCAACATCGCCGGTTGTGTCGGCATCGGAGCCCATACTTGCCAATGTATAAACATACCCTGCATCATCCACCTTTGTGCCATATATGGTGGTTTGTGCCTTGTTCTGCGCGTTTGCCTCGGCAACGGCAGCCGAATACCAGTCAAAACTTATTTCCTGCGTCTGCGCACCGACGGCAAACGACAACCCAATAAAAAACAAAAA
>JAGCNN010000094.1 GCA_017645925.1 Bacteroidales bacterium
AGGCAAAAATGAGACTGAAACAGATGTTTATAGATAAATACGGTGAAGATGAGTAATTTAAAGAAAATATTATCCGAATACGAGGGTGAATTTAACCCCAACGGCTGGGCGCAGCTCGAAAAGCGTCTGCCAAAGCCGACTTTCTGGCAGAGGTTCGGCAAATTTATTGTCGGAGGAGCTGCAAGTGCATTGGTTATTGCCAGCGTACTTGTGGCTGTGCTGTGGAATAATGACGAAAAACCATTACCCGATGAACCTATTGCAAAAGCCGAAATCTCAGATGCCGTGCAGGAAAGCACTGGCAATGAAAATGCTATTCCTGTTTCCGACAAGACCTCTACGCAGAATACCGAAGTTTCGGAACCAAAGCAGACAACAATGGTTAGCGAAACCGCAGAAACCAAAAACACTGAAATCGCTGAATTGAAGGTAGAGCACGAACCAGCAAAGCAGACAGAGCCAGCGGTTAGCGATGAAAAACAAGATGTTGCCTCCAGCACGCAGGACAATCAGCCTAAGCAAACCCCGAAAGTTGTTTCAGAACCATCTTTCTCGGTTTCGTGCGACAAGCGCTGTACACCAGCAACTGCAAAGTTTGTGGCTGTTGGTGTTGAAGCCGACTGCGAAGTTGTGTGGGATTTTGGTAACGGAAAGCAAGGAAATGGCAACAATGCAACCTGCGAATATCGCAAGAAAGGAACCTACACGCCATCGGCATCGTTGTACCGTGGCGGAAAGTTGTTGAAAAAGACAATTCTCAATGCAATTACCATTGGAGAAACACCTGTAGCTGATTTTTCGTGGCGTTCAACCGACAACACCTATACATTCTACACTGGCAGGACGGTTAATTTGTCGTACAAGTGGGAAATCGACGGCAAGTCGTTCACCGACAAGTCGGTTGAGTATGAATTTGTCCGCAGTGGCGACTATCCGATAAAGTTGGCTCTTGCCGATGGCGAATGTTCGGCAGAAACCGCCAAGACGGTAAAAGTTGTTATTACACATGTATTTTATGTCCCGAATGCGTTTACCCCCGATTCCGAAGGTGTAAATTCGACATTCGGTCCGATAGGCGAAGATATGGATTTCAAGACATTTAGTTTCGGCATAACAAATTCAAGGGGAGAAGCGGTATTTACATCAACCGACCCTGCTGTACAATGGAACGGCAAGGTGAACAATGTAGGACCCGACGTAGAGGCTGGCGTGTATTATTGGATTATCAAGACAGTTGACCATTATGGCAACAGCCAGACACGAAAAGGAACCGTAAACGTAATGAGGTAGAGTATTATGATATGGAAGCCACTGGATTTTCTGGTGGCTTTCATTTTTTGTATAGTCAAAAATTAAATCCTAATTATGTTTGTCGTGTTACCAATATTTGGTAATTTTGCAAAATAAATATCATTCACAATGAAAACAACATCGGTAGCCTTAGGCGATTATTTTGAGAATTTTGTAAGCAGTACTGTACAAAGTGGTAGATACAATAATGCAAGCGAGGTAATACGGGCTGGTTTAAGGCTTTTAGAGGAAAACGAGAAACGCTTGCAGAACTTGAAGATTGCAATCTCCGAAGGCGAAAATAGTGGTGTCGCAATTGATTTTGATGCAACAAAGCACTTGAAAGAATTAAAATCAAAAAGACATAATGGCTAAATGGCATTTAACAAATAGAGCTGTTAGCGATTTGGATTCTATTTGGGAATACACTGCCAATGTATGGTCGGAGCAACAGGCTGATTTGTATTATGGAGAATTGATTGTCGAAATAGGCCATATTGCAAACAATAAATTTCTTGTCGATAGAGAATATTCAGAAGTAAAAAAAGGGGTGTTTTGCCATCATTATAGAAAACATCTCATTTTCTACCAAAAAGAAGATAATGGAGATGTGCTGGTAATAAGAATTCTGCACGAAAGAATGGATGTGTTGCCAAAATTAATAGATTAGAAAGATACATTCATCCCAATCTCAAAATCAATCTAAAATCGTAATTCGTAATTCGTAAATAATATTGTATTTTTGCGCCATTAAAATTTAAAACATTATGGTAAGGGTAAGATTTGCACCTAGTCCCACGGGACCGCTTCATATTGGCGGAGTTAGAACCGCGTTGTACAACTATTTGTTTGCCCGTCACAATGGCGGACAGATGATTCTCCGAAT
>JAGCNN010000095.1 GCA_017645925.1 Bacteroidales bacterium
AACGGCCTGAGAATCATTCTGTACATGACATTGATTACCGCCATGCTCGTTATGATATACAAGCGTCTTAACGGACTTGGATACTCTGAGGCAAAATTCGGTTTTCGTATTGAGATGTGTGACTATATTATGGTGCTTGGACTATATTTAAACGGTGGTGATACAACGCGGTATGCAAATCGGTACAAAATAAGAGAACTGCCGAATACTTTCCCGTGAAATCTTTCGACCGCTTATGATTTAAAATCCTTATATTCACGTTGTCTGGATTGCAAATCCAGACAACCTTGCGGATTCCATCCGCACAACGGACATGCGCGTTGTTTTAAAAAGAAGACAACCAAGACAACTCTGGACAACATTTCATTTCAAACTGAGTAAAGTTGTCTTTGTTGTCCTTGTTGTCTTTGGAAAAAGAAGACATGTTATGTCTGATTTACTGCCATGGTAACGAGCTAAAGGTTACAAATCCAGACAACATTGCGTTGCAAATCCCATTATTTGTTATTGTGTAATATTTTTAATATCAACATGTTAGAGATTGTTTTGCCACTCTGATAAAAATTTTTTCAAAAAATGCTTGCCGTATAATAAAAATGATTTAACTTTGCAGCACAAAGTACTTTTAAAGTCATGGAGAATAAAGAAGCATTAAATACGCTGAACGAAATCAAGGATTTGATGGAACGTTCGTCAAGGTTCAAGGCTGTAAGCGGCTGGTCGATTGTGATAATTGGCATTTTGGCATCGCTTGCATCCGCTGTTATATACTACTTCTTCAACGAGATGATACTGAACACGCCGCTAAAGTTGAAGATTGCTTTGGGTGTAGCAGTTTGTCTTTTTGTCGTCTCTTCACTTACAGTGCTGCTGATGTCGCGCCGTAAGGCTCTGAAAAACGGGGTGGGGTTCAAGTGGGATGCCACAATTAGTCGGTTGGTGCTGAATTTTACACTCCCGATGCTCGCCGGAGGCATCTTCTGCGTTGCGTTGGTTATGCACGGTTATTATGGGCTCACATCGTCAGTAATGCTTTTATTTTATGGTATGGCGCTGTTGTGCTCGCAGAAATATACATATTCGTCGTTGCGCTTTTTGGCATACGCTGAGCTGATTCTGGGACTGATTGACTGCTTCGTGGTCGATTATGCACTGCTCATCTGGTTTGTCGGCTTCGGAATACTTCATATAGTTTATGGAATCGTTTTTATTGTAAGGCACAAAGAGGAGAAGTAACTATGATTTCCAAACTTGAAGGGTTGAACAAGGCTTTTGAAAGCCGCATACGCTTGGGCATCATGTCTGTGCTGATGGTCAACGATGAGGTTGACTTCTCAACACTCAAGTCGTTGCTCGAAGTGACCGACGGCAACTTGGCCAGCCATACCCGAAGCCTTGAGGAACAGGGTTATATCCGTTGCGAGAAGCAGTTCATTGGCCGCAAGCCAAATACACGCTATTCGGTTACCGAAGAAGGGCGTAAGGCCTTTAAGCAGCACGTTCAGGCACTATCGGATTTGTTGAACGCATAGAAACAAAATTTTTTTTGATTATAAACTTTGAAATACAAAGTACTTTTTAAAAACAAGAATAAATAACAATTAAAAAATTAGTAAGATGGAAAATGAAATGAACACAGGTTCTGCAATGAACCAGCAGACAAGTCAAGAAAAGGAGATGAAAAACTCTCAAGTTGTTAACAATCAGGTTGTGCCGCCGGCCAATTCTAGTAAGCCGGGTTTCTTCAAGAGGCATCACACGACTTTAAAGTTGATACTTATCATTGTGATAAGCTTACACTTCCTGATTCCACAAGTCTTTATTCAGAATCTCATTGAAGAGAGAAATGGAACTATGGATGAGGCAAGATACGACATAAAGGAGAAATCTGGTGGTTCCAATAAAATTTCTGGACCTTACATCAAGTTGGTGGGGATTGACACTTTGGAGAATGAAACTCCTAACGAAACCGAATATTGCTACATACTGCCTGAGTCTTTGAAGATTACAGGTAACCTTGATGCATCTTTCCTGCATAGGGGCATATTTGAGTATCCTGTTTATGAAGTGCCGTTGGCGATAAGCGGAGAGTTCGTGTTGCCGAGGGAGTTTGAATCGAAAAGGGACAAGCAATGGGATTTCGAAAAGGCGTATGTCCTGCTTGACGTGTCAAAATTGCAGAATGTGCGTGACAATGTTGTAATTAGCCTTGACGGGCAGAATATCTCTATGCAGCCTGATAACTCCTCAGTTTTGGAATGCGAGGTGGACCTTCTGCGTCTTCTTGATGGCGAAACGGTAAAGTTCAGCATAGATTTGCCATTGAAAGGTGCCGAGAGCCTGATGTTCACACCATTGGGACGAACAACTACGGTTGATTTGACCTCTAACTATGCTACGCCAAGTTTCAATGGCTGCTACTTGCCCGACGAAAGGGAAGTTACAAAGAATGGCTTTTCGGCTTCGTGGAAAGTATTGTCCATAAATCGCGATTATCCTCAGGTATATACGAAATCGTATTCCCGTGAATCTACCGACTATATAGACGTTGAAGAGATTCGTAAGGACCTTGCAATCTGCAATTCCTCGTTCGGTGTCGAATTGATAGTTCCTGTCGAGCAATACCAGCAGACGATGCGTGCCATCAAATATTCGTTGCTTATAATCCTTCTGACTTTCGCCACGGTGTTCTTTTTCGAAACTCGCAAGGCAAAACCGATACATCCGGTTCAGTATCTTCTTATAGGAGCAGTGCTTATTGTCTTCTACACTTTGCTGTTGTCGTTCTCAGAGCATATTTCGTTCTGCCTTTCGTACCTTATTTCGGCGGTAATGACAGTAGGCTTGATAGTCGCTTTCATCGGAACAATAATGAAGGATTTTAAAACCACTTTGGGGCTTGCTGCATTGCTGGTGTTGCTGTATGCTTTCATCTATGTGCTGCTCCAGCTCGAAAGCTATGCGCTCCTAGTCGGTAGCATTGCCGTGTTCATAATAATAGGTGCTGCAATGTTTGGCTCGCGCAAGATAGGCTGGTATAAGAAAAGAGATTGATTTGCAACCATAAAATAATGGGTAGAAGGGAGGCGCACAAAGAGTCTCCCTTCTTTTCTAAAGCCAAACTTATTTTAGAAAGTCGGCTTAGTTTTTTGACTTTTTTTGTAAGTTTGCACATCAAAAAGTTGTCAAATGAAAAGATTATACTTTATACTTGTTATACTGATGCTGTCGCTGGCGGCAAAGGCTCAGCTATCCCCCAAGGAAATACTCGAATCCAGAGGTGAATTGTACTTTAGATTTCCAGTTGAGCAGCAACGGCTTAATGAATTTTCAAAAGTAATTTCAATAGACGGCTACCGCAATGGTTACTGCTATGCGTACGCCAATGCACGGGAGTTTGCCGAGTTTCGCAAATTTGGAATAGCTTGTGAACCTGTGCGCGGGTACTATGAGACAAAGGACGAACTTATTATGGCGGAATCACTTAACGATATGTTTTCATGGGACAAATATCCCACATACGACATCTATTGTGAAATGATGCAGTATTTTGCCGAAACTTATCCCGAAATTTGTAAGCTGGACACTATCGGTTCAACATATTCCGGCTACAAGTTGCTTGCAGTCAAGATTTCTGACAATGTGAACGAAGATGAGTCTGAACCTGAATTTTTCCTCGGCGGCCAGATGCATGGTGATGAACTGATTGGCGGAATGGTCTGTTTGAGGCTTATTGATAAGTTGCTGCGCGATTATGGAACAGATTCGGAGGTTACAAATCTGGTTGACAATATGGAGATTTTCATAAATCCGCTGTCAAATCCGGAGGGAACTTATATTGGCGGTGGCGACAATCTGAATTGGGCACTTCGTTATACCCGCAACGGAATTGGTTTTGAGCATTTTATCGACATTAACCGCAATTTCCCCGATGCTATTGCTGGCGAACATCCGGATAGTAGTGTTTATTCGTTTGAAACGGAAGCTTTTATGCGGTATGCTGATAATCATAAGTTTGTTATGTCGGCCAATTTGCACAGTGGAGCCGAGGTCGTCAACTATCCATACGATACCTACAGTAGATTGCCTGCCGATGACGACTGGTGGAAGCTTGTGTCAGCCGAATATGTGGCATTGGCAAGGCAGTTTGGTGGAGAAGATTATATGACTTCCGATTTTGCAAGCGGTTACATCAACGGTTATGCATGGTACACGATTACCGGCAGCCGTCAGGACTATATGAACTATTTCAAGCATTGCCGCGAGGTAACTTTGGAACTTAGCATCGACAAGAAACTGCCCAACGACATGCTTGATAGCTACACTTCGCGCAATATTCCCCCGATGCTTGCATATATGAAGCGTGCAACCTTGGGGCTTCGTGGTTTTGTTACCGATTCGGTTACGGGCGAACCGCTTGAGGCAAAGGTGTTTATCAGTGGGCACGATTATTTCAATTCTCATGTTTTTTCGTTCCTTCCAACAGGCGAATACTACCGTTTTTTGAAGGCAGGACACTATAATGTTTCGTTCTACGCCGATGGTTATATCCACAAGACGATTGCTGTTGACATTTCCGATGATGCCGTGCAAAACCTTGATGTCCAGTTGGTGCAAGGTTACGACCCTGAAACAGTAGGAGAGGAGACGCTGCAGTTTTCTCTATATCCGAATCCTGTCGCCGACAAATTGTATATTGGTAGCGACAAGCCTTTTTCTTCAGTTGAAATTTATGATGTTGCAGGCAGATTGCAGCTTTCAACGAAAAATATTGTCGGTTTTGTGGATGTGTCAATGTTGCAGCGCGGACAGTATATTTTGAAACTGGTTTCTGATGATGGCAAAGTTTTGAAAACGAAATTCTTGAAGATGTAAAGGTGTTTTTTGCAAATATATAATGCGCTAGAACCCGATTAAGTATTATCTTTGCGTACATGTATTAAAAAGGAAAAGGTAATGAAAAATATTGTTAATGTTTTAATATTTAGCATTTTATCAACATTCGCAATGGCGCAGGCCTCAGTTTATGATTTCACAGCAAAGAAAGCAGACGGCAAGACAATTTCGCTTTCGGAATATAAGGGCAAGGTTCTGCTTGTGGTAAATTCTGCTACACATTGCGGATTCACTCCACAATATATGGAACTTGAAGCTATTTACGAAAAATTTCACGACAAAGGCTTTGAAATACTTGATTTCCCTTGCAATCAGTTTGGAGAACAGGCTCCCGGAAGCATAGCCGAAATCCAACAGTTCTGCACCAAGTTCAACATTACTTTCCAGCAGTTCGACAAGATTGATGTGAACGGCGAAAATGAGCATCCGCTGTTTGCCTACCTCAAGTCGCAAAAGACTTTTGAAGGTTTCGGTGATGACAACAAGGCTATGTGCGATTTGATGAACAACATGCTGAAAAAACAGCATCCCGACTACATGGAAACGTCAGATATCAAGTGGAATTTCACAAAGTTCCTGATTGACAAGGATGGAAACGTAATACAGCGCTTTGAACCAACTGCCGACATGAGCAAGGTGGAAAAGGCAATTGAAAAACTGTGCAAATAAGTATTTGTTTTTATGGCAATAAGCGAAATCATTGAAAAACAAGTCCTTGATAGGAATGACATAAAGCAGCTGCTGTCTGCAACAGGTGAAGATATGCAGATGCTTTTCCGTAAGGCTCAGGAAGTTAAGTTGTCAAAGTTGGATAATAATGTCCATCTGCGCGGTCTAATCGAATATAGCAACAAATGTAGGAAATCCTGTCTTTACTGTGGTGTCAGAAGCAATAACAAAAATATTGAACGCTACACACTTACCGATGATGAAGTAATTGAGTGTGCAAAACTTTCGCACAAGTTGGGCTATGGTTCGGTTGCAATACAAAGCGGAGAACGCAGCGACAAGGATTTCACCGACAAGATTACAACATTGATAAAGCGTATCAAGGAAATTGATGGTGGTTCGCTTGGCATAACGCTTTCGTTGGGCGAACAAAGCGATGAGGTTTACCGCGAGTGGTTTGAGGCAGGTGCGCACCGCTATCTGCTTAGAATTGAATCGTCTAACGAAGAACTTTACTACAAGATTCATCCTCATGACGAGCGCCACGACTTCCAAAAACGCCTTGCCTGCATTGATTCTCTTATTTCAATTGGCTACCAGACAGGTACTGGCGTAATGGTGGGACTGCCATTCCAAACGATTGACATTCTTGCAGATGACCTTCTGTTTTTCAAGCAGAAAGATGTGGCTATGGTTGGCATGGGGCCGTTTATTCCGCATCCCGACACGCCATTGTACAAGTATGCCGACCAAATTCCATCTTCGACCGACAGGATGGATTTGACATTGAAGATGATAGCCACGCTCAGGCTGATGATGCCGGAAATAAACATGGTAGCAGCCACTGCAAACCAAACAATTGATTCGCTTGGTCGCGAAAAAGCCATTATGGCAGGTGCAAATGTCATCATGCCAAACCTAACGCCAAACGAATACCGCGAAGACTATCTCATTTATCCCGACAAGGCCTGCGTCAGCGACAAGCCCGAAGAGTGTTTCTCCTGCCTCGATATACGCATGAAGGCAATAAATCACAAGATACTATACAATGCATGGGGCGATTCTGTAGCTTTTACAAAAAAGCATAAGCAGCAGTAGTCCAATATTTAGAATATTTGTTAGAATGCTTTTGCAATCCTTTCCAAGGCTTCCTTCAATATTGACCTCGGACAGCCTATGTTCATGCGGAAAAATCCAGCAAACTCATCACCACCAAAGGTAAGACCGCTATTAAGGGCAACTTTTGCCTTGTTTATAAGCCTGTCCTGCAATTCATCATGCGACAAGCCAAGTCCATTGAAATCAAGCCATAGCAGATACGACGCTTCGGGAAGTACAGCCTTTACAGCTGGCATATTTTCCTTAAAGAACTTATCGGCAAAAGCTATATTTTCAACAAGATAGTCCTTTAGTTGGGACAACCATTCCTCGCCTTCGCGAAATGCAGCCTCGGCACCAATATAGGCGAAAATATTTCCGTTGGCGAATTCCGATGCTTCAAGGTACTCGAAATATGTATCGCGAATCGACTTTTCGGGAATATAAGCCACCGAACTCGACAATCCTGCTATGTTGAAGGTTTTGCTTGGTGCTATGAAGGTTATGCAGTTCGATTTTGCAGTCTCCGAAACGGTTGAAAATGATGTATGCTTATATTTTGGCAAGGTAAGGTCGGCATGAATCTCGTCGGAAATGACGAGTACACCGTTTCGCTTGCAAATTTCAGCAACGCGCTGCAAATCGTCTTTCGACCAGACAGTTCCGCCTGGATTGTGAGGGTTGGAAAGCAACATCATCTTGCATCCTTTGGCTTTTTGTTCAAGGTCATCGAAATCCAACTCGAAGCGACCATTCTTAAGTATCAACTTGTTGGTAACGAGTTCTCTGCCATTGTTTACGGGTAGATTTACAAATGGCGGATATACAGGAGTGTTGACCAGAATCTTGTCGCCGGGCTTGGTAAATGCCTGAATGCAAAATGCAATTCCAACGACAATTCCCGGAATGTAATGCAGTTCCCTTTTCTCGGCTTTTATTGAATAATGTTTGGCAAGCCAGTCTGTTACAGCACCAAAATACGAATTGTCGCCAAAAGTGTAGCCAAGAAAACCTTGGTCGCAACGTTGCCTAATGGCATCGAGTACACATTCGGGAGCTTTGAAATCCATATCAGCAACCCACATGGGCAAAAGATCATCGGTGCCGAAAAACGGCTTCATCAAATCGTGCTTCACACTTGCGCTTCCCTTGCGCGAGAATACCTCGTCAAAATTATATTTCATTGATTTACAGTTTGTTTCTTCCTTAATG
>JAGCNN010000096.1 GCA_017645925.1 Bacteroidales bacterium
CTTTTGTTTTTGCTTCTTCTCCGTTATAAGTGCCAAGTGATTCCTCACCGTACTTTAGCGTTAGTTGCCTATTAGTAGTAGGCAAAGATATTTCCGTTTCTGTTGTCCCGTTGTATCGAACATCTTGGCTTCCTGTCTTCTTGATAATTAATGATTTGTTATCTGTAGGCTTAACGTCTACACTTTTAGCTGTTGTTCCGTCGTATTCTCCGAGTATTGTGTTACCACTCTTTATAGTAAGTTTCTGGTTAGTTGTTGTGCTAGGAATAGTAGGTATCGCTATTATTTTTGCTTCTTCTCCGTTATAAGTGCCGAGTGTTGCATTACCTTGCGTTATCGTCAAATATTTCTGGTTAGTTGTTGCACTAGGAACAGTAGGTATCGCTATTGTTTGTGCAGTTGAACCGTTATAAGTACCGAGTGTTGTATTACCTTGCGTTATCGTCAAATATTCTCCTGTCAAACCTCCGCCGCCGCCGCCAACAATAGCGTCGACGTTTTTATTAACAAAAGCACCTGTACCACCATTACCTGTTGGCGAATACATTAAAACCTGCCTGTCTGAAAGAGTACCTTCCTTAATAATCAACTTACCGAATATTTTCTCTGCCGAGCCTGTTATATCTGTGTCCAGCTTCCCATTTGCGTTGATAGTTAAAATTTTCCCTGCGTTTGAGGCACTGCCAACCATAGCTAACTTGCTTGTTGTAAGAATCTCCCCGCCGTCGCCACTTGTTAAAAATACAAACCATGACGAACCAGTATAACAATACAAGGCTTTTTTCTTTGTTGAAAAATATAAGTCGTTAGCTTTATATGTTTCATCTGGCGCAACAGGCAATTCATCTATAGCCAAGTTCCCCATGAAAATACGCCCTATTTTCCCGTCTCCGTTCGTTATCGCGCCAATATCTGAAGGCTTTATTCCAAAATGTTCTTCTAGTTTACCAAGCCTAATCCAATCGTCATTAGTAGGATTTCGTATGCATAACTCATTAGTATCAGAATCAATACGAATTTCATATGCTTGCGCTGGAGTATTAATATCTTCTGTCGCACCGTTCGAGTGCAGATATTGCAAACTGTTGAAAATTTCCTTAAGACACCAATCTACTTTTTGGCTAAAAGAATCTATATCATCGCCATTAGCCGAATAATCTATTTGTTGGCTTGAAGGTATTGACCAATATGCCACGTTTTACACCTCCGCTATATCTAAAACTACTGAATTGAAAACCACGCCGCTCATGACACCTTGCCCACCTATATCAATAAACTTGTTCCTATAAACGTTGCGACTTTCAGCTATTATCGACGGGTGAGAGAAAAGCTTTTGCTTATTGCCATAAATTTGGGCAAGGTTTTCGTAAATCATATCGCCTTTCATGTAAACAAAGCGTCGTCTGCCACCTAAGCATATCTTCACACGGTTTTTATAAATATTGCTGTCGTTATGGTAAATTTTTGTACTTCGTTCTGGTATAGGTAGTGTTATTACCACGCCACCAACGCGAAGGAAGCCAGTGTAAAGCCCAGTACTCATTGGTATTACCGATACTTGCGCCCTTTTCAAAAGATAATCGTGCTGGCTTACAAGCCTTTGCCCTTGCCAACGCCAATGAAGCGGTGAACCATCGTCGTAGAAAGACGTATTGGAAAGTCTTGTTAATTGTTTTTTCTTTACAACTAAAACCTCATCGCCAATAGGTAACACATCAACCACTTCAGAATTAAATTCTCGTTTATACCAACTCTGTGTTACAAGGTCGAACACTAACGCAACTTTACCGTTTATAGCCCATACTTGATTCAACGGTGGGACGTGACGCAATATTGTATTTGGTGGCAACTTTTGAATTTCGCTTGTTATCAATGTAGCTACATTCTGTGGCTTAACGTCGCCATAAAAATTAGTTGTCTGTATGTTTTGCACTTCATTTCTACCGAGTATGAAAACTGAATCTGCAACTGAGCAGAAACTGAGCCGCCCGCTTACTTCAACATTCCTAGATACTTCATTCATTTGCCAATTAGGATACTCTCCACTTAAGCGGTACAGGCGTCTATTATCCTTTATTAGCAAAACGTCAGTAGAAAGGTTTATCATACCAATGAGCTTGCCACCGTCTTTATAACCTGCTTCGACGAACTTAGCACTTGCGTCATCATTTGTGTCTTCAACCCAAGTTTCCTCATCGCCTGTATACGAATAGTAAATGTTATTGCCCGACGTGATTAGCACTCTGCCAGCTCGAATATAAACACTTGTGGCATTAGGCGAATCTAGTTCCTTTAGTTCAGTACTGTTGTAATATTGAAGTTTGCTACCAGACGCAATTAATATCCCGTCTTCCCAGCTGGTTGATACTGGGTAAAGATTACCGTTTAAAGTGCCTATCTCTGTTATTTCTTCACTCTCAATATTAACAGCAAAAATTCTTTTTTTAGCGGTAATGTTTTTCATGTCTTGTGTTACAAGTAAAAGCTCGTGCTTTATTTCGTCATACATTGCCGCGAAAATTTCTTCGGTGTTTTCTAACGAGCCTTCTTCGTCACCAATAGGGAACGGCATTGGAATATCAACAGCTACTGTACCAGCTACAGTCCTAAGCCTACCAGTTGCGTGGTCTACTTCAACATTTACTGCAACCGAAAGTTGATTCTCTGCTATCCCGTCTACATTAGTTGAAGTATTCAGCCCACCAGAAAAATCAGCGCGAATTATTGGTTGCTGTGTTTCATGCTTTTTAGATAGTTTCACCAATAACCACCAGCCTTTGACCTGTATCCACTATGCCAATATCCTTGTGTAAGTATCCCTGCTGGCGGTGGTATCAATAATCTTTGAATTTGCGCTAGGATATTCGCCATCATCATACTTTCCTGCGTCATGTCAAATTCGTTGCCGACGCTAAGGCGAATCGTCGCATACTCAACCAAACAATCATCAAACTCAGTATTAAGTGGCGAGTTATCTTCCCATTTCAACTCTTCTATGTCATTTACTGCTCGTATTGTGTACTTCGTTGGTATTACTGGTACAGGGAAAAAGTTTATTGTTTGAGAACCTGTTAAGAAAAATTCTCTAGGCGTTCCTTTGGCTTCGTTACCTCGTGGCACAATAAAAGCCATTTCTGTTTCGTGCAAAGCTTTTTCTGAATAGGTGTATTCAACGTGCTTGTTATAAATAGGATTGTGATTATGCCAAATCTTCTCCCTATTATGGTAAATTTTTTTGCCTGTATAGTAAATTTCTGTTTTTATGATTTTGTCGCCAGCTGTAACATTTATTATTTTAGTTGGACGTGTTTCGAGAGTGATTGATTTTGTTCCAGCCTCCAATATGCCATTAGTTTCAGACATTAGCAAGGCTGGGCGTGTATCAGCTATTGCACGCCTTATAAACCGTATCCCACAATTTATGCAATCAAGAATTTCAGTGTCGTCATAAGTAATTGAATCTGTATCGTGTAGGCGTGTTCTTATCCTCCTTGCCAATGTCTGAACGCTTAACATATCCCTACTCCTTAATCTTCAATAGATGAAGTAAGTACATTTATAACGCCGAAATCAGTCCAGTTAGTGCCGTCGAATTTGAACTGTGATTTTTTCAACCCAAACATTCTTCCGACAGAAACGCCGTATTGGTTTTCATAATCGAAACTCTTTTCAACCCAGCGCGGTGCTTCACCCTCTGCAAATACGCAAGCTTGTGCGCCAAGGAATAATGCATGGCTAACCATTACATTTTTGTTGTTTTTAGTCCTAGGTACGCGGTTACACTCGTGAATAACAACGCCGTCCCAAATGCCTATTGCTCCACTGAATATCGGGTTCTTTTCGCCACGAATATTAGCTAATTCTTGCGCTTTAATCCATTTTTCTTCGCCTTTAAGGTCACGTGCTTGCCATTGGTCGATAACCATTACATAAGTTTCCCGCCCGTCTACTCTAATAGGTCTAATTGCTGTTGTTTCGTCTGCACGTGCTAAACGCTTTGCCTTACTAATTAAATCTACTCCAAAATGGTCAGGCGCACTTATGCCATTCACTGTGCCAGTAAACGTGCTTTGTACAGTTGCGTCGCCACCACAAATCACTCTATTAAGAGACGGTTCCTCAATTTCAAACGGGAATACAGCATTTGCAGGGCTAGGTTCTTTTATTGTTCTGCCGTTTATAAATGCAGGTTCAGTGCCTGTAAGAATTGCAAAAATACTACTATCAACATACCAAGAAAGCCATTCGCTTAAAGCGGAGCGTGCGTCTTCGCGAAGGTGCATTTGAGTTTTCTGCTCCTCAAATCGACCAGCAAGCCTTACTGCATGACGGATTCTGCTAAGCGGAACGTCAAAATCCCTGTAGACAAGGGATTCTTCGTTGCCCTCTAGCAGATTGTCTTCAATGACACCTGCACCAGTAAGCGGCATGAGCAACGGAATATTGATTGAAGTGCCGCGCCCACGACTAAGTTCTTCCTTAATGTGAATTATACTTTTTGCGTCTCTCCCCATGAATTTCGAGAAATAACTTTCCTTAATGCCAGTTTCCCACGTTTTCTTTGCCCAGCTTTTTAATACTAAACTTTGCGGTATAGTGCCAGATGAAGTTGTACTTACAGGCGCAACGCCAGTATACGGTGCACCAACATTCGGCGCAGTGTCATTTCTATAATTAGCCATCTTTTATTCTTCCTTTCAATAGCCCAGTAACCGCATTTGATACGGTTCTGGTATTTTGTCAAAATCTGTAGTCTCAAGCATTGTTTCTAGTTCCCTAACCGTTATCTCACCTGTACCTGCTGTACCGCCAACTTGGTCAACTCTAGGCATTGCTACTTTTTGTGTTGAAGGTTGTTTTTTATTTGCGTTACGACCACGGAAAGACGCCTTTGCACGTTCGTAGTAATTCTTAACTACAAGCATTTCTGCAGGTGACGCTGTTTGCCGTTCAACACGCAAATAAGAGTTAGCCAATATCTTCTGTTCGCTAGGCGACAGAGAGTTAAAGAATTCATTAGTTGCGTAATGTTGGATAGCTTGGAAATCTGGTTCCTGAAATTCTTTTTGTGCGAACTCGTTGTAAGTGTTAACTGCCGCAGTATGTTCGTTGTAAAACTGTTGTGCACGTTGTTGTTGCCAAGCACGAGCGTCGTTAATAGCTTTAATAACGTTGGCTTGTGCAAGGCTTTTTGCTTGCGACCACTGTGAAACGCGAGGGTCGTCGTCATCGGCATATACAAGGCTTTCAATGTCATCATCAGTGAAGTTTGTCATTGCCTTTGCTTCTGCTGTTATAGCTTCATTTATCTTTGCAGATATTTCTGGCGTTATTTTCAACTCTGGTGGTTGGAACGTAGGCGGTTGCCGTACATTGTTGCTTTGTTGCGTCGGCTGTTGTTTCTGTTGGTATTGCGCCAACTTTGCTTTGAGTTGTTCTACTTCGTCAGCCTTAGCTTGATAATCAGCCTGTGAATAAGTTATAGGAGCAGGTTGTTCATTTTCTGTGGTAGTTTGTGTCTCTCCCCATTCCGCCATTGTCTCACGTGCAATATCTTCTGGTATACCACTAAGTTCTTCCGGTATAGGTGCTTGTTCTTCAGCAACTGTCTGCTGTTCTGCACTTACATCTTGTTCGCCGTCAAATCTTTGTAAATCAAATTCCATTTTACTTTCCCCCAAATAAAAAACGCGTCCTAGCCGCGCTTACTTATATCTAATATCTTTATTGCCGCGTCGAGAACCTTGCCTTTGTCAGAGCAAGTGCCTTTGCGAAAACTCTCTACCAGTTCAAGCCCAAGTTTATACATTTCTTCCTCAAATTGCGATTGAACGTCAGAAAGTATCGGTTTCTTGTCAGCCATAATTACCACCCACTTAAGATATAACAACCTCAATACTCGACGGAACGATTGTGTATTCACCCTCAAATTCGTTAATTGCTATAGTTACAATGCGTCTTACAGGCGGGTGTGTCACTAAAGTTTGTTCAGCAATAAACCAGTAGTTTACACCTTTAACTACTTGCGTACCGACAAAGACAAGCGGTTTATAACTTGCCCCGACAATCCCTGCGTTTACTGCCGCCCATGCCGAAGCCGCCTTTTGCGGCATTGCTGTTAATCCTTCAAAGTTTTCAAGTTTAATTGCACCTAACATAAAATATCTCTCCTTATATTAAATTGCTGGCGCGGAGCCGTTCATTAAACTTTGCATCGCGGCTTGCGTCATTGCTTGCTGTTGATTATACGGTGGTTGCGCTATAGGTTGCTCTGGCAGTTGTTGTGGTTGACCAGCTTGCGGAGGATATATTTGACCGCCTTGTTGCATTTGTTGAGCTAACTGTGGCGCGATTTGTTGAATCATAACTCGAATAAAATAGTCCGCTATTTGCGGGTCTATAAGTTCCGCTTTCGCCGCCATTGCAAACTGAATAGGTAATGGCATATCCTTAGCCGCCATTTGCATTCTGAAATCTGCATTCTTGACACGTTCCAACTCCATTTGTGCTTGCCACTGCTGTTGCGCTTGTTGC
>JAGCNN010000097.1 GCA_017645925.1 Bacteroidales bacterium
ACCAAGTCCGTTTTGCAACCGATATATAATAAGCTTGATGAAAAGTACGGAACTGGCAATGTTACAATAGCAGACAATAACGCAGGAAAATCAACCACAAGCCAACTGCAATCCTCCGTCAACAAGCAGGCGCAGTATGAAAGCAAGATAGCCAATGCCGACAATGAAATCAGCGGCATAGAAAGCAGCCTTGCGACCGCCGACCGCAGCGAGAAGAAGCGCCTGCAGAGTGAACTTGCCGAAGCCACCACCGAGCGCAACGACAATGTCCGCAGCCTAGGCGAGGAGAAGGGACGCTTCTATGCCGAAATAGACAAGTCTGCACGCGAGCAGATAACAGAATCGGGGGCTTCAACGGAATACACGAACAAATATGCCGACTATCGCCAGTCGCTCAACAGCCTGACGAATGCCGAGCAGACGGGCGAGAACGTAAGCGAAAAGCTGACAGAAACTGAAAAGTCAGAGTACGCCCTTCTGCAGACTATAATCCCCAATGTTGACAGCGATACCAAGTCAGTGTTGCGGCCGATATATGATAAGCTTGATGTTGAATATGGTTCTAGAAGCAATCTGGTTCTTGATGAAAGTTATTTGCAGTCGATGAAATTGCAGGAACAGATGGTTCGCAACATAGATATTTCCACTAGGGAAATTAGTCGTCTTGAGCAGCGTAAGGATGGTGCGAAGAAGTCGGAGCAACGGCGGATTGCTGATGATATTGCAAGGGAAGAAAGTCAGAAACTTGATGACATCCAGAAACTTGCTGTAGAAAAGTCAAAGTTTTATGCCGATATAAACCAGTCGTTGGATGCAATTATGCCTAACATGTCCGATTCGGTTCGTCAGGAATATGGCAAGGCCTACGATACTTACAATGAGACTTTGACAACCATGAAAATAGGTCTGGGATTCTATGATATGTCCAAGGCTAATCGTATTTATGACAATGCCGAAGTTCAGGAATACAAATTGTTGCAGCAAATGAAGCAAGTTGCTACCGATGATGTCAAGAATGTTGTGGACAATATTATTGTCAAGATGGAAACCAAGAATCCTAGTTTGATAAAATATAGGGTAGTAACAAATTTTGTTGTTGAGGAAGTTTCTGTAAATAGCGGTCAGTCAGGTGAAAATGTTGCAGAAAAGTCAGATTCCATTACTAAAGTTGGCACATCTGGTTCTGATACTAATATTGCATCGGTCGAACATTCAGATTCTTCATTAGTAGAGACAAAGCGCAAGTCAATGTCGGGATATTCCACCGATTCGTATGGAATTTATGATATGCCCGAAATAAATATGGGATTGTACTATCGCATACAGATTGTTGCTGTAAGCATGAGATACAGGATGCGCGATTTCAGGGGCTTGTCGCTGATATTCACCGAACAGATTCCAAATACCAATATCATCCGCTACATGACTGGCGAATACTACAAGTATGTTTCGGCGCGTGAGGATTTGCCAAAGGTAAGGGGACTTGGTTTCAGCGATGCATTTATAGTTGCCTATTACAATGGAAAGAGGATTTCGATTGCAGAGGCACGTAGGCTTGAGGCGTTGCAGAATGTAGAGGAAAACGAAGAAATCCCGATTGTAATTCGTCACGAGGCACCAAAAGATTATGTTGAGCCAGAAGATATTATTGCAGCCGCATCATCAAAAACTGAAAGTGTCGTAAATGTAAATGATGGAACCAATATTTCTGTAGAAGGCAGTGCGGCTGGGCAGAATTCGGCGAATAATATTTCGGGAGAATCGGATGGTAGCATTGAATCGCACGAGATTCCAAAGACAGGTGTATTTTTTGCCGTTCAGGTTGGCGTTTACAAGGATAGGAGACTGCCGTGGCAGTTGAAGGGCGTTTCGCCGATAGACTATGAGATTATGCCAAATGGCTATGTACGCCACACGTCGGGCAGGTTTGCCGAGTACGAACAGGCGAGGGCATCGCAGATGAATATTCGCCGTCAGGGAATTTCGGATGCCTTTGTGATTGCATATATTGATGGTCGCAAGGTAAGTTTCAACGAGGCAATAGAATATCAAAAGTCCTTGGCGAACAGGATTATTGCAGAAACGACAAATGCAGAAAATGTAGCATCGCAGTCTCAGGGTGTTAATTCTCGCGAAGAAAATCTGTCGAATGTTGAATATGCACCATTGAATTTGAATACCGGCACTGAGGAGAACAACAAGGAAGGCATTTCATATTATGTGCAGATAGGTGCATTCTCAAAGTCGCCTGATCCGGAAATACTTTCGGTATTTTCGAAGGTTGCTGGCGACAAGATTCATGTGAAGTTCCCGCGTGAGGGCTTGCAGATTTACCGCATTGGTGTTTTCAATTCGTACGAGGAAGCACAGAATACATTGGCGGAGGCACGCTCGTTTGGCATTGTTGATGCATTCATTGTTGCTTTCAAGGGTGATGAGCAGATTTCAAGTTCCGAGGCAATCCGTCTGCAAAATGCAGTAAGGCAAATTGAAAGCAATTCGGGTGAAAAAATGAATAATGATGCTGTTCAGAAGTCGGCTCAACAGACGCAAACGACAACTTCCACTGCCGAGCCAAGGCCAGTTGTTCCGGCTGAGACCTTGCAGCAGGCGGCAGGAGGAGTCGAGTATTTTGTTCAGCTTGGAGCTTTTGTTAATACGCCGGATGCAAGGAGTTTGGCAACATTCCGTTCTATTGCATCGACAAGCGGAGCAAGGCTATCTACCGTTCAGAATGGCAGGTTTACGAATTATAGGGTAGGGGCGTTCAAGAAATTTGACGACGTGAAGGCTGCTGTTGATGCGGCACGTTCGATGGGCGTAACCGATGCATTTGTTGTGTCGTTCTACAATGGTGAAAGGATTCCTGTAGTTGAGGCTAAGGAGAAAGAGGGAAAATAATTGTTGACTGGTTTTGCTTGTCAGTTTCCAAGCTAGTCTTGGCAGTTCTCTGTTTGGACTTTTTATTCACATTTCAAGTTTAATAAACTTACGAAAACTTTGGCTGTGGCCTTTGTAAAAATCGCTAAACTCGCAAATAATAAAAATTTTTGAAGAATGAGAATACATTTCATAGCAATTGGCGGTGCAGCAATGCACAACTTGGCGATAGCATTAAGCAAGAAAGGCTATAATGTAACGGGTTCAGACGATGAAATTTTTGAGCCTTCGCGCTCGCGCCTGGAAGCCTGTGGACTTCTGCCTAAAGATTTTGGCTGGCATCCCGAAAACATAACCACCGACATCGACATTGTAATCCTCGGAATGCATGCACGTAAGGATAATCCGGAGCTTGTTCGTGCTCAGGAACTTGGTCTGAAAATTTGTTCTTATCCGGAGTACCTCTACGAGCAGACCAAGTCGAAAATGCGCGTGGTAATCGGCGGAAGCCACGGCAAAACTACCATAACCTCAATGATTATGCATGTGTTGAAGAATGCAAATCTTGGCTTCGACTACATGGTTGGTGCAAACATCAAGGGTTTCGACACTATGGTAAACCTTGAGGACAAGAATCGTGTGGCAATTTTCGAGGGCGATGAATACTTGTCGTCACCGATAGACCTTACACCAAAGTTTCATTGGTATAAACCTCATATAGCAGTACTTACGGGAATTGCATGGGACCATATAAATGTTTTTCCAACATTTCCGAAATACGTCGAGCAGTTTGAAATCTTTGTAAAGTCAATCCAGTATGGCGGAAACCTTTTTTGGTACGAAGGTGATGACAACCTAAAGAAAATCAGCCGTGTTAACCATGATATAAAGTCGGAGTCGTATGGCAAGATTGATGTTGTTGAGGAAGATGGAAAATATTGTGTGGAACGCAACGGGAAGAAATACGTGCTGAATGTATTTGGCGACCACAATTTCCAGAATATCAATGCAGCATACAAGGTTTGCGAGAAACTTGGCGTAAAGGATGAAATATTCTGGTCGGCAATGGAAACTTTTGAAGGTGCAGCCAAGAGGTTGCAGCTTGTGAAGGAAACCGATGATTCGGCATTCTATATTGACTTCGCACATGCACCAAGCAAACTGAAAGCTACAGTTAATGCATTGAAACAGAAGTATCCTAAACGTAAACTTATAGCCTGCATCGAATTGCATACTTTCAGCAGTTTGCAGAAGAATTTCATTCCGCAGTACAATGGAGCAATGGACAATGCCGATACCGCTATCGTGTATTACAACCGTGAAGTACTGAAACATAAGCAGTTGCCGGATATTCCAGAAGATTATGTAAAGGAAAGTTTTGGCGGTAAGGTCATGGTTTTCACCGATACGGCAAAATTGCAGGAGTATCTTCGTTCTACCGATTGCCACGGCACCAACTACCTGATGATGAGTAGTGGTAATTTCAATGGCGTTGATTTTAAGAAACTTGCCGATGAAATAATATAGAGCAGGTGAGTTGTCCGGATAAAAAAGCGACTTTCGTGGTCGCTTTTTTTATTATATACGTACATTATTCCGATTGCTTTAAATTTTAACAATACCACATATCTATGTTTTTAAGCATTATGTATATGTGTAATGTTATATAGTATAATGACGTTACAGATGAGAACCAATTAAGGATTTTATTTTTTTTTATCAATTATTTTTGCAGCGAGTTCTAGAGTAAGAATATCACATAGTATATAATATGTCGGAGAGCATTTCTCACGCTTTGACGAGAAAATAATGGTGAGAAGAGTGTTATCGCTTACATAGAATCAAAATTAATATTTGTTTAATAATAAAAATTTTGATCATGAAAACGAAGAAGTTTTTCATTTTGTTTATGCAGTTTATCTTCCCCTGTCTTCTTTTTGCTCAGAGCGGCGATTTCTGCAATTTTTACATCAGGAGCGGCTTTGACTCCGAATGTATTATTACCGACTACAAAACTGGCGATATCCCAAAACCTCTCTACGACGAGCACAAGTGTATGGTTGCCTGTCGTGGTTCATACGTTACCTACAGCATAGTTGGACTGCCGTCGGGCGCAAGCTACGATTGGGCAGTATCGGGTGCCGATTCCTACTCCACAAATACTGTCGACAACACAATTACCGTCAGATGGTCGGAAACTGCAGGAATCGGAACTCTCATACTTTCTGTTTACGGACAAGACGATGAGTTCTGTGAAAAGCAGCTCTGCGTTGACCTTATCGAAAGGCCTGTTGCTGGAATTCTATCTAATCCTACCGAAGCAGGACGCACCCCATTGGGCATCCAGTACATCGATGTATGCGACGGCCAAGAAATCCAGTTCTACGACAACTCCACCTCTCCCTCTGATTCACCTATTGTCGGTTACCTGTGGAAAGTAGGGGCAGAAACTTCCTCTACGCAAAACTATACTTTTACTGCCGACTACAATACCCATGGAAATTCGGTAATCATAACCCACTCGGTTGTTAACGAATGTGGTTGCGAAGATGATGTAAAGTACATTGTAAACATTTCTAAATTCCCTATGCTAGAAGTCGATTGCTTTGGTACTGCCTGTGAGAACACTACGGCAAGCTACCGCGCACTCAGCTCCTGCTCAAACTATATATGGCATGTCGAAGGCGGACACATACAAAAAGGACAAGGTTCAAGTTTGCTCACTGTAATGTGGGACGACATAGATAACGGCTATGGATATGTTGCACTAAATGGACCCGCTTGCGACGAAGAAGGCTGTCCATACCTTACCTATTTGCCTATACCAGTCATCTCCGACAACACTGAAATACAAGGTCCTGATATGGTCTGCGTGGGCGACATCGTTTACTTCGAGCTTCCGCAGTGGGCTTCTACGGAATACAATTGGAGCATAACATATACAAATCCAAACGATGTACGCATACGGTTTTCAGGACATCGGCATAAGTATCTGATTGAGTTCTGTCGCCAGGGCACCTATATTATTAAATGTAACTACAACTGCGGTTTCCTCGAATGCGGCGGCATAGCACAGACTAAAACAGTAATCGTTACCAAACCTTTCTCAATCAATGCCGACCATGAGGCATGTGCTGGCGAAACGGTTACATTCACTACGGATTACCCGACAGAAACATTCGACTGGACTATATACAGCAACGGAACTGCTATTTACACGCAGACCGCAAGCACAATCAACTACACATTCAATACTGCTGGCGGTTATACTGTTGAGGCAACAAATCCAAACTTCTGCAACACAGCATATTTTTCAATAAAAATAAATGCTCTGCCACCTGCTCCGCAACCAAATGTTTCGGGATGGACAAGTAGTGTGTGCTTAAATTCATACTATATGTATAGTGCAACGCCATCGTCCCCCGAACATTATTTGCATTGGAGTACAACTTGCGGACAACCTTCGGAATATGATGGAAACGACTATAATGTAGTATTCCAAAATCTGCCCTGTACCATAAATATGCAGCATGTCAACAGGAATACTGGTTGTATGTCACAACCTTATCAATACCAGTTGACGCAGTTTGTTCCGCAGACTATAAGTTGGCCAGCATACAATGTCTGCGCAAACGAGGAATTCCAAATGTCCGTTACACCCGAAATTGGTGTGCAATTGGAATGGCAGGTTATTACTGGTAATGCAGACATAGTAAGCGACAAATATTCTTCTCCTGTAGATATTCAGGTCAATGACTTCTACGGACAGATGAATGTACAACTTACTAGGAAATATTGTAACAATATCGAAAAGAAAGATACCGTTCCTGTGACTGTTAAGCCATACCTTATTCCCGAAATCAGTATGCCGTCAAGCGTTTGCCAGTACGGCACGGCTGCAATAAGCGCTGGAAACACGGAGCAATTTAATGGTATATGGACTTGGAATGTGGAGGGTAGCTCACATACCTATACAGGTCTCACATCGGGTGCAACTTGGCAGCATACATTTAACAATGCCGGTACAATACCTGTAAGGATGGGATTCCAGACACCGGGTTGTACAAATGTTTACGAAAATGTTGAAACCATCGAGGTTATTCCTGCTCCGCAGTTCAGCCTGAGCTACTACGAGCAGTCGCAGGGCAGCTACTTAATAAACGCTACGGTTATGGACCCCAATGCTACAGGCTACACCTACGCTTGGAATCCTAATGTCAGTACAAGCCCATCCTTTGTACACAACGGCACGGGCTTCAACTATACCTGTACTGTAACCGACATAACAACTAGCTGTACTAGTTCCAAGAACATTACGCAGGCTTCGTCTATCGTTCCCGGTTCTGGCACTGGCTGTACATATATCGAAAACAACGCCTCGGTGGTGCTGACATCGCGCAACTGCAACAGCATTACATTTACACACAACAGCGCAATAAGCGGCAATAGCGAATGGGCATTCGGACAGAATGGTTCTACTCCGCAAATTACTTTGTCTGGAAATAACAATGAGGTTTGCACCGCAACATTTTCATCATCGGGATACTATAGGGTTGTGGCGGGCAGAATAGACAACAACTGTATGTACACCGCCGATTTGCAGTTTTATGTACCGCTCATCCCGAGGTTCTATGTCGGATATTCCTGCTCTACTGGCACAGGCCTAAACCTCGAACTCGAGGACATCAGCGACTATATGTCTGGAACGGTTATAAACTCTACAACCTGGCATGTCGACGGCGTTCTAGTTACCAATCCGTCAAGTTATGCTGTAACCTCGGGGACTCACACCGTTATGCTTACTGTAAACTATACATACGGCAACATTACAGAATCCTGCTCCACAACCCAGACAGTAACATACAACAGAGGTACGGCCGCCTTTAATGTGTCGTCTGGTCCGTATTGTAGTGAAACAGGAATACAGTTTACCGACAATTCTACTAATGCAATATCGTGGCACTGGGAGTTTGCTATTGTAGGAATGACACCTACGCCAAATTATTCACAGAATCCAGAACAAAGTTTTGTGAATAACATAGGAAGTCCAATGTCAGTAAATGTAACTCTAACTATGCAGGATAATCTTGGCTGTATCTCACAGACATCAACGCCATTAAATGTCAATCCAAACACTTTGGAAGGAGGACTTGTTGCAGATCCTACTGTTTGCTATGGAAATCCTCGTAGAATAACTTACTCTTATTCATCAGGAACACCATCAACCATTCCTACATATTACTGGCATGAAACCAATCAAGTTACTTCTGTGCAATATAACGATTTCTATGAAACTGGTTCATACTATGTGCGTGTAACCGACAATAATGGTTGTGCAACGCAGAGCGAATGGATAAACATCGGTTTCAATCCTGTACCTGTCGCCGAAATTTTCGGTGATGCCGAATATTGCCCCGATGGCACAATTAAGCTTATCGGTGAATCTGGCGACAACACCTACTTGTGGTCTGGTCTTGGTCCATATTCATATACTACACCAAACATTTCGGTCGGCGCAAGCGGACTTAATACCGGCAATTATACAGTAACCTTGACTGTCACCAAAAACGGATGTAGCAGCACCGATACAAAAGCGATTACAATACATAATGCTCCCGCTGTCCCATTAATAGGATTTGGCACTAACAGTTGTCTGCACATTCCGCCCGTGAACCTCATCAGCACCGCAAGCCAGAACC
The DNA here is from genome assembly GCA_017645925.1 of Bacteroidales bacterium. Taxonomy (GTDB): domain Bacteria; phylum Bacteroidota; class Bacteroidia; order Bacteroidales; family ML635J-15; genus Bact-19. The sequence goes on from JAGCNN010000097.1 coordinate 8,580, forward strand.
TCAACTGGAGTACCGGCGATTTCGGAACGGCTACTGAAACCTACAACTCGGGGTTCCATACGGCATACTATACCGACCCCACTACGGGTTGCCGTTCTGCTAATGCGGAGATAGATGTTCCAAAACCACCCGATTTCAACGAACTTATGACCGGTTGCTTCGAGTTCTGCGAGCAGGATTTACCGAGGTCTGTGCTCGGTCCAATAGGCGAGTTTGACTATTGGAAGTGGTTTTATAATAATTCGGTGTATCTCTATGACTGGGGCTACATTCCACTTCCGTTAAAAGTTCCTGATTTCGGTACATATTTCCTTGATGTCTTTTATGGAGGAGGTTGCAATACCACTTCTGACAATCTTGTTGTAAATCAAAAAGAAATATGCGACACTTGCAAAATAGATATCAGTTTCGAGGATGGTATATGGTGTATTGTCAAGAACTGCCAGTTGAGAGTTCAGTTCTACTTGCGCATATACAATCATGGCTCTGGTACGGCAACCCTCTACAGTATAAATTCGCCAAGCATAGGCAATTTATACATGCCTTACTTGCCAGCGACCATAGCTTCTGGAACATATTCTAATATTCTTTTCGAGATGGACTTGTCGGAGTTCAATCCCCTGGCATATATGGAATTCTTGTTCCACGATGGTATGGGCAGAGACTGCATATCGCACTATTCGCTTGACATTTCAACGGCTTTACAGTCGTGTATAACAACCGATTGTGGTGTTAATGTTGATGATATTTTTTACAAACCTACTATTTCTTCAGCAGGAATGTCGTACTACACATATCAGTTCTACACCCAGCTCGGACTTACAAATGTAAGGCTCTACAGCGATGATGTTACTATTGTTGATATTAACTACAATTCCTCTTCAGGAGCAGTAGGCGGTTTGTTCTCTATAACTCCGCTAGAACTTCAGCAACTTATAGACAGCAGTGGTAATATATGCTTCACCCTGTATGCTTGCAAGAACGGCGATATATGCAAGACAACATTCTGCATACCCGCCACAATGCTTTCCATCGGTAGCAAGTCTATTGCCGTCGAGGATGACAGTGAAGCAGAACCTGGAGAAATCCCGAATACTAATGAGCCTTTTGCTGCCGACTTCTGCTTATACCCAAATCCAGCCACTTCATCGGTCAGCATATCCGGCGACAATTTCAGTCGTGCTACTGTAATTGACACTGGCGGTAGGATTGTTATGGAAGTTTATGATACCACATTTAACATCGGGACGCTCCACAACGGCGAATACATTGTAAAGGTAGTCAGCCTCGATGGTGCAATCCAGTACCTAAAACTTATAAAGCGATGACTTATAAACACAAACAACTTTCTACGAAGCTTGTGGGGGCGGATTTCTCCGTTCCCCGAGTTTCGTTCTCTACTTGTGTAGAGACGCCCCTGCGATGTGCTGAGATTGTCGAAGTAAGCGTCAGTCGAATGGTCAGTCAAATCATCAAATTTTCAAATCATCAAATTTTCAAATCTTCAAATAATTAATTGTATGAGAAAAATATTTTTATCTTTAATGTTATCAATCGCTTCCCTCTCCTTCGCTTTCTCTCAGTCTATGGATTGGCAATATGCAACACGATTCGGAGGTGATAATTATGCTTCTTCTTCTGGTTTTAAAATTCTAAACCATCCGCATAATCTTGAAATTGACAACGAAGGCAACGCATATATATTTGGTACATTCGGTCCCAGTGGGACTTTTTATGATTATCCTAACGACGAACCGTTTCAACTGGCAAGTTGGGGTGGGCATAACTGCGGCTCCTTTGTCGCAAAGTTCGACTGCAACGGCAATGTTGTGTGGCACAAACCTATAGCCCGTGTTGTAAACAATGATGTCAACGCACAATACATGATATTGAAAGACAACCGTTTGTATCTGCAAGGAACCGTACACATCGACCACTCGAACCCAATATATTTTCTTGACTCCACAGTTTACGGAACTACCTTGGAATACTACTATGTCTATCATCCCGACAGTCTTGTATTTCCGTGGATTCCATATAAAAACTACACATATATAATGGAACTTGACCTTGATGGAAATATTGTTGACTATAACATCTTTGAAATGGAACAGAGGGATTCCACAAATCATATTGTTTCAAAACCATTGTGGATAGCAAAAGACAAGCAAGTTCCTTTTACTATTGACAGCAGGGGTAACTATTATATGCTTTTAATACACACCTACGATATAACTAATCGTGAAAATTTTGTCATCAAGCATAACAATATACCAATTACAGACACATTGTTTTCTAATACTTATAACGGATATTATATACTCAAGGTTGACCATAATTTCAATTTCCAGTACATAAAACCTATTACCGAATGTGTACACAATCCTTATTGGTCAATACTGGTTGATTTTTACGATATGGAGTGTGATTCTGAAGACAATATATATTTTGCTGGGTATATTCAAATCAGAGATACAGCCACTAATCCGACTTATCCTTACGATGTGGAACTTGCAGATGATAAGCATATATATATACACAATATTGGAAGACACGGATTTGTTATGAAAATGAATAGTAGTGGCGAAATTTTGTGGGCAAATCAGGCTCGGAATTATGGAATTTATGGCAAAAGCGATTTTCAAAATATGCTTCTTGATGAAAATTCAGGAAACCTATATGTTTCAGGATTTGCTATGCCTATAGCACCTCTTTATCCAGGGAACTATACTGTTTTCGGAGATAATGATACCCTCGTTAATAATTATAGTGGAGAATATGCAAATTATAGAGAAATGACATATATAATTGCATGTTATGATACGGAGGGAAATTACAAAAGTTATAGTTGCCCTTTAACTTATTATTGCACTATTGGAGATATGGCTATTCATCAAGAAAAACTATATGCAACAACAAGATGGATTTCCCAAATTACATGCAGAGATTCTGTTTATTACCCAAGTATGCAAGGTGTTAATGGTTATTCTGTATGTGAATGGGATTTGCAAGGAAATATGACTGATATAAAGCAAATATATTGTACTGCTACTGCTCAAAATAAAACGGAACCATACGATACACGCGTAAATGCTTTGGGCGAGATATATACAGCAGGAAGATTCGACAATGTAATGGCATTCGGTGAGGATACCATAGTGGAACATTTTGATACTGATATGTTCATTGCCAAGTTCGGTCTGCCTTGTCAAACATATATTTACGATACCGCCACCTATTGCTATGGGGAAATGCTGCAGGATATAACACTCACGGCATCTGGCGACTACACTCTAATGTATCCAGAAGGTGATAGTGTGGTGTTTGTCCACGCCACCGTGCTGCCACCGCTCATTATCGGTTTAAATGATACCACAGTATGTACCGCCCAGCAATTCTATCTGGATGCCTGTGGCGATTTCGATTCCTACCAGTGGAGCACAGGCGGTACAGGTTGCACCGAAATGCTTCAGTTCGACAATGCCTGTACGCAGAGCGTCACGCTCACCGTCACCCGTGGCGAGTGTTCCGCCAGCAAGACCATCAGCATTACCGCGCAGGTCTGCGATGGCATAACCGCCCCAGTTACCACGGCAATGTCGCTCTATCCGAACCCAGCCAGCGATATGGTCACCATCTTCGGTGATGGCTTTGTCAGTGCCACAGTCATCGACATCAGCGGCCGCACCCTTCTCCGCACCACCGCAATGCAACTCGACATCAGCGG
>JAGCNN010000098.1 GCA_017645925.1 Bacteroidales bacterium
CCGCAATCTCCTGCTACTTATTGTTTCGATTTGGGATTCCGCATAAGCGAACTCACAAGTCTCGTTCCTGCGCCTGTTCGTTCTGCATTGCGGAATGACGGTGGGAGAATGTTTTAATAAAAGAAAGTATTTTTACAATGAACTTCATAGAATTTCTACATAGCATCGACTATTTTGACCTGTTCAGCAATGCGCTGATGATTACCAGTTTCGTGGTCATTATGATGTCGCTCATCGAATATGTGAATGTGTGGACAAAGGGTCGCTTCATCAAGGGAATGAACCGTAACGCCTTTGTGCAGGCGCTGATTGGAACTCTGCTCGGTGTGATTCCCGGCTGCATGGGAACATTCACGGCGGTGTCGCTCTATACGCACAAGGCGCTGTCGCTGGGTGCGCTGGTCGCTTGCCTTATTGCGACTTCGGGCGACGAGTCGTTTGTGATGCTGGCAACTATGCCAATGCAGTCGCTGTGGCTGTTCGGCATTTCGGCTGCGGTTGCTATCGTGACTGGCGTGGCTGTGGATAAGTTGTTCAAGAACAAGGATTTTACTCCCAAAATTGACGATGTGCCTTTTGAAGTTCACGAACACGAAATTCCCGAAGACGGAAAACTGTTCGCATGGAAAAACTTCGTGCCGTCGAAGTCGCGACTGAAACTCATCGGTGTATTTGCCTGCATAATAATTCTATGCTGTGTGGGCGTAATCGGGCATTCGCACTCCGAAAACCTCATTTTCAGTCTTCCCCAGCAAACCGAAGTCGTTGAGGCTGACGAGCATCACCACCACGACGAATGTTGCGAGCATCATCGCCACGATGACGAATGCTGTGAACATCACCATCACGATGACGAATGCTGTGAACAGCACCACCATCACGATGAATGTGAAGGAGAACATCACCACGATTCCGACCTGCCCGAAGGCTTTGAGCATCATCACCACCATCACGGAGCATTGGACATTGTGAACATAATAATAGTGTCGCTGTCGGCACTTATGCTGCTCATAATTTTCTTCTCCAACGAGCATTTTGTAAGCGAGCACCTTGTGCAGCATGTTGTGCAGAAGCACTTGCCACGCATTTTCTGGTGGACATTCGGGGTTCTGGTGCTTATGGCTATCATCTTGAATTACACTAATTTTGGCGATTGGATATACAACAATACCTACATACTTTTGCTGATTGCCGTGGCTGTGGGTATTTTGCCCGAGTCTGGTCCGCATCTGATTTTTGTAGTATTGTTTGTTCAGGGCTATATACCGTTCAGCATCTTGTTGGCTAACAGCATTGTGCAGGACGGACATGGTTCGCTTCCGTTGCTTGCCGAAACCAAGAAGGGATTTCTTGTAACCAAGGCAATAAATATGGTTGTGGGACTGGTCGTAGGACTGGTTGGTCTGCTGATAGGATTTTAATTAATCAATATATCATTCCAACAATCCACAACGGCAGTTTCTTGCCAACAGGATATTCCATCATATCGGCAAGGATATACGAATCGGGTAGGTTGGCAATCTGGTCGAAGGTTTTTCCTTGTCCGCCGACTTCAAATGTAATTTTTCCGTCGATAAGGAAATCACCATTAGCCTTACCATATTCCACCGAGTGCGAGGTTGCAAGCTGATTTACAGCAAAGCATTCGCGTATTGTGCCAATTTGTTTCTGCTGCCCGATGGCATAGAAAAGGTTCGGATTGTGCAGGTAAATTTTGTCTGGCTTCTGCATTTTCGTTACCGACTTGTTGTCGGAATATAGCAGGTGTAGCAGTTCGGCACGGCGTAAGCTGTCGAGATAACTAAGAACTGTGTGCTTATTGAGGTCAAGGTAGTTGGCAAGTTTGACGATATTGACTTCGAACGGAACATTTTCGGCAAGATATAGCAGCATGGCTTTTAGTCGCCGTGTATATGACGGTTCAACACCGCAGAATTGTGTCATTTCCTGGTCGATGATGAAGTTCAGAACATTTTCGATGCGGCTGTAGTATTCGTCAGGGTTGCCATCGTAGAAAGGGTAGTAGCCTACGCGCAGGTATTCCTCGAACATTTGCTGTGGACGGCATACTGCATTCACTTCCTTGCAGATTTCGCTGGCAGACGAAAGTATGTCGGACAATTTGCAGACAGGAAGTTTTATCCCTTTGTAGAAGCGCAGGAACTCGCGGAACGACAGTCCTTCCATCGTGTAGCTTAGTACTCGTCGCGACAGGTCGGCATCGGCATTTAATATCTGTATCAGCGATGAACCGCTGAATGTGACTTTCAAGTCGGGATACAGGTCGATGATTTCCTTTATTTCGCGGCTCCACGATGGATATTTGTGTACTTCGTCTAGAAACAGGTGCTTTCCGCCCATTAGGTGGAAATATTCTGCCAGTTCGAGCAATGTGTGATTGGCAAAAAACATGCTGTCGAGAGTACAATAGAGAGCTTCGCCTGCTTGGACTCCATATTTTTGCTTGATGTATTGACGAATAAGCGTTGTTTTGCCAACACCGCGTGAACCACGAATGGCAACAAGTTGCTTTTCCCAGTTTATAGAATACATTATGTCGCGGATAATTTCGGTATCTACCTGCGATATAAGTATGTTGTGTTTCATGAACAAGGTTTCCATACAATACAATTTTTACCGCCACAAAGATATAAAAGGTTATTCGATTAACCAAATATTTTTATAATTGATTATTATAATAATCAATTATTTAGTTAAATAGGTTAGTATAATAACCTAATTTGTATATAAAAAGGTTATTGTAATAACCTTTTTTGAAAAATGAAATGTTACTTCTTGATAAACAGTTTGTTGGTGCCGGAAAATAATATACCTTTGTGCAAAAATAAAAAGTATATGAATAGTAGTATTTCATATTGTTGCGTCGTTATTCTCTCAGTCTTGTTGGTTTGGGGTTGCGGAGAAGCAAAGCAAACAAAAGTTGAGGAAGGTGTTCCTGCTGTTGATTCTACTAAATTTATTCAGCAGGATACTGTGGCATCTGTTTCCAAAACAGCCGAAGTGCAGATGGATGAGAATGTTATAATGGAAATCTGGGATGCCTATATTAACTCCGAATATTGTGATATTACAGGCGATGTCAAAAAGGCACGTACACAGATTAAGAGAGAAGGCTTTAATGTTGCATCACTTGAACTGGATGAGGCGAATGCTCCTTTGGATATTCCTGATGATGAAGAGTTTTTGCCCCCGACTGTGACAGAAACTTTTGCCTGCTATTCGCTTAATGATGGCGGTTGCCTTGTTCTTTGGTATTACGATGCTTCCGAGTGGGGGCGCAAGATTTTTGCAGTTTTCAGCTACAAGGACAAGCAGTTGACGAGGTTGAAAAATACTTTCCCGCCAATTTCTCAATTTGTTGATAGCAATCCTTCTTTTGATTGGGACGAACTCGTAAAATTCAACGGAACCGAGGTCGTGTATATCAGGCAGGATTGTTGGCCAACAAGGTTTGATGCCGATGGCTTTGGCATGTCGGAAGGGGGAATGGAAGAAATCTGGTATAAGTTCGACGGTAGCGGTTTTGCCGTGGAAGATTGATTGTATTTTAACCTTGGTGGGCATAGTTGTTGCGACCTCTAAAAACTTTAACTTTTCTTTTGAAACATTGATTGTTACAATGCGTTATCTTCGCGAAAGTTTTATGTTGGAAAAGATATGAGAAGATTTTTGTATGTAATAGTCTTTTTATTCTTGTCGGTTGCCTTGTTTGCCGATGGTGTTACATTTACAGGCAAGGCTCCTGCTAGGGTTGGGGTGGGGCAGCGTATGCAGGTTCAATATACGCTTAACGAAAAGCCATCTTCCATACAGCTTGGCAATATTTCGGGATTCAAGTGTGTGGGCGGACCATCGCAAAGTTCAAGTTCCAGCGTCAGTATCGTAAACGGAAGTATGACGAGCAGCAATACTTACACCTATACATATACGCTTGAGGCAGTTTCTGAGGGGACATACACCCTTGAAGGTGCTGTGGCTGTTGTTGGTGGTACAAAATACACGTCCAATAGTATTTCTGTAACTGTGCAAAAGGAAGCTGTGCAGCAACAGCAAAGACAATCAAGCTATTACGATCCATTCGAGGATATTTTCGGTTCTGGAAATTCGCGGCAGCAGCAACAGCAGCAACAACAAAACCAACCTAAACAAACTGTTGCTTCCGATGATGTGCTATTGCGCATATTTTCAAGCAAATCCAGCCTTGCTAAAGGCGAGGGTACTATAATAACAATCAAGCTTTATACTGCAATTGACCTAGTTTCAATTGAGGATTTTAATCCGCCGAAGTTGAACAATTTTTATATGGAGGAATTGGAAACTGACCAGAATCTGAGATGGACTAGGGAAACATTGAACGGAAAGACTTACAACGTTGCGGTACTGAAGAAATACCTTGCTTTCCCACGTGTTGCAGGAAAAGTTGACATTGACAAAGCCGAGATAAAGTGCATGGCAAGGGTTGTGTCGGGCAGACATCCGTTCTGGGGATACACCTACGACAATGCACCAGTTTCTGCATCATCAAACGCCTTGTCTCTCAATGTGGCTTCGTTGCCTCAGGAACCTGTTGGTTATTCTGGGGCAGTAGGAAAATTCAATATTTCGCTGAATATGCCTACCGATACCGTATCGGTGAACGATGCCGTATTATGCAAGATAACCATTTCTGGTTCAGGAAATTTCAATAACATTGAATCGCCAAAAATTTCTTGTCCAAAGGAGTTTGAGCAATACGAACCTGTTGTTACAAGCAAGCTTAACGCATCGGAATCGGGACTTTCGGGCAGCAAGACATGGGAATATACAATTGTTCCTCGCTATGGCGGTTCGTTCAATCTGGGTGCGGTGTCTCTTGTATATTATGACCTTGCTACAAAAACATACAATACAATTTCTACCGAACCTATTATTGTGAATGTAAGGAAGGGTAGTGGCGATGCTTCTGCTAGTACCATATACAATTCGCAGACTGGCGTTGAGGTTATAAATCCCGAAGACGTCAGGTTTATCCACAAGGGTGACTTGAATCTGGTAGCGGCATATTCTCCGCTTATGCTTTCGGGATTGTACTGGCTGATTATACTTGCCATATTGTTGATTTTCATAGTACTGGTAGTCGTTTTAAGAAAGAATATCAAGAAGCGTCAGGATGTTGAACTTATGAAACGGCAGAAGGCAAGCAAGATTTCGCGCAAGAGGTTGAAAAATGCACGCAAATACATGCAGACCAACAACCAAACGGACTTTTACAAGAAAATTATCACTGCCTTGTGGGGATATGCAAGCGACAAATTGTCAATACCTACTTCCCAGCTTACCAAGGACAATGTAATGCAGGCTTTTGCAGAACATAATATAGACGAGGCACTTTCAAAGCAGTTTGTTGACCTTATCGACAAGTGCGAATTTGCGCATTTTGTTTCGGGCAGCGGCAATGAAATGTCTGCGATTTACGAGGAAACCACTGGTATTATTGAACAATTAGAAGAAAACATGAGGTAGCCATGAAGAAGATTATTGCAAATATTGCTTTTTTGCTGATGTCGCTGAATATGTTTTCAGCAAATGTGGATACTATGGCCGACAGCGCACAGAACTGCTTTATGCAGACACGCTACGCCGAAGCTCTTGACCTCTATGATTCGATATGCGGGATGGGCTATTCGTCGTCAGACCTATATTATAATATGGGCAACTGCTACTACAGGCTCAACGAAATTCCTTATTCGGTATATTACTACGAGAAGGCATTGATGCTTGACCCGTCGAACAGCGATGCTGCATTTAACCTTAACATTGCCAACCGTTCGCTGAAGCAGGTGGTTGAAGCTATGCCGAAGCCTTTCTACGAAAGATGGGGCGATTCGCTGCTTGGTTTGATGGGTACCGATGCTTGGACTGTTTTCAACATTATTATGCTTGTTCTTGTCCTTGTGGGTATTGCTCTCTATTTGTTTATGGGAAATATTGCTCTGCGCAAATTGGGATTTTCAGTCGCTTTTGTGGCTTTGGTCTTCTTTGTGATTACAGCTGTATGTGCCTACAAGTCATCGGTTAGGATTAAGAAAAACAACTATGCGGTGGTTTTCGAGCAGTCTATGGTAAAGTCGTCTCCAAACGCCGATGCTGTCAATTCGTTTGAAATTTGCGAAGGCCTAAAGGTGCAGGTTGTTGACTCTGCCAATGGTCAGTTGAATATCAGGCTTGCAGACGGCAAGGAAGGATGGATTGATGCAAATGATGTGAAACTACTTGCTGACTAATGAGGAAAATCCTGTCGGTCATAATGTTATGTCTTGCAATATGTTTGCAGTCGTGTGCTTTTATTGAGTCAATCGGCTCAATTTTTTCAAGAAATTGTACACGAAATGTTACCGACAAGTATGTTTTTCGTGCTTCAGCCGAAGTTTCGTCTCCAAATTTGCAGATGTCGCAGGATAAGGCGCTTGCCGAAGCAAGACGCGGCATGTTGGAACAGATAGATGCTTATATTGCCGATTCGTTTTCGTACAAGAATTTTCTTAGCGACGACAAGTTTGAGGAAAAAATTGACTTGATGCGTAACAGTGTGCTTGAACAGGCAGAAACATCATGCTCGCATGTTTCGCAGAAGTCAGGCAATTACAAGTATTCAACTACCTTGCAGATAAATAAATCCATAGTTGACAAGATAATTTCAGAATACAAAAGATGACACTTGACATTATACTTATTGTAATCGCAATACTCCTTCTTATAGTGGGAATTGTAGGCTGTTTCGTTCCCGTAATTCCTGGTCCGCCAATATCATATATAGGTCTTGTTGTCGCTTATTTTGTAAGCTATTGCAATTTTAGCTGGCAGTCGCTTCTGATATTGGGCATACTGATGGTAATAGTTACTGTTCTTGATTTCCTTATTCCATCGTGGGCGACAAAGAAGTTTGGCGGTACAAAATGGGGTAGCCGTGGCGCTGCAATAGCAATTCTTATATGTCTGTTTGGTGTTTCAATAGCTTGGTGGGCTATTTTTATTGCGCCGTTTGCTGGTGCGTTTGTGGGGGAATTGCTTTACATGAAAAAGCACAAGAATGAAACAGAAGTCAAAAGCATGAAAGACGTGTGGAAGGCTGCACTTGGTGCATTCATTGGAATGATGTGCGGCATAATGCTTAAACTTATATATTCCTGCTTTGTCCTATTCTATGTTGTAAAAGAACTGATAATGGGGGCTAGCTGATAAGTTTTTCTGATTCTGGAAATTACAGTATCAGTTTTATATTGTCGGGTCGAAAATGCTAAAATGCACGCTGCCGTACTTTTTCATGCCAACAAAATGCAGAAATCCTGAAAAATCATTCTTTTCACCATGCTCAATGATTAGGTAGGAAGTGTCGGAAAGCAAATTGTTGCGGAATACAGAATAATATATTTCCTCAATGTTCTCAAGTGCGTATGGAGGGTCGGCAAATATCACATCGAACTTTTTGGTGCAGGTGTCCAAGTAACGGAAAACATCCGACTTGTAAATTATGGCTTGTTCAAAGCCTAAATCCTTGAAATTCTTTTCAATATATGCGGCATGCTTTACATTGCTTTCAACTGCCACGAGCGATTTTACACCTCGGCTTGCAAACTCGTACGAAATGCTTCCTGTGCCGCTGAAAAGGTCAAGTACGTCAATGTTCTCAAAGTTAAAGTCGTTGTTCAGGATGTTGAATAGGGCTTCCTTGGCAAAGTCGGTGGTTGGACGAGCCTTGAAATTGGCTGGTGGGTTGAAAATCTTGCCACGGTATTTTCCGCCTATTATCCTCATAGATTGATGTTTAGGAAATTGTAGAAATAGTGCGGTGCAAATTCTTGAAAACGATAGAAATACTTGAAATCCATGTTGATTGATTCAAAGTAAACCGTTCTTACGAATTTCTTCAGGTGAACTATTGCAAGGTTGTCGGGTTCTATAAATCCAGACAATACAACTTCGCAGTCTTCCTGCGACAGTCCGAGTTGCTCAAATGTGTTAACAATGAAATACAGGATGTCGTTTGGCGATTTGTAGCTGTATGTGTTATAGTTGGCGATTTGAGCCTTGTCGATTACGAGAACTTCAAAGAAATCTTCAAATATTTGAACAAACATTCGTTGTCTGTTGGGCTTCTCGCTGATTTTTGTTCGCGTCAGTCCTGATTCTATGAAGCTGTGCGATTGCGGGAAAATGCTGTATTTTACGAATAGGCTGTTGAGCAGGTTGATGATTTCTTTCTTTACAGAAAAAATTATGACGGTCTGCGACTTGGGCAACTTTGAATATTGTATCACTTCATCGTCAGCAATACGTCTGTTTAGGGCGAAAATGCTTTCTGCTTGGCTTTCTTCAAATATTGCATCAGGAACTATTGTAACGCTTTTTGCAGCATATACAATATTAACGTTGTCGAATTGGGTAGGGGTTATGTCTTCTTCTGTAAGGATTTGCCTTATTTTATCGCATTTGTTTTCGTTGTCTGCGAATTGCTTTGAAACGAGAGCCTGTATTTTGTTGTTTTCAATATCGTATATGGAATAAGAAAGTCCATCCGGAGTAATCAGGATGGACAGACTATTTTTTGATTGCAAATCTATGTCGCCTTTTATGTTGACGAGTTTCACCTTGAAAAGATTTTATTCCTGTTTCTTCTTTTCCATAGTTGCATCCCAGTTACCTGCGTTGTTGTTTGCTTCGTCAAGCTTGCCGACTCTCAAGCAGGTATCTTTAATTTTATCCTTATAGTTTACAGTAAGTTGTCTGTTGAGACCATCAAGAAGGTCGTCGTAGAGGGCATAGCACTGGAAAACTTTTACTGCAACACCAGAACCAGTCATAACGGTTGCTGTATCCATCTTGAATTCAACTTTTTTGCCAACTCTTGTGTATCTGATATCGTCAATCGGGTATTCGAGGTGCTTGAAAAGGGAGTCCTTTACGGAAACAAAGATTGTATCACGGCTGAAACCTTTTAATCCTTTTTCTTCAACTTCATTCCAATTGCCTGTTTTCTTTGCTTTTTCGATAATTTCAATAGCTTTCTTATCGTTCAAACCAGCTTTCAATTGGTCATCGGTCAATGTTCCGATTGCCTTTACAACTTTCAGCTTTCCGTTTTTCATGAACTCAATCAGTTCATCAAACGACTTTGTGTATAGATGTTCGTAGTTCGGAACTTTGCTTTTTATATAAGTGGTGTCTGTTCCATTGATTTTGTCGATAACTTTCTTGCCGTTTTTAACTGAATCCTTTGTGTAAACGGGTGAAAGTACATTTTCCTTGAATGCTACTTGCGCAGTACGAATGGCAATAAGCTGGTCAACTGTGGTCTGGAATCTTGCAATTCTCTGTTCTTCATATTCGATAGGCGTTTTGATACCATCAACGATTTTATAAATCAAAAGTGCAACTAAACCAAGCAGCACGACAGCAATAACGATTCTAATTACCTTTTCCATTATTAAAATTTTAAGTTTAATTTTGCAGTCGCAAAGTTAGATTTTTTTTTAATACGGCAAACAAATAATAAAAAACTTTATGACAAGGGACGAGTTTAAGGATAGACTTAGCTTTTTTATGAATTGTGAGCTGACTATGGGGCAGTTATCTGCTGCCGACATACTGTACTCGTTCATGGGAGACCGTGAAAAACTTTGCACTTTTCTTCTTAAAGGTTATGCTGGAACTGGAAAAACGACACTGATAAGCGCGTTCATAAAGTTGCTTGAGGAGGTAAAAATCAATACCGTTCTGCTTGCACCGACTGGTCGTGCCGCAAAAGTACTGTCGAACTATTCGGGACGTCATGCTTCTACAATTCATAAATGCATCTACCGAAAAAAGTCAACTTCCGATCCAGGCAGTCCGTTCTCGTTGAATTTCAACAACTACAAGAATACGGTTTTCATTGTTGACGAAGCCTCTATGATTGGCAATGCCCAAAATCCCGAAAATGCCTTTGGCAGCGGACGGCTTCTTGATGATTTGTTTGCCTACGCATTCAACGACAACAACTGCCGCGTGATTCTTCTTGGCGATTCTGCACAGCTTCCGCCGGTGGGAACGGCTCTTAGTCCCGCTTTGGACGAGGCATATCTCAGTGCATACGGGTTGAAAGTTTATTCGTGCGAATTGTCGGAAGTGGTAAGGCAGGATGCTGATTCGGGCATTCTGTTCAATGCCACGCAGTTGCGCAAAATGATGACCGATGGTAATTTCAATTTCCCAAAGTTAAAGTGCAAAGGTTTTCCAGAAATACAATCCATCACAGGTGCGGAACTGATTGACGAAATCGAGAATTCGTATTCCCGCTACGGCAACGACGAAACGCGAATCATCTGCAAGACAAACAAATACGCCAACCGCTACAATATGGGAATCCGCAACCGCATTCTATGGCGAGAGGAAGAACTTTCGTATGGCGACTTGCTGATGGTTGTTAAGAACAACTACTCGTGGCTGCCAGAAAATGCCGAAATAGACTTTATTGCCAACGGTGATATGCTTGAGGTTCTGAAAGTTAGACGGCATTATGAGTTGTATGGTCATCGGTATGTTGACCTTTATGTGCGCTTTGTCGATTTTCCCGACTTGGAAATAGAGGTGAAGGCTCTACTTGATACTTTGGCAATAGATTCGGCAGGAATGCCCGCCAACTACTACAAGGAATTGTGGGAACAGCTTGAAGTTGACTATCAAGATATTACCGATACAAAAAAACGCCATGAAGCAATACTAAAAGACCCGTACTATAATGCTTTGCAAATAAAATACGCCTACGCATTGACCTGCCACAAGTCGCAAGGCGGACAGTGGAAGTCGGTGTTCCTCGACCACGGTTGGCTCAATAAGGAAGAAATCACAGATGAAGGCAAATACGAATTTCTGCGCTGGCTTTACACTGCAATTACAAGAGCAACTGAAAAGTTGTATTTGGTGAATTTTGACAAGGAATTTTTGGAAGAATAAAAAATGGACTATGAAAGAAGATTGGTTTAAAGAGATTACTGATTCAGGATTGTTTGGTAAAAGAGATTTAAAAGACGCGGATGCAACTCCGTTTCAAGTCCATAAAATAACGGATGAATATGCTATTGTTGGAGATGGCGAGGGCAGATATGTCGGTATTTACAAGTCTGGATTATATTTGGTAAAGGATGAGCACACTGCAATTCCTAATTTTACCATTGACGATGAAAACACATTGAAGCTATACAACTTAGCACAAGCTTATCTTGCAGAACATGGCAATCCGTATCATGAATATGTTAATGATGAAGATGACAATTTGAAGTTTTTTGAGTTGTTGGGTTATACTCTTGGCGAAAATCCAGATGAGGAAGTTAAGCGCAGATACGAACTGCTTGGTAAATTGAAAGCTCTGCCTCAATATATGCCTGATACCTTAAATATGAAGAACATAAACTTCTCTATCGAGTCGGATGATTTCAATAGTGCTCTTGAGTATAAATTGCAGCGCCTTGAACGTGGCTTTGACGATACCGAGACATGGAATCTTTATCACACGATTGCTGGTTTTGTACTTCCAAGGCTCAAGGCGTTCAAGGAAGTAGCAATTGGGATTCCACCTGACATGACAGAAAAAGAGTGGGAAGAGAGCCTTGACAAGATGATTTTTGCATTTGAAACAGTGCTAAAAGAAGATTGTGATATTGATAGTTGTTGCGATGATGAAAAGGTAGAAGAAGGATTGAACCTTTTTGCAAAGAATTATTTTAATCTTTGGTGGTAAGCTAAAGCAAAAACTCATCAATCTTGTCAAGAAAGGCTAGGACAGGGGCCGTATCCTTTACATCTGTTGGCAAATTCAACATTTCGCTAGAATATTTTGTTGCCACGGGAAAATCACATTCTCTGAAATCCCATTGGTCAAAGTGTTCCATGACTGGGTGTATTGGGCTGCAAAACCATTCGCCCAAAGGCACTTTGCATTCTTCGGCAATCCTCATAACCTCGTCGCGTTCCTTGACAAGAAACGGATATTTGAGG
>JAGCNN010000099.1 GCA_017645925.1 Bacteroidales bacterium
AAAATTATAGTTACAATGAAGAAAAATTTATTCTTATTGTTTGCAATCGTTTCCGTAGTGGGGATGATGGCAATTAGTGGTTGCAAGAAGACGGAAACCTACACGGTTACTTTCAATGCAAATGGAGGAACTGGTACAATGGAAGCCCAGACCTTCACTGAAGGAGAAGCACAGGCGCTCACATGCAATGCGTTTACCTACGATGGTTACACCTTTACAGGCTGGAACACCATGCAGGGTGGCAGTGGTGCAAGTTACACTGATGGACAGACCATAACAGCCACCGCCGATATGACCTTGTACGCACAATGGATAAAACAAACCAAGGAAATCACAATTGATTGGAATTGGTATGAATACCCATCAAAAGATACGGTTAGAAAATATACGGCACAGGAAGATGTGAAGTTTGTATTTTTGAATTTACCAGATGAATATAGCGATGTTTCGAATCGTCTACCTGGTGAGTTGCGTGCATTTTGTGATAGTTTACAACCACGTTTTGATATATCAAATAAGGTTCGCGGATTGGGAACAATAATTGTTGCCCCTGAGGGGGGAGCACATGTACAGGATGATCAGTGGTATGTTCCAGGAATGTATGAAAGTGATAGTATTCGGTTTGCGAATATGGGGTTTCAAGTAAAACGTTGGACACCACCCACTGGAGACTAAAACAAATTATATAAGATAGTTTATAGCAATAGATTTATGTTTATTAGACCGATGTGCCGATGGGATATAACCGGCAAAGAATTATATGATTAGAAATTTATTTGCGTTTACACTGATAGCTGTATGCTTGGCGTTTGCTATGGCAGGATGCCAAAAGGAAGGCTGTACGGATTCGAAAGCATCGAACTACGACCCCGATGCAAAGAAGGACAATGGAACCTGCGTATATGTAACCCAGGAACCTGAACCAACACCTGTTGTTCCAACCAAGGAAATTCATATTGAATTTGACTTTTATGATAAATGGGACAATGTAAATCAAGACACCATAGCAAAATACACATCACAAGAAGACGTAAAGTGGATTTTCTTAGATTATGTTGCCAACCTTTGGGAAACAACCCATACAAGCCCAAGTAAATTTTCCGAAAAGAGACAGGGTTTACAACCATATTTTAACAACAATGAAAAAGTTCGTGGCGATGGCACAATTTTTGTAAATGCCGATGGTGGTGCGAGTATTACGTCAACACTATTTTCTTCGGGAGTTCATGGCATGCTCTTAACCGATAGTCTCGCTTTTACTAATTTTGGATATAAAGTGCAAAGGGACACAACAAATTATACAAGATAGTTTATAGCAATAGATTTATGTTTATTAGACCGATGTGCCGATGGGATATAATCTAGTTGTGTCGGATTTACTGCTATAGCAGTGAGCTAAAGGTTGCAATCAGACACGATTGAATATCAGCATTTGCAATGCGTATATAAAAGCGAATAATTTGAATATTATATAAATACGGATTGAAAATCCTTATATTCGTGTTGTCTGGATTATAAATCCAGACAACCAATATAGTCCCACACCGAAATTTATTTTGTCGTTTTATAGTCCCACACCGAAATTTAAAGGCGTGTAAATTACAAAAATGGAGTGAAATATACTGGTAGGTAGGTGGTTGCACCATCTTTTTGGAAGTCTTTTGTGTATATCAGTAGCCGTTCCTTTACGCGCGATGAGAATTTTTCGCAGAAAGCATCAAGCGACTTGTGCGACTTGTAGCCCGAAGACTTCACTTCGATAGGACATATCTTGTTGCCTTTTGACAGTAGAAAATCTATTTCGTAGGAGTGGTTCTCGTCTTTCGGGAAGGTATAGTAAAACAACTGGTATCCCGATGCCCTAAGCATTTGCGCCACAAGGTTTTCGTATATGTATCCCAGGTTGGCGGAGAGTTTGTCGCTCAAAAGTTTGTCGTAGATGTTGTTTTCCGTATATCCTTTGTCCCAGAATGCCAATGTAACAAACAGCCCAGTGTCGCCAATATACATTTTGTAGCGACTTATGTCTGCATTAAGCGACATTCCCACATTGGGGTCGTTTGCATGGTAGGATATGTTTATCGTTTTGCTGTCTTCGAGGTTGAGTATCAACTCGCTAATTTTGTCTGAAGGAATGTTGCCGATTACTGGTGTAGGTTGAAACCTTGAGATTCCCGCGCTCAGTTGTGCTGGAATTGCCATAAATAGTTTCGATATTTTACCAGTAGGGTCAATTTTTAGCAAATCTTCCTTGTATAGTTGCAGAATTTGGCGTTTTACCTTGTCAACTTCTTCCAGATTCTTTTTTTCAAGGTAGGCGTTTATTGCCTGTGGCATTCCTCCAACAAGCATATACAAGCGCAAATCTTTCATTTTTAGTCTGTTCAGGCTGTCTCCAAGTGGTTTCTTCCTTTCGTACATTTGCCTTAGCAGCGGAATAGAATTTTCATCGCCGATTGCAGCGCAGAATTCTTCGTAATCCATTGGAAACATCTCAATGCGGTATTCTTCGCTTGGTATGCTGATGTTGGCGGTGTTTTTACGTATGCTGATTAGCGAACCCGTCTCTATGTAATCGTAGCGACCGTCTTTTACTAGGTACTTTATGGCTTGCCGTGCCTTGGGGCATTGCTGGATTTCATCAAAAATTATAACAGATTTTCTGCGGTATAGTTTTTTCTTGTAGGCATTCTGG
>JAGCNN010000100.1 GCA_017645925.1 Bacteroidales bacterium
GCCTGTCAGAGTAAGGTCAACTACGACTTTCCCAATAACTACAAGCAGGCTATAGTGATGAACTCGCTAATCACCCCCGACGAGCCTATAAGCGTTACCTTGACGCTCACTATGCCCATTGCGCCAAGTTCTTACAACCACGATAGTTTGGGAATCCCAATATCTCTCACGGAGCCAACCTATATCGACGATGCGCTCGTAATCGTATTCGAGGACGGGCAAGTGCTTGACACGCTTTCTTTAGAGGACGGTATTTATATTTCGGATAAGACGCCCAAAGTCGGTTCGCAGTACAAGATAGAGGCTTCGAGTGCAAAATACGGCGATTGTTCCGCCAGCACATATTTGCCCGCATTGCCCGAAATAAGCGACATCCACTATCGCAACAACGTGTCGGTGGACGAAGAAGGGGAACCAATTTCCAAACTCTACTTGAAAATCACCGACAACGACCCTGCCCGCAACTACTACAAGATTTCCATGGGTGTGAATCGCGACGAGGAAAGCTATCATGGCTACTACACTGTTTGGTTCAGCAAGACAAAGAATACAGACAGCATCCTTATGCAAAGCGGAAGTCTTCTATTTACAGGCGCATTCCTGCTTATAAGCGACGAATATTTCAGCGGTGGAAGCTACAACTTGGAAGCATACTGCGGCTACATACATAAAAATACGGACTTAGTAATAACCTCGCTTTCGCAAAGTTACTACGAATATCTGCGAACCAAGGCAATGCAGGACTATGAAGGCGACGGTTTTGTCGGAACACAGGACATACTTAATGTGATTCCTGCCGATATTTATTCTAACGTCGAAAATGGTTACGGCATTTTTGCTGGCTACTCCATGTTGAACGATACAATTGGGAGATGACAAGGAGTGTTGGAAATATTGTTTTGCTATTCGCAATTTTGCTTCTGCTTTGCAGTTCGGCTTTTGCGCAGGAAGTAAAGCTGTCGGGATATGTTGTCTGTGAAGGTTCGCGCGACCGTATTGCCGATGCCAACCTCCGCGACGAATATTCGGGCAAGGGCACATCGTCAAACGAATACGGCTACTACGAAATGCATTTCAAATATGGCGACAGCGTACTGATAAACGTTTCGCACATTTCCTACACCGAAACAATGTTCGCCCTTAAACTTACCAAAAACACGCATTTCGACATAATAATGAAGCAGGGGCATACGCTTTCGGAAGTTACCGTAACCGAAAGGGCACCGATAGAAAAGCGCCTCGAAGTTGCAACTATGCGTCTAGCTGGCGAGCAGGTAAAACTTATTCCTACCATTGGCGGTGAATCGGACATAATGCGTGCCTTCCAGCTTATGCCCGGCGTTGACGCGACAAGCGAAAACCGCGCTGGATTGAGCGTGCGTGGCGGCGATTTTGGTCAGAACCTATATGTTCTCGATGGTACACCGCTGTTCTCGGTAAACCATATCGGAGGACTTCTCTCAACCTTCGATGCCGACATCATTGAACGTGCCGACCTTATCAAGGGTGGTTTTCCTGCCAATTATGGCGGTCGCCTGTCGTCGGTGATGGAGGTGGAAACGCGCAACGTGGAGGACATGACGCGCGGAAACCTCACTATCGGTCTGCTCAACTGCAAGCTTAGCCTCGGCGGTCCGTTGAAAAACAAGAAAACCTCGATGTTGTTCTCAATCCGCCGCTTCATGTACGACCTCATAATGTATCCTGCTTCGTCGCTTGTACTTGACGACCAAAAAGTTGCATACACCTTTTGGGATTTCAACTTCAAGATAAACCACAAGTTCGACGACAAGAACACCTTGAGTTTCGGCACTTACGTTGGCGACGACATCTACAAGATTGGTAACGACCTCTACGGCAACCGCGATGTGGCAAGAATGCGGCAGTCGTGGGGCAACAAGATGGCATCGCTTAAATGGGACCACAAGTTTGATGACCGCACCAGCAGCCGCATAAACCTAAGTCTCACCGACTTCCACAGCACAAGCATGGCAAAGTACAACGAGTTCTACAACCGCGATTCCATATTTTCAATGCTCTTCAAGAATGCTGTTAACATAATGGACGTGCGCCTTGCTGCCGATGTAAACTGGAAAATGTGGGGAAATTCGGTTCTTAGGGCAGGTATTTCCGAATCGCTTTACACTTCTTTTCCCTATCGCAACAAACTTATATGCTTTGTAAACGATTCTGTCATTAGTAAACAGCATAACAGGGCAAAAAACATCTATTCCAATGAAATTTCCGCATACGTCCTCGGTGAAATGCACTTTGGCAAGTATGTTTCTTCAAATATTGGATTCCGCTTCACGCATTACTACGACATCGGTGGCAAGAAATCATATTGGCAGCCCGAACCACGCGCTTTGCTAATGTTCCATATTCCCAAGGCATTCACCGTAAAGGCCGCCTATTCGCATGTACATCAGAACCTTCAGTGCGTAACGGCTTACATTATCGGCATTCCGCAGGACAGGTGGATTATATCTACAGGCAGAATCAAGCCGGCTATGTCGCAACAGTTTGATGTCGGCATAGAACGCAGTTTCCTTGATGGAATGTTGGAACTTTCGGTTGATGCCTACTACAAGAAAATGACAGACCTTGCAATGATGTCGCGCACAATAAGCGTGGAAGGAATGGCCGAAAACATATCCGACATGGACGTTGTGCTGACGGGTGGCAACGGCAAGGCAAAGGGCATAGAACTATTGCTGACAAAGACACGCGGAAGTCTTACAGGATTTGTCGGCTACTCGCTGGCACAGACAATGCGGCAGTTCGATGGTGTAAACGACAACAAATATTTCTTTGCCGACAACGACCGCGCACATTCGTTCAGCATCTCGCTCAACTGGGCTACCAGCGACAAGTTTTCGCTTTCGGCAAACTGGGTGTTCGCAACTGGCGCGCCAATTTCAATTCCGACAGGCATTTTCTACGACATCGACGGTAATTACTCGTACATCTACGGCGGCGTAAACGAATACCGCATGAAACCTTATCATCGTCTTGACATCGGATTCAATTTCATGAAGTCGCTGCACTGGGGCGAAAGAACCTTGACGCTAAGCATAATCAACGCATACGGCAGACGAAATCCATACGTTTACTTCTTATGGCGCTATGAAATGAGGCAGTTCTCGTTGTTCCCGTTCATGCCAGCATTGTCGTACAGCGTCAACTTCAACAAGGTAAGTCTGATTGAACGCGGAAGACCATATTTGAAATCGCAGAAGGAATTTCAGGAAATTTTCCACCGACATTCTATTGGTTTCCAGATAAATCCCTATCTCGGCGACATAAAATACTACAAGCCATTGGTTTTCGCTGGACGATACACCTACGGAATATTCAATTACCTGTCGGTTGGTGCGGAGTTTTCGGGATTCTACGACAACGGCAAACTAAACACGAATGTTTCAAGGACTACCTTCGATACCCGTTACGGACTGCTGTGCCGCGTAAAATATCCCTATCTGAAATACTTCCATCCGTTCTTTGAAGTGTCTGTTTATTATGGACATGTAAAGGAAGAAACCGCTGGCGCAAATGCAGGAATCAGAAAGTCCGATTATTTCGCAGGTTATGCCGCCCCGGGTATTTCGGTAAACATGTTCCGCAAGCGCATTTCGTTGGATTTCTTCTACAAGTTCTCGCCACGTAAAATCATCGACGACAAGTATTATGTTATGACTTGGCGGTTGAATGTAAACTTCTAAGGCTATTCTCTATGATGTGCTAAAGCAGTTTCTGGGTTTAACTTCGTTGAGGGCTTCGCCGTTCTATGGCTTCGCCGTTTCTGTGGCTTCGCCGTTTCTATGGCTTCGCCGTTTTGAAAGTTGAACTAAAGGCATGTCGAGCCGTCTGTCTGCTAGCCTTTCAGCCTTCAAGCCTGTTAGCCTTTCAGCCTTCACAACACTTTTTCGGGCGACTTTTGGCAAGCAAGATGTTCGTTTTACTTGGGAAATGGGCGATGACTTCAATAGTAAAAATAGCAGATAAGTAAACTCGCGACCCATCTACAAAATATATCTTACAAAATATTTTTTTGTGCAATATTATACTTACCTTTGCTCGGTAATAATAAACAAGAGGGTATGAAACATTTGTTCTTACTATATTTTCTTGCAGTCACCAGCGTGGCTTTTGCACAGAAGTCTGCCTATATTAAGGACAGACTTTATTTTGATGTTTCTTACACACTGCAGAAACGAGATTTAATGAACGAAGAAGTCCAAAGGATAAGAAAAGATGCTTTTACGCTGTCGGCGTGCTATGGTGTGACTAAATTCTGGGAACCAGGATTGTTCTATAGCCTAAGCAAAGAATCATTAGGTAGAGGCTCTCATTTCGTAGGAATTAAGAACAATTTTCACATATTGCCTTTTTTCATAAAGCCCGACAATAGGTTTTTCCGTTTCTGCGTATATATAACAGATGTTTTCGCTGTAAATCTTATTTATTTTAAGGCATCCGGAGTGTTTTGGTACCTTTGCGACGACATCGGATTGGGAGCATCGTTCTATTTCGCAAAGCACATAGGAATTAATCTTGAATACAGATGGGGGTTTATGCTTACTGGCAAACCTAAAAGGAGTAATTATCAAAACGTTATAAATTTCGGTTTATGCTTTAGATTTTTGACAAAATGAAAAGATTTGTACAATACATAATTATTATTGTCATCCTTGTTGTAGTTTTTTCTTCCTGCCGCAAGGTGGTAACCGACAAGTTCCCCGACTATCCGCAGAAGATAACGGTAAACTCAATAGCGAAGGCTGGCGAGCCACTATTGGTAAATGTTTCGCTAACTGGCAATATCAATGATTCAACGCTTGCTTTTGTCGATGACGCAAATGTTCTTCTGTACATAAATGGAAACCTTGCCGAAACTTTAAGCTACGAAGGCGACGGCTATTATGTTTCTACTGTTGTAGCCAACGAAAACGACAGCCTCGAATGTGTGGTTGCATACAAAGGCGATACTGCACGAGGCCGTTGCGTAGTGCCACAAAAGGAAATTCCTGTAGGTTTCGAATACATTGAAAGTGCTGGTGTTGACGATGAATCTGGCGAAGTCTTGCAAGGTCTCGTTACCACTATTAGAAAACAAGGAAATCTGCGGAAATATTATGAGATAAAGATTTATACTGTAGAAGGGAAGCTGGACGATCAAGGTTATTTTGCTGGAGTCTTTCTTATGGATATAACCGACCCTATTATAAAGAATGAAGGTCTGCCCTTGCCGTTGTTTTCTAACGAATTGGCAGAGGGAGAGCAATTCTCGGTAAATCTGAAATTCTTCCCTTCTATACATGGTTGGGCCAATGGAAAGTTTATGTATCGTCCCATATTGGTTCGTTTTCGGGCAGTTGACGAGAACTACTACAAGTTTACGCGTATGCACTACCTTTATACCGAGGGTCGCTATTCAGATGGCATACTTGACAATCCAGTGATGTTCAACGTTTACTCGAATGTTGAAAACGGTTTAGGAGTATTTGCAGCATATACCGAGTACACCGACACAATTTATCCACCAAATGTATGGCAACGATGAGAAAGATAATTGCAATATTGGTGTTTTTGTTTGTTGCCTTGGCTGCAATCTGCCAGAACAAGGTTTCGGTTTCTGGTATAGTTGCCGATGCCGAAACTGGCGAAGTACTTATTGGTGCAAATGTTGTGGATAGCGCAGGACACAGCTGGAGCGTAACCGACAATTCGGG
Source organism: Bacteroidales bacterium (assembly GCA_017645925.1). Taxonomy (GTDB): domain Bacteria; phylum Bacteroidota; class Bacteroidia; order Bacteroidales; family ML635J-15; genus Bact-19. The sequence continues at coordinate 5,733 of JAGCNN010000100.1, forward strand.
ATATTTCTGCCTTCATACCGTGTTGCCTGCAAATGTTTCGGTATCGTTCATCGGCTATGCTACCGAAAGGCTTACGATAGATGCCAAAACAAAACTTCCGCTTAGAATTTCGCTTGCTCCCGACAAGCAGATGCTAGGCGAAGTAACTGTTGTGGCACAAGGTAGAAAACAGGGCGGTAATGTCTCCGACATGAGCATAAAGGAAATATCTGAACTTCCGTCGATGGGCGGAAAACCCGATATTGCAAAGGGAATGTCGCTTCTGCCTGGAATCAGCACCCAACGTGAAGGCACAAGCGTATTGAATGTAAGAGGAGGAAATCCTGGCGAGAATATGTACCTTTTCGACAATGTACCTATAATATATGTAAACCATCTCGGTGGATTTTTTTCAACATTCAACCCCGACATAATAAACGACATACGCATATACAAGGGAGGTTTCCCTGCAAGGTACGGAGGAAAACTATCGTCAATAGTTGACATAACCCAGAAGGAAGGCAACAAGAACAAGCACTGCGGTTCGCTGCATGTTGGTCTGACTGATATTTCGGCTACAGCGGAAGGTCCTGCGGGATTGAAAAACTCAAGCTACATAGTGTGCGCACGAAAGACTATGATTGGTGCGTTGTTGCTCTTTGCGTCATATCTAGCCGACCAAAACTATCTTATAGGATATGGATTCTACGATTTCAACGGAAAATTTTCGTGGAGTCCTACCGACAAGGACAAGCTTACCGTAAACTTCTATATCGGTGATGACTACTTGGGACTAAAAAGCAAAAAGCCAACTAGATTTGAAGATCCACAGCAGTTTCGCCTTGGATACATGTGGGGAAATGTGATGGCATCGGTACAATACAAACGAATACTTGGCAGCAAGACTTTCCTTTCGGCTGGCATTTCGCATTCGCGATACAGACTGCGAACGGGCTACAAGATAAAACCGGAAGTAGATACACTTCCTGATGTTAGAAGCCGATTCCTATCATCGCTCGATGTTACAATGGCGGAAGCATCGGTAAAGCACGATTTTTTCAAGTTCTGGAATATGGAGGCAGGTGTACAGGGTGAATTCCAGTCGTATCTACCGACATACAACTTTGAGCAGAAAAACAACATATATCGTCCTGCCGCTTTCGCCTACCTATCGACAACGCTGCAATTCCTGAAATATTCGAGTGCAACTCTCGGCGTAAGGGCAAACGGAATAATGTCGAGCACCTACCACGATTTTTCAATAGAACCGCGTGCTTCGCTCACTTTTGGTTTCTCGCCCAACCATAGGCTCGGTATGAGCTACATGACTGCAACGCAGTATTCGCACTTGATATTCACTTCGGGAAGCATAATGAACAATGAAGTTTGGATTCCATCTGGCGGAAATATAAATCCTGCAAAGGTAACGCAGTATTCGGCGGAATGGGAAAGCGACTTCCTTGGAGGAAAACTGGCAATGACAATAGGCGGTTATTATAAGTCTTCGACCGACCTTGCAACCTACAAGGACGGCTTTACCAATTTTATCGGCGACGACAACTGGGAGTCAAAAGTCGAGACTGGCGGAATTGGACGGGCATACGGAGTTGAATTCCTGTTACGCAAAAAAGCTGGTAGGTTTACAGGATTTGTCGGCTACACATACGCGCGGTCGTTCCGTAAATACGCCAACATAAACAATGGTGAAGAATTTCCATACGACTTCGACCGTCCGCACAATTTCAACATTGCAGCCAACTACAGGATAAACGAGAAATTCACACTTAGCGCAACTTGGACATACCAGACAGGACTTCCATACACACCGGCATTGGGCAAGCAGTATGTTCCTGCACTTACCGAAGAGGGTGAACTTTATATGTACGAATGCCTAATATATGGCGAACGCAACAGTGGCAGAATGAAGGATTATCATCGTCTTGACATTGCTCTTACCTACGAATACAAAACCAAGAAAGGTCGCGATGCTGCATGGAGTTTCAGTGTTTACAATGCGTATTTCCGTCAGAATCCGTTCTTCTATTACTACAATAATACGCCTTACGACTATTTCTTGTATCCAAGTGCAGACAGCAATTCGTCAGCGTTGAAATTGTATCAGGTTAGCTATTTCCCGTTCTTGGCGTCATTCTCGTACAAGATATATTTCGGCGGAAAATGATATACAAAGCATAAAAAGATTTCTGAATTTTGTTGAAAAATGTAGATAATTGGTAATAAGAGTTTTAGTCGCTTATTTTACACTTTTTCGGGCGACTTTTTGAGTAAACCATACACTTTTTCGGGCGAGTTTTGGTTTTGTTAGACGTAAAAATGCCAACTTTGGTTGTCAGACTTGGCAAGTTTTCTTTCTCCACCACATTTAATTTCAAAACCTCGTAGAGGTTGCATATCAATAAAAAACAAAGTGCATGAATCAACCCCGTAGGGGTTCCATTGAAAAGCACAAAGCATGACATCATCAACTGCCCACATTTGTATTCATGAAACATTAATTTTAGTTGCTGATTTCTCCGACAATAATAGAAAACGGAATATTTTTTACCTATAAAGCACACTCTTTTCTTGTTGATTTCTTTTTGTTCAAATATGTTGTTCATTATAGCTTCTCCATTGAAAATCAACAAATAAACATCTCATTTCATAGGTAAATAAACTATGTTGTTAAAAAAAATCCTCCAATTCGCCTCTTCCCTTGAAATATCAAGTGTTTGCGCTTGTTGATATTTTCACGAAAAAAGTTCTTGCACTTTTTTAGATTGTTGAAAAACAAAAACTTATCACTCATTGTGCAAAAGGCAAATTGGCTTGTTAATAACATGAAAAAACATCGGCGACTAATATTTGTAATTTAGCACTCCCAAAATACAAGTGGAAATGGAAGAGAAGAAGACATACAAAATGGACGATGCACAGAAAGCATCAGAAAAATATTTTGATGGAGACCAGCTTGCCGCTCGCGTATGGCTGTCGAAATACGCATTGAAGGATTCGGACGGCAACCTTTACGAACAGACTCCCGACGATATGCACCACCGTATTGCATCGGAATTGGCACGAATTGATAAGAATTACGCCAATCCAGTTGACGAAAAGGTTTTCTTCGACTTGCTGAAAGACTTTAAGTATATTGTTCCGCAGGGCGGTCCGATGTCGGGAATCGGCAACACCAAGCAGATTGTTTCGTTGTCGAACTGCTTCGTAATCGGCAACGAAGGACTTACCGACTCGTACGGAGGCGTTATGCGCATCGACGAGGAGCAAGTTCAGCTGATGAAGCGTCGCGGTGGGGTAGGACACGACCTGTCGCATCTGCGTCCTGCCGGTTCGCCAGTAAAGAATTCGGCTCTTACTTCTACGGGAATCGTGCCGTTCATGGAACGCTACTCCAACACCACGCGCGAGGTGGCTCAGGACGGACGTCGCGGTGCACTTATGCTCAGCGTTTCAATCAAGCACCCCGACAGCGTGGACTTTATCGATGCAAAACTCATTGCAGGCAAGGTTACCGGAGCTAACATTTCGGTGAAGATTACTGACGACTTTATGAAGGCTGTAATCGAACATCGCGACTTTGTACAGCAGTACCCAGTTGATTCCGACAATCCAAAGTATGTCAAGACTGTTGACCCCGACAAGATTTGGAAGAAAATCGTTCAC